>BNWJ01000054.1 GCA_025998735.1 Alphaproteobacteria bacterium | reverse complement strand
GGTCATTGCTTCCCAACTGGAACAGCGGAAACTTTTGTGACGTACTTTGCTCCTGCCGATTTTAACGAAACGGTCAACACGCTGGGGTTGCCGATGTACGCAAAACAGTGTCCGAGAAAATTTGATCGTGGAACAGATTTACATACGCAAAGCAATCCGCTGCCAATGTGTTTGCGTCCTGGAGTGTTGGTGAAACTAACAGCAAGCTGAGAAAGAATAATGAAAGAAGCATTCGAAAATGCATTTAATGATGTCTTCGAACATTTGGGCATTGAAGTAATTTTCAAACCTGCAAATGCTTCATCATTTCCAATTATTGCATTGTTCAAAGAACCAGAAAATGTTTATGAAGTCGGCAGCTCTCAAGTCATTGGACAAGTTGCCGAATTTTCCGTGAAAGCTTCCGACGTAACTCCGAAAGTTGGAGACATAATTTTTGTCGGTACCAAAAAATATAAGATTCATGAAGAGCCTTTGTTGGATGCATCGAATTTGCTGTGGAAATTTAATGCGATTTTGAAAGGAATAGAAAACAATGAATGAATTAATACCTATCAATTACGAAGATGAACGTCCTACCGTTAGCGGACGCGAACTTCATGCAAAACTTGAAATTGAAACACCGTATCACAAATGGTTCCCTCGTATGTGTGAATACGGATTTTCTGAGAACAGGGACTTTTGGACATTTTTGTCCGAAAGTCTGTGGGAGAGACACTTGAATGGTGTCTGTACAATTTTGTACAAAAGTACAGTAGGTTGACGAGCGAAAAGCTATTACTCATTTTTGAGTAACTGGTCTGATTGGAACGATCTTTTGGAGAACATAGAATACAATGATTAAGCCTATCGAAAAACAAATTGAAAAAATTGTCGAAGCGATAAACGCTCTGCCAGAGCAGGTCGTTCAAGCCTCAGTTTTCGCGTTGAATCGTACTGCCGAATGGATGAAAGGCCAGGTTTCAAAAGAGCTGTCAGCGGAAAAGCGAATAAAGCTAAAGTTGATCCGAGATAAAATAAAAATGGCGAGAGCAGACAAGAAAAACCGACAATCGTTACTCAACTGTGATTTTCGAGGTGTTCTAGCTCGCGATCTCGGATCAATGACTCAAACACCTTCTGGTGCAAAGGCTGGAGGGCGGTTGTTTGAACATGCATTTATTGCGTCTATGAAACCAGGCGCAAAAGCCGGAATTTACAGACGAAAAACTAAAAAGAGATTTCCAGTAAAATCTGTGACGATTCCGATTTTCGATGAAGCAACGAAAATTTTATCGGAGCTAATTGGCGACGAAGCAAAATCTGTTTTTGAAAAAAGATTTTTACACGAAATAAAACGCATTACAGGTGCTTTATGATTCAGTTTTTACAAAACATCAGAACAGAAATATTGAACAGTCCGAATATTGCATCTTGTTTGTTGTATCCAAACGCGCGCGCAGAAGTAATTGCTCCGGCGGTGTTTCTTGAAATAGCAAGTTATGGGATTGGCAGTGATCCGGCAACCGAAGAGCTTTCTTTGATCGCTAATATCGAAGCAAGAGTTGTTGTTGATTCCACAATTGAAAATGCTGAAATCGCTTGCCAATCACTAGCTTGCGAGATAGCAAACATCGCTCACCTAAATTCATTTGGTTGTAAAATTTCTCCAGCAACGGTGAGCGGAATTTCTCGTGATTTTTTCAAACCGGATTTTGATATGTACATTAGACCTGTTGCGTAGGCCTATTTTTGGTCCTGATAATCAGTGACTCCAAGAGGCTTTTGCAACAGGTCTATTTGTTGGCTGATTGAATGGAGCCACGAAATGCATGTCGGAAAATCCGTTTGGAACGACGAACAACTTCAAATTCCAGTGCATACAATCGTAATTAATGGAGACGATCATCATGCAGTCTAGTTTTGCATTTTCTGATTTACGTAGGCGTGTTGCGAATTTAATTCGCATCGGAAAAGTTGCTGAAGTTGACAGCGCACAAGTCAAAGTTTCTATTGGAAAAGTCAAAACCAACTGGCTTCCGATTGTTTCAACAGCCGGAGATACAAGTTGCTGGATTCCAATTACTGTTGGGGAGCAAGTTGTCGTATTTTCACCCCACGGAGAAATGGCTCAAGCCGTTGTGATTCGGTCGATACATTACAATTCGTTTGCTGCTCCCGAAAATAAAAACGACATTTCGTTTAACGCAAAAGCCGATGTAAAAGCAAATAGTGAAAAAAAACTTGAAGTAACGTTTGAAAATGGAATCGAGCTAAAAACGAATGACACATATATATATGTACATAATGGAAATATACAATTGAACTCTGGAAACGCTTCAATTACAGCATCTGATGGAGAAATCACGTTAGATTCGGGAAACGCGTCTATAACTGCTACGAATAATCAAGTCACAATAAATGCTGGAAATTCAAGCATTACGTTATCGTCATCGGGCATTCAATTGTCGTGCGGAGCCTCATCAATTGATATGTCCAACAGCAATATTTCGCTGACCTCTGCAATGCTTTCTGCAACTCCGAATTTTTGCAAATGCATGGGAGGGATGTGAAAAAATGAAAGGCATGAGTCGTGAAACTGGAAAATATTTGAACGATCTCGATCATTTGAAACAATCCATCGTTGATATTTTGACGACACCAATTGGCAGTCGAGTTATGTGCCGTGAATACGGTTCGCAGTTGTTCAACCTTACGGATAAGCCGGTTAACAAAGAATTGTTCCCTCAAATTTATGCTGCTGTAGCAGAGGCTCTCGAAAAATGGGAGCCTCGTATTAAGCTGGAAAAGATCACGATCCTGGAAATTAAGGAAGCGCGGATTACTCTGTCGCTAAGTGGTATTTACTTGATTACACAGCAAAAAATCAACATTGAAGGATTAATTATATGAATGACCTTCAAACTCCACAGATCATTGATGAATTGAGTTTTAATGAAATTCTCCAGCGCATGAAAGAGGCTCTTTTGTCTTTAGATGCTGAATTTTCAGCATATCTTGAAAGCGATCCGGTAATTAAGTTGATGGAGGTGGCTGCATACCGTGAGTTGTTATTGAGGAGCCGAATTAATCAGGCAGCCAAAGCGAATTTGCTGGCTTTTGCGACTGGTTCCGATCTTGATAATTTGGCTGTATTTTATGGAATTGAACGAAAAGAGAATGAATCCGACGAAGATTTACGAAATAGAACTCAAGCAAAAATCGTCGGATGGTCGTCATCTGGAAGTCGCGAAGCATACAAATATCACGCAATAAATTCTGACCAACGAGTGAAAGAGGCCAACGCAGATTCTCCGGAGCCAGGACTTGTGCGTATTTCGATTTTGTCGAAGGAAAATGGCGGCATTGTTTCCGATGATCTTCTGGAAAAAGTTACGGCGTATATGTTGCGTGAAGATATTCGAATGCTGACGGATACCGTAGAAGTTGTAGCCTGTAATATGATCGACATAAATGTAAAAGCAAAAATCACGTTGATGTCCAGCACTCCGCCGGAAATTTTGGAGACTCTGAAGGCATCTTTTATTGGAAATTTTGCTAAAATCGCAGGGCTCGGAGTTAGCATTTCGCGGTCATGGATTATATCGAATTTGTTTTCGAATGGCGTAAAAGATGTTGAGCTGATTACTCCGATAAGTGATGTGCTTGTTACGGAAATCGAATGTGCTCGCCTTGGAGTTGTGGAGCTTTTGAGATGAGTTTGTTACCTTTCAACTCCACAAAATCCGAAAGAAATATTGCAGAAGCCATTGACTACAAAGTGAATTCGGACGTTCTTGCTGGCTTTAAATTTCGTGATACCGAGCTAAAACTTGTGCTTGCATATGAGTATTCTTTGGCGCAAGTAAATATCGATGATTTTGCCGAGATGGTTAAAAAAAGGACTGGAATTTCATAGAATTCGCGGAACACCAAAGTCATTGAGAAACGCGCTATCTTGGTATGGTTTTGAAAACATCATCATAGAAGAAGAGCCTCCAGGCGAACATTTCGCAGAATTTCAGATTGGTTTGTCGGAAATTCCCAATAGTTTTGGAGTTGGTGCCATCGTCTCAGTTGCAGAGCTTGCCGCGCCTTTGCGATCTCGACTCAGTCGTATGTATAATTCATTATACGACATTCGCAGATTTATTTTGGATGGCTCGAAATTCGGAGATTTTTTATCCGATCATTCTGGGATTCGTTTGCAAGACGATGGGCCGAAACTTTCTTTTGGTCGACAAAATTTTGATGCTCTAGAAATGCCGGAAATGCCGCTCGAGCAATGCAACGTCAGAGAGCATTTTGATTATGCAAAAAATATCGATACGTATAAATTGGATTTTGCAAATCTCGACGATGCTCCGCTAGATGCCGTCAATCACAGAAGTATTTCTCTTCCAGAAAGATATATTTGGAACACAAAATTCGTCGGTAATCTTCCAGAAAAGTTGCTGCGACCAAGTATCATTGCAAAAGCACTGGTTGTATTGTCAGAGTCAATTCTCGAAGATATCAATTCAGCATTTTCTTCTGGTTATGATGAATTGACGGAGGAACCGTTTGTCGTTTCGTTCAGTTTGTTATCTCACAATAAAAATATAATGAATCGCATTCTCGTTGAAGAAAGATTTTTCCGAGAAAATTTACGCTCAGCGGCGAGTACTTTCACGCATTCTGTTTCGGAATTCGAACACGCAAGAAATTATGTCGCGGTATTTCAGAATTTTTTGTGCATCATAAACAAAACTCATGCTCGAGACCATTACGAAAAGGCTCAATATCAAGGCAATAACACTTGGCATGATAATAGACACTTCCATGTTCCGTGGAATCAGCAAAATAGTTATGCAAAAATATCCAGCAACTAATCAAGCTTTAGACTTTTTTCTCTCAACACTGAATAAAGAATATAGAGACCGTAATTTGGAATTTTTAGATGGCGATATTAACACAATCAGGACGAACGGCAATTGCGCAGAGTGTGAAAAATCAGGTAATTCACATAGCTTGGGGGCAAGGCGACGAAGCATGGAATGAATTAGTTTCGGAGGATCCAAGTCAAACAACTCTCACAAATGAAGTTGGCAGACGTGTTGTCGATGAAGTTCTGTTTTGCGTTGGTGACGACGAGGGCGAACTTGTAACTCCGACCGGACGATTTTCCGCCAGCGAAGTGCCAACCAACAACCTTTTCATTCGAACGTTATACGATTTTACAGATGCCAGTGAATATACGATCCGCGAACTTGGGTTATTTGTTGGCACTCAAACGGCAGAAAAACATCCTGTTGGTCAGAAATATTTTCTTCCAGCTGATATTGTCGATCCTGGAATTTTGCTGTTGCTTGAACATTCGGTGCCGCTGATTCGAACTCCAGCAACACGCGAAACTTTTTGTTTTGTAGTTACATTTTAGGAGAAGAAACGCATGATTTTGATTTTTAGTACAGCACAAAAAGAATGCCTGTGCGGCACGCACTTTTAGGAGATCACAATGCCAACACTACAAGGTTATTTCAACCGCTTTGATTCCAACAAGAAATACACGAAGTCGTTGTTTTTAGCTGGCAAAGGTTTGCAGTCTGCGGAGCTTAACGAAATTCAAGAATACTCAAGCCATGCTCTAAAAAATTTCGGTAATGCGATCTTCAAAGACGGAGACGTAATCAGAGGTTGCACTTGCATCATCGATAATCAAAGTGGAGCTGTTACAGTCGAGGCAGGTCAAGTTTATCTCAACGGAGCCATTCGCGATATTCACGAAGGAAATTTCACAATCCCAATTGATGTTTCAGTGAAAATCGGAGTTTATTTCAAAGAAAAAATCGTCACAGAATTGGAGGATCCAGAACTACGAGATCCAGCTGTTGGTACACGAAATTATCAGGAAACTGGAGCGGCGCGACTTCAATATAATTTGGTTTGGAGTTTTCAATCTGAAGGTGTAACGCCGCAAACTTCCGATCTCGGAGAATTTTACTCTATATATAATGTCGAACACGGTGTACTTGTTCAAAAAGCGTTGGCTCCACAAATGGATTCCGTCAGCGTTGCTCTCGCGCGATACGACAACGAAAGTAACGGATCATTTTTAGTTCGTGGCATGAGCGTTACATGTCTCGAAAACTCTAATACAGAGCAGGTTTTCACAATCAACGAAGGAAAAGCTCACGTCGATGGCTACGAAATTGAGTTGGCTCATTCGTTACGAGTTCGATTTGATAATGAAATTGATGCGGAAACCGTAACTTCGGATCCATATGTTTTCGAGCCGAATGCTCAGGGAGTCATGACCGTTCAGCTGAATCATGCTCCGTTGGCCTCTGTAACTTCAGTTGATGTGACGGTTCAAAAAACTGTGAATCTCAGTCACGGAAGTTATAGTGGCGCGTTGGATCCGATACCGTCGACATCGGTGCTTGAAATTATGCTTATAAAACAAGGCAATACTGTTTACGCAAAAAACACCGACTACAAATTAACGGCTGGCCAAGTCGATTGGTCGCCGCCTGGTGCAGAACCAGCTCCTGGAAGTACATACGAAATCACGTATCGATACAGAACAAAAGTCGATCCAACAAATGTGACGGACACTGGTTTTAATATTTCTGGAGCCGTCGACGGTACCATGGTTCTCGTAACTTATTCCTGGAAAATGCCACGTTATGATTTAATCACGATAGACAACGAAGGAATTGTGCGGCGTATAAAAGGTCTTGCGCACGCCTGGACTCCTTCAGTTCCAAAGGCTCCTAACGGGCAGCTAGTTCTGGCTCAGATTTTTCAAAATTGGGCAAGCAACCAAAAACCAAAAGTCAGCAACAACGCAATTCGAGTCGTAAAAATGGGCGACATCGAGAGCATAAAAAACATGGTCTTGAATCTCTACTATTTGATATCGCAAGAGCAACTAAAAAACGACGCAAATGCCAGCGATCCAAGCGCCAAAAAAGGCATTTTTGTCGATCCGTTTTTCGATGACGACATGCGAGACCAAGGAATTTCCCAAACCGGAGCCATTGTTGATAAATGCCTCACTCTCCCGACAAGAGCGGAAGTTCACGATCTCGCCAAAGACCAAAAAGTCTATTTGTTGCCATATGTGCTGGAGCCGGTTATATCGCAGGAGTTGCAGACGGGCAGTATGAAAATCAATCCATATTGTGCGTTTGATCCAATTCCGGCTGACGTGACTATAAATTCGAACGTCGACTTCTGGACGGAAATTGAAACGCAGTGGTTGAGTCCTGTTACGCAATTGTTTTACACATGGATTTTCGATAGCAATTATTACAATACATACACGGACGCGAACACTTTAGTTGCAAGCACAAGCAGATATGCCACATTTATGAGGCAAATAAGGCAGCAAATCAAAATCGAAGGTCTAAAGCCAGGCGAAAGAATCGAAGTTGTAGAATTTTCGGGAATACCAGTAGCAGTTGAGGCGGCATGATTTCACAGAAGGAAAACAAAATGAAACCTACTCAGATATTTCAGGTAGTGTCGGCATACAGTGCAGCAGAGGGCGCTAGCATTAATGCTGGTGATGCAATCACATGGCAATAACAGCGAATAATCAGGGAAAAGCAAGCGGTACATTTGTTGTGCCATGGGGTGTCCCATCTGGTACTGCTCTCGTTCGAGTTGTGGGAGATCAGGGGAGCGTTGGCTTTGCAACATATACCTCAAGTGGTATAATCACAACGCAATCCAGACGGATTGTTACAACCATCACGATTAGATACGATCCTCTCGCGCAGACGTTTACACTGGCCGCAGGTCGTCACATTGCTGGCGTTGATCTGTGGTTCAAAAACAAGGGGACATCTCGCGTTTTAGTTCAAATTCGAGAGACAACTGTTGGTTTTCCCAATCAAAACGTTATTGCTCAAGGATACGTCTATCCAGCCGACATCAACGTCAACGGAACTCATACTCGTGTTTTATTCGGGGATGCAACGTCACGTTGCCCGATTTGGCTGGAAGCAAACGTCGAATATGCAATTGTGATACTTACTGACGATGCGGAAACCTCTGTCGCTGTGGTTGAACTTGGAAAATTCGACTCGATTCACAACGCTTGGATAACCAGACAGGCATATCAAGTTGGTGCTTTGTTGAGTTCGTCAAACGCCAGTACTTGGACGGCGCACCAGGAATTGGATTTAACGTTCAGGTTGTTAGCTTGCAGATTTACCGAAACCGAACATCAGATAAATTTGGGAACAATTGTTGCGGATCAAAACACAGATTTGTTGACTCTTGCGAATATCGAGCGCGTTTCTTCTGGGACTGACGTTGAATTTATCTACACGGATTCAGACGGAAAAACCAACGTTTTAGCTGAAGATATGCCGGTTCAACTCAAGGAAAAAATCGACGGAGACATTTCATTAAAAGCGAAATTGAAGGGAACACAAACGCAATCTCCGGTTATATACCAGGGTGTGCAGGCGGTTCTTGGCACCATCGACGAAGATTGCGACTACGTCACGCGTGCAATTCCAGCTGGAACAAACGTTAAAGTTTCAATTACCTACGAAAGTCTCACGCCTGGAAATTCAAACGTAAAAGTGTATGTGCAAAATCCAGACACAACCTGGACGTTGATTCCGTTGCATTCTGGAACTCCGGTTGGCGATTCATGGG
>BNWJ01000053.1 GCA_025998735.1 Alphaproteobacteria bacterium | reverse complement strand
TTAGACTCTGCCTGGCCGGTCTATCTCCGACTGTATTCCAAAAGCTTCAAACTTCAGAATCTCTTCTTTCATTTGGAGTCTATGATCTGATTCACTCCTCTCATTTCCTCTCTGTTCGCCCAATCCAACTCCTCAGGTTGAAGATGAATATATCTGCATATGCACAGCCGTTGAGCGAGAAGGCAAAGGAATAGCGCTTTTAGTTAATCGAGCAACTCCTCAAAAAACAGACATCGAGAGCGTTTTCGGCAACAGAGTAAGCGAATATACTCTTTTCTTATGTGATAAAGCAAAAGGTTACAACGTTCTCGAAGAAACGAAAAAATGCTCTGTAGTGAGAGCAAAAAGCGAAAACAAAGGCGTTGGTTTTTACAATATTAATACCGTAAATAATTTTCACGGCTTTATCAAACAAAGAAACAGAAATGCTCGCGGATTTGCAACAAAATATCTTAATAGATACAACTCTCTTTTTTCTCGTGTCTATCGTCAGTCGCAATACGTGGTGGACGAAATTTATAAGATGCTATGCGATATGAATGATCGTTATAATACGATTGTTTCTTCTCAAACTAAAAATTTGTTCACAATTTGAGCTTGGGAGGTTTATCAACTTATACAGACACTATCACCTTCTGAAAAGTATGAACATAGTCATAAAGGATTACGAAACGATAAATAGCGATTCGATGATTGATTATTTTGGCTTGGTAAAAAAGAAATATCGCTGCGAAAAGATTCATATGTTTTTAGACAATGGCCGCTACAATATCAGCAAAAAACGCGTGAAGCGGCCGAAAAAATGGGGATTATCCTGCATTTTATTCCGACATATAGTCCAAACTTGAACCCAATTGAACGATTATGGAAATTGTCCAACGAATACACCAGAAATAATCGCTTTTTTAAGTCCGCCGGCGAGTTTAGAGCCGCCGTTATGGAGTTTTACGAACAAACTTGGAAGACTATTGCCAAAAAAGCAAAATCTCGCATTAACGACAACTTTCAGGTTTTTCCACAATCCAGTTTCTCAACTTGAATGTGTATATTAATCAAAAATAAGGCTACCAAGTGGACTATCGAAACAGAACTTAACCCAATTCAGATTATTCAGGCGATTGATAAGATCAAACTATCTGCGTTTGAAAAACTCAACAAAGAAATAATCGTATCTAAAAAATGGAAGGGATATGCTATTAGCCCAAACGTTATAGTCAAAAAAGGAGGCATATAGAGGCAAGCGACTATAACATTTTTCCAAAAGCTATAACATTTTTGGGAGGCCCTCATTTATCAAGGGCGATTTTGGCCGAAAAGCTATAACATTTTTTGAGAAACGATATAACCATTTTTGAGGCTGTTCCATACTTGCTCTCGTTAGCGAGGTAATTGGTTGAATGACTGAATATATGAGTAAGGAAATAATGTCGAGAATTCATACTTATGCAAGAAAGCTGTGTAAGTTGAAGTCGCCGCATTTTATGGATCATGAAGATATTCAGCAGGAGTTGTTATGTGAACTGATCTCGAGCGCAAAGGCCTATGATCAAAGCAAGGGCGATTTTTTGCATTTTGCAAATGTCGTTTTGCAGAAGAAATATCTCATGTTGATCGAGAAATACAATCGTGAGAAAAGAGGAGCAAAAGCTCTAATTTTTGAGTATGACGATGAGCATTTCCAATCGCAGAATATTTCCTTAGACAGAATTTGGGAAGCTATTGATTTGGAAAAACTGATATCGCGACTTCCCAACAGATATCGCGATGTAATCAATTTGTTTCTGAACCACAGTGTCTCCGAAATTTTAGATATGACCGGTCGTTACAGATCTTCTGTGTATGCCGACATAAAACGCGCCAAAGACATAGCAAAATTCATTAACTCATTGGACGAAAAATATCTCGCTAACGGTTTTTTCAATAGTGGAGGTAATATGAGCAATTTAGCAGTACTGGAAACGTTAAGTGCAAAGGAAATTAGTGCGCTGGACGTACACGATCTTATGGATTTGCATGAGCAAGTTACGAAATTAACAAGCCATGCAAAAGAGTTGAAAGAAAAACTCGATGACGGTTTGAATTTACGTTTTGCGGAGTCTGTAAAAAATAGTTTGCAAAGAGAAAATAAAGATACGGGCACAACGAGATTTTTCGACCAACGTGACGTTGGATCCATGAATTATAAATGCGCGTGCGGCACGCACTTCCAGAAGATAGGCGGAAAGCATTTGTAAAAGTCGTTTATTCGGTAGAGGAACGCAAATATTCTGCGCTGCCTTATGAGTACCAGGAGTTGTTTAAAGAAGCGCGAACAATTACTCCTGGAAAAACGCCAACGTGACGTTGGATCCGATTATTTAATACATCAAAAACTACCCAAAAGATAGAAAACGCGCGTGCGGCACGCACAAAATAGCAATCTTCGGACAGTCTGGGATTGGCAAAACGTCTCTTCTCAAAACCATCGATGAACCGACAATTTGTCTGGATTTTGAAGCGGGATTGCTTGCTGTACAAGCATGGGGTGGAGACTCGATCGCTGTACGAACTTGGGAAGAAGCACGTGATATTGCGTGTCTAATTGGAGGAGCGAATCCAGCGTTGAAAGCAAATTCAGCCTACGGACAGAGGCATTTTGAGATGGCGAAAGCAAAGTACAGAGAGTGCGATTTATCGAAGTACAAATGCATTTTCATTGATAGCATTACTATAGCTTCTAGGTTGTGTCTTGGTTGGTGCAAATCCCAGCCGGAAGCCATTTCGGAAAAATCCGGTAAGCCAGATACAAGAGCAGCGTATGGATTGTTGGCTTCGGAAATGAGTGTTTGGTTAAATCAGTTTCAGCATATTCCAAACAAAGATGTGATCATCGTCGGACTTTTGGAACAGAGAACCGATAGCTTCAACCAAACCACATGGGTTCCGCAAATCGAAGGATCGAAAACCACAAGTGAAATCCCAGGAGTTCTAGACGAGGTAATTTCTATGGTTGCCATGAAAGGCGAATCCGAAAAACTGATTAGAAAGTTTGTGTGTCATACGCTGAACACAAATGGCTATCCAGCGAAAGATCGCAGCGGTCGTCTGAATGAAATTGAAGAGGCGCATCTTGGAAAGTTGCTGAACAAAATTAAAGGCAAGAAATAAAAGAGGAGAACAAAAATGGACTTTAATACAGCAGAATTACAGACGGAATTTGGATTGATTCCAGCAGGGACGATTGCAAAAGCAATATTGGTCGTAAAACCAGGAAGCGATTTTTTTGACCCGTTTTTAACCAGAAGTAAAAACAGCGATTCCGCATATTTGGATTGCGAATTCATAATTCTCGAAGGTCAATATGCCAAAAAAAGAATCTTCGACAAAATCGGAGTCGAGGGTAGTGAGGCTTGGATCAATATGGGGAAGACGAGAATTCGAGCGCTTCTTGAATCAGCCAAAAACGTCAATCCGAAAGATATGTCTGAAAACGCAATGGCAGCCAGAAGAATAAATTCATTTGGTGAATTGGATGGACTGGAGGTTGTAATCAAAATCGGCATTGAAAGCGACAAAGGTGGCGTGTACAAAGACAAAAATAAAGTCGTGTCGATTATTACTCCGGATCACCAAATGTACAAAAATTATAAAAATAATTCCGACTACATTCCTTGGAGCATATGAACCGATGTGTGATGGGGAAGTAAGAATGTGGCAAGCGGTGATAAAAAGAGCAATTGCAGATGTGATCGACAGGAACGTGAGGGGGAACGCGAAAGAAAAGAAGCCTTCGACTGGATTTGTCAAGGAGGTCGTTATTTCGAGCGCGCATGCGATTGTGCAAACGTTACGCCAAATGCCGTGAGAATGGAATTATTGAAAAAAAGAATATGTAAAGCAAACAGAAATACTTAACCAGAAAGGACAAAAAAGTGGTTGCACCACAGGCATTTATCGAATAGCGCGTGTGCTGCAAGCACTTTCGTGAGTATGAAGCAAGAAAACGATAAACGCATAGGAGATCTTACAATCGGAGATTTCCTTGAAATGTGTGGATTTTTAGCAGAATTGGAGGTCGAAGATGAAAACGATTAACGATATTTTGGAAAAACAAATAGTCAAAAACAAAACAAAAAGGAGTATACGCAAATGACTACAACTAACGAAACACAAATTGATACGAACGTACCACAGATATTTTTTTACTACGGAAAAAGCGTCAGAACTGTCTGGAAAAATGGAGAGTTGTGGTGGGTACTGAAAGATATCTGTGAGGTACTGGAAATCAACAACAGCCGCGATATAGCGGCTCGCCTCGATGAAGACGAAAAGGATGTCGATATTGTCGACACCCTTGGCGGCAAGCAGAAACTCACAATAATTAATGAGTTTGGGCTTTATAATGTCATTTTGCTTTCTCGCAAACCAGAAGCCAAAAAGTTCCAACATTGGGCTACGCATGAAGTGTTTCCGCAGATCAGAAAACACGGCGCATACATTACGCCAGTTAAAGCCGATGAGCTTTTGAACGATCCAGACGCTTTAATCGAGATGCTCAATGTGATTAAAAAGGAACGAGCAGAAAAAGAACGACTTCAGTTTCAAAAAGACCAATTGAAAGTCCAAATTGAAGAGTACAAACCAAAAGCTGTACTTGCCGATGCCATCTCGGTGACAAGAGACACAATCCTAATTCGAGACCTAGCAAAAATTTTAAAAACAAACGGCATTGAGACAGGAGAAAAACGTTTGTTTGAACAGCTTCGCCAGCAAGGCTTTTTGATCAAAAAAGACGGAGCAGATTTTAATTCTCCAACTCAAAAAGCAATGGAACTCGGTTTATTCAAGGTCAAAGAAACCGCAATTACTCATTCGGATGGGCATGTCACAGTTTCAAAAACGACTAAAGTCACAGGCAAAGGCCAATTTTCGATGAGAACGACAACTTGGTTTCTCTTCAAAAAATCTATCCCAATGGATTGAAAAAATTCCACGCCGGAGGACGCAAAAAAGGCTGTTATTTTGTGATTGGAGAGATTTGCGATGAGGTCATAATTTGCGAAGGTTATGCAACCGGAGCGAGCATACATGAATGCATCGAAAAACCTGTTGTAGTCGCGTTCGACCAGCGTGACGCTGGACCCATTTTCTTTTACTGAAACCGCTTCAACATTGCAATTATATCTCGCATACATTTCAGAAGATAGCGAAGCAGAAAACGGATCCAACGTCACGTTGGCAGAAAAAGCTCGAGAGATTTTCGCAAAAAGCCAAGAGAAAAACTCTATTTGCGAAAGCATGGTCGATGGTTTTCGGCTTACCGAAAATGAATTGTCTTATTACGATAAGCGCCGCAAGGGATATGTTTTTGTTTCTGGTTACGTAAAAGTCATTGCGCAAACGGAAGATTCAGACGGAGAAAATACCGGAAAATTACTTGAGTTTAAAACACGTCGTGGACAGGTTCGCCGCATTCGCGTTCTCAACTGTTGGTTGTCGAAAGATGGCGACAAAATGAGAGAATTTCTTCTAAAAAAGTGGTTGCACCACTGGCGTTTTCTTTTGCCGAAACCGCTTCAATGTTGCAAGCACATCTCGCATACAATGCAACCGGTAGCAAAGCAGAAAATGGATCCAACGTCACGTTGGCGATATGTTGCTAATTTTGGACGAAATCGGCTTGATGGACTCAAAAAAAATTGGAGATGCAATCTACATGCTAGCCAACGGCATGGGAAAAACCAGAGCAAATATACACGGCGCAGCACGCAAAACACAGATTTGGCGAGTGCTTGCAGCACGGGCGTTTTCTTTTGCCGAAACTGCTCCACATTGCAATTACATCTCGCATACACTTCGGAAGGTGGCGAAGCCGTTAATGCCCGTGCGGCACGCACTTCCAAACTACAATGCGCTAACAAACCATCTAAAAGAAGCAACAGGACGCTACTACGGATCCCCAATGCTTACCTTCATTGAGTCGCTCATGGAGGAGGACGCAATAAAAAGGCAATTCGATATCGAACTCGAAAAAGCCAAAGAGGATCACCTGCCAGTAGGCGCAGAAGGACAGGATTACAGAGTTTTCGACATATTTTTTACATTCGGATTCGCTGGAGAATTGGCTACAAAATACGGCATTACCGGAGGGCAGATTGGCGAGGCAATGAATGCAGCTTTACGATGTTTCAATGACTGGATCAAAGACAAAGGAGGCTTTGGAAACCAAGAAGAAAAACAATGGCTGGCACAAATTAGAAGTTATCTAGAAACATATGCGCACATTCGTTTTCAGCGGATAGCAAATCACAAAACCTTTGACAATACGTTTTTCGGTGAGCGAGCCGGATATGTTGAATCACGAACAGATACAGATGGCATTTTAGAAGACGTTTACTACATATTCCCAGAGTATTTCAAAAACATCATCGCCAAAGGCATCCCATTAAAAGCTGTTACAAGATTATTGGTTAACTTTGGGATTATGGAGCCCGGTAACGATAAGGATCGCGTTACTGCATATCCATATATCAATGGAAAACGTCAGAGAATGTACGTAATTAACAGCAAAATTTTCGAGGCGTAATCATGAAGAAAAATATAATTGAGAATTTTAAAATAATCTATATACAAAACGATATATATTATGTAGAGTGTAAATTGGAGAAGAGTATACCTGAAGGTATAATAGTATATTATCCTTTGGTTTCTTTTATATATGCGTTCTTTTGGAAAAGCTTCGTTTGACAGACCTTTATTTTTTTCTATTCTCAAAAAAATAAAAAAAACATATATACTGTTTTTCGCCGGTCTTTTTGGTCTTTTGGTCTTGTTCAATAAAATCAATGGGTTAGAGGTCGATTTTAAGACCAAGCCTAGACCCAGCAAGACCAAGTATTTAAAATGCAAGATAAATTCCAAAAGTGCCATCGACTACTCAAAATTCAGGGCACGAACACCTGTCAAACACCCATTGAAATATGATCAACAAAACTTTCTGTTCTTTAGGTTTATGTTCAGAAAATCGTTTTTGTTCTCACATCCGCCTCCAAAAGCGTGGAATCGTTGCCAACAATAGTATGGGGCAAAAAGCATGATGCGCGTTACAGATGCAAATTAATGAAAGGATACTAAAAATGAATATCGGTCCTTTTTCAGAGATTATGGAGCACAAAAATGACTGACACACAGAAAGAGCAATCTAAGAAAGCAGCTGAGATAGACTCGAAACCCGCTCAATTGGCAAAATTGATATTCAGAGGAATTCAACGCCATATAAAAGCAAAAAACTCTCAAGATAGAGAGAAAAACTATGGCAAGACGCTTGACTTTAGTCGCGAACGGAGAGTTAATAGGGAATGTAAATATTGACCATTTGGAGAATGAAAGTGACTGAAGATTTTAAGGTGCTCAAGCAGATTTTGGCGTTGGAAGGTAAATCAGTGGATGAGCTTACTAAATTGTGGGGAACGTTTTACGACTATGAACCGATGTCATACAGCAAATCTTATCTTGTTTCCAAGATTGCCTACAAGATTCAGGAGCTCGCGTTTGGCGGGCTTCCGGAAAATACGCGAAAGCGGATGGATCAGCTGTCTACGAACATCAACGGTAGTGTCGTGAAGAAAAAGTACAAACCACTGATAGGCGCAAAAATCATCAAGGAGTACCATGAAAAAACATACGAAATCGTCGTTGTTGATGGCGGTTTTTCCTTCGAAGGTGAGGTCTTCAAGTCACTACTGGCCATAGCTACGAAAATCACAGGAACAAAATGGAATGGGCTAAAGTTTTTTGGAATAAAGCCAGCTTAAAGCTGGACATAATAATTTTTGATGTTTAGGAGGAAATTTATGAAAACGCAATTGGCAAAAAACAATGGATCCAACGTCACGTTGGTGCGGTGTGCAATTTATACGAGAAAATCCAGCGAAGAAGGCCTTGAGCAAGAATTCAATAGCCTTGATGCTCAGCGTATTGCTGCCGAAAACTACATTCGGAGTCAACAAGGAAAAGGCTGGATTATTCTGCCTCAACACTATGATGACGGAGGATTTTCCGGCGGAAACATAAACAGACCAGGACTGACAGAATTACTGAAGGATATCGAATATGGCAGAGTAGATTGCGTAGTTACATACAAATTAGACCGACTTTCACGTTCGCTTCTGGACTTCGCAAGCATTATGAATACCTTCGATAGCAACAATGTAATGTTCGATACGGTGACGGAATCCTTTAGTTCCGCAAGTTCGTCAGGTCGATTAATGCTGAATATGCTGCTCAGCTTTGCTCAATATGAACGCGAACTTACAGGCGAGCGCATCCGCGATAAATTCGCTGAATCCAAGAAAAAAGGCATGTGGATGGGAGGATATCCGCTGCTGGGGTACGATATAAAAGAGCGAAAATTGCTGATAAATGAAGATGAAGCTGCTGTCGTGCGTCTAATTTACGAAAGATTTCTGGAAACAGAATCATGTACGTTAATCGCCGACGAACTGAATCGCAAAGGATGTCGCTCCAAACCACGCCCTCAGGATAAAGGCAAAAACAAAGGCGAAAAATTGTATGACCCGAAGGCGATTAGGCGAATTTTAGAAAATCCATATTACAAAGGTTATGTCACTCACAAAGGTGAGCTTTACAAAGGCCAACACGAAGCAATCATTGCGGAAGAAACTTGGAACAAAGTTCAGGAAATTTTCTCAAAAAACAAAAGCACAAAGCATCA
>BNWJ01000052.1 GCA_025998735.1 Alphaproteobacteria bacterium | reverse complement strand
GGAAAAAAACAGGGCCATATCAAAAGTTAGAGTGGTTGTTGAGAATATTCTCGGAGATATTAAGGTTTTCAGGATTATGTCGGACCGTTATCGCAACAAAAGGATAAAATTTAATGAAAAGTTTAGGGTTATCGCCGGAATTGTTAACATGAAAAATGGATTTGGACTTGCATGAGAAATAAAATAATGTTACACTGACCTTATCAAAATTCATTACTGGATCTGCGTTTGGGTTATGCAACAGGTCTAATAAAAAACTTCGGTAGGATAATACAACAGAAAACAGTTGTCAACACAAAATGAATTATAAATTTACGGTGGATATATTTTTAGGCAAATAAGGCATGATTTTGACGCATCATCTGCACCATCGGATAGATCCGTTGCGCGAGCTGTTTTTGCTCCTTGCGCTGACTATTTTGAACTATTAACCTTTGTTTTGCTCGAGAGAGTCCTGGAAAGAAATGCGATTGTGAGATCTCAGCAGTTGTTTTATCGGCTGATTCGTATTATTTTTATCGTATATCCGTTTTTAGAGATTGTGTTGGAGATTTGTAAATGAGAGCGAAGGTTGCAAAAAAAGATATATTGCCGGCAGTCATGCGGACAGTGAGTGTTGCGGACAGAAAGTCTATCGTTCCAATATTGTCTCATGTCCTTCTGGAGTTCAATGGGTCTGGATTGCATCTGAAAGCGACGGATTTGGATCATTCGATAATGGAGGTCGTGCCAGCCGAAGCTGATACGTTCGGTTGCGTTGCGGTTCCCGCTGTTACATTGAACGACATCGTTAGAAAATCTCCGGATAATTCAGTCATAGAATTCTCCCTCATCGATAAGGGACAAAGATTGCTGGTGACTGCAGGAAAATCAAAGTTCGAGCTGTCCATACTGGATTGCTCTGATTTCCCGGAAATCGCCACCGTAAAAAATACATGCAGTTTCACGCTGAAGTCGTCGGATTTAAGTCGGCTCATTAGCCGCACAAAATTCTCCATATCTCCCGAGGAAAACCGACATAATCTGAGCGGTATCTTTTTTCACAAGGAGGATTCGAAGCTAAAAGCCGCCTCCACCGATGGCCATCGCCTTTCACTGTCCCAGATGGATATCGACGTCAAAGAGTGTCTTCAGGGTGTAATAATCTCAAAGAAAACAATATTTGAAATTAAGAAATTATTGGATACGTTTACTGGCGATGTATCCGTGACATTCAGTGCCAATCAGGTGCAGTTTGTGATGGGAGACGTTATCTTCATCTCGAAACTTGTGGAGGGAAATTTCCCAGAGTACAAGAGAGTCATTCCGGAGACATCGGCCGATTTCTTCATTGTAGATAGAGCGGGATTTCTGGAGATTATAGATCGTATCGCGGTTATTTCAGACGATAAAGTAAGATCCATAAAGCTGGAACTCAACAAAAACATGCTTTATTTTTATGTCGCGAACAGCAAGGTCGGCAGTGGTAGGGACGAGATGGAAGTCACTTATTCCGGTCCCAACTGGAACTCAGGATTCAATGCCAGCTATCTGTTGGATGTGGCGCAAACCCTCCAAGGCGAAAATCTGAAAATATACGTGAGGGATGCTCTGGCGTCGATTTTAATTATTGATGAGTCGGAGCCGGATTCTTTGTTCGTAGTCATGCCCATGAGGATCTAGGACAACGACGTGGATCCAAATTTAGATGCCGCCATTACGAAACTTACCTGCAAGAATTTTCGATCATATAGAACGCTGGCGTTGAGTATATCGTCCATGTTTGTGGTGTTTTACGGAGAAAACGGAGCGGGGAAAACCAATATATTGGAAGCCATATCATTGTTTTCGTCAGAACGGGGATTGAGAAAAGCTCCGGTTTCCGATTTAAATTGCATTGACAGTTTGTCCAGCTCCTGGAACGTCGAATTACTCCTGAAAAAAGACGGATACAAAACGCAGCTGTCCACCAACGCCAAAAACGGTAGACGCATTGCCCGCATAGATGGCACAAGCGCTTCAAGCCTATCGAAATTCGAGGAATCGCTCTGGCTGCTGTGGATTGTTCCGAGCATGGATAACGTTTTCATAAATTCCATGTCCGACAGACGTGCTTTTTTCGACCATCTTGTTAGCGGATACGAAAAGAGGCACAAGTCCAATCTCCGCAAGCTGGCGGAGTTGCAGAAAGAACGCCTGCATGTGATTTTTCATCGAAAAGACGAAAGTTGGCTGAGAATTCTCGAAGAAAGAATCTCCGAAGAAAATGTGAAAATCACAAAATCACGACTGGAATTCATTGATTTGCTCCACGAGGTATTTTATGCATACCCATCGGAGTTTCTTAGACCCATCGTGTCCATTTCCGGCGAAATTGAGAAAATATATCATACGCACAGCGAAGAAGATTCAATGCTGGAAATAATGGAAATTCTCAAAAATAATCGCTACGTGGATTCCGAGAAACAAACAACGTCTGTCAGTGCCCAAAAAAGCATCTGGGAAGCGCGACATCGAAAAACATTGTTGGAAGCGGAAAATTGCTCTACCGGAGAGCAAAAAGCATTTCTGATTTCGCTGGTTCTGGCGGTTTTTCGAATATACAAAAGAACGCGCACAGGCATACCAATATTGCTGTTGGACGATCTTATGGTGCATCTCGACGAAAAGCGCCGAAGGGATCTAGCCATAGAGCTCATTGAACTAAATGTACAGACGTTTTTCACCGGAACAGACATCAACTTCTTCAAAGACATATTGCCAATTTCACAGACATACCACGTCGAAAAATCCATATGCAGCATGCGAAGTAGCATTTTTAAACCATAACTCCGCATCAAAAAGGCGTACCACATTGACTGCGTTAATTTTACCAACGATGGTGTTAGGGAGTTGTGCAATTGGTCTATTATTCTTGCGAACAACGGTTAAAATATCTTCTTGTTTTTCAAAAAAAACCACATGGAATAAAAATACAAAAAAAGACAATATCCCTGTTGCATTCCTATGTTTTTGTTACTATATTAAAGTATGTCTTCTTTGAGGTTTTTACATTAGACCTGTTGCAAAAGCCTCTTGGAGTCACTGATTATCAGGACCAAAAATAGGCCTACGCAACAGGTCTATTAGTACAGGCATCCTGATGGCTTCGGATAAATTATTTAAATAAAGGTAAGATTATGAAGAAAAATGTTTTGTTAACCTCTGTTGCGTCTCTTTGCCTGCTAAATATCGCCCAAGAGGCTTATGCTACGCTTCAGAACCTTGATAATCCAGAACAACATTCGCCCTATGGTAATACAACTTCGCTGCGGTCTTGTGATATAGACACGAGCTCTCTTTTGAGTTCTAACGGAGATGATGATTCTGATGATGAGGATGTGCCACCCAGTGTGCCTTCTCCAAACGACGTTAAAGAGGGTGTAGATGGGTGGGATCCTGCCCAATCAGCAGATGAAGTACCAGATGATGCAAATAGTCCTAGTGTTTCTTCTGACAGCGCGACTTCTTCAAGCAGTTCCTCTGCTAGCGGCATAGATGATTTGTCAGGTGGCGCAAACAGTCTTAGTATTTCTTCTAGCACAGATGATTGGTCAAATGATGCAAACAGTCATAGTAGTTCTTCTACCAGCGTGACTTCTTCAAGTAGTTCCTCCGCTAATAGCATAGATGAAGAGTCGGATAAGGCAAATAGTCTTAGTATTTCTTCTTCAAGCATTTCTTGTGCTAGTGGCACAAATGAAGAACCAAATCCTGCAAACAGTGTTTCTTCTGACAGTGCGACTTCTTCAAGTAGTTCCTCTGCTAATAGCACAGATGATTTGTCAGGTGGCGCAAACAGTCTTAGTGTTTCTTCTGACAGTGCGACTTCTTCAAGTAGTTCCTCTGCTAATAGCACAGATGATTTGTCAGGTGGCGCAAACAGTCTTAGTGTTTCTTCTAGCATAGCCGAAGGATCAGATGATACAGCTAGTCATAGTATTTTAGCCAATCCCCCCTTTGGAAATTTTGGCAAATCTGGCGACACTGGTAATTCGGAGTGGGCGAAATACATGAGTGTGTTCGCGGGTTCCGGCGGAGATCCGGCTGATTCACGGGATGAAAAGAACTCTTTTTTGGGATATACAGAAGGAGCATCTAATTTATATCTCCAGGCATGTTTCGGAGAAAAACGCGCTGATTCAGCATGTGACACCTGCTCTCTTCATGGGAACTCAGACGATAGAGATGGACCGAATGAGCGTGCCCGTACGCCTTCTTCTGTACTTGAAGTGCTTATAGATGAAGAAGGAACCCAGAGTGCCGGACACATGACATATGAGGGGGACGCAAAAGATGGCATACCACACGGAAAGGGCATTGGTAGGTATAAAGATGGAACTAGGTATGAAGGAGATTGGGTAAATGGTAAACGCGAAGGAAAAGGGGTTACAATATTGCCTGGTGAGAAAAAAGAGTATGAAGGGGAATGGGTAAACGATGTAAAGCAAGGGAAAGGAACCAAAAGATATCCCAATGGAGAAACATATGAAGGGGATTGGGTAAATGGTGAACGAAAAGGAAAAGGAATCATAACATGTCCTAATGGAGAAAAATATGTGGGGGATTTTGTAGCCGGAGTAAGAACCGGCTGGGGAGTTGTTGTTGACAAAAAGGGAGGTAGGTGGGGCTTGAGACTTTGGCAAGACAATACTATTGCTGGTCTATATGACGGTGCCACAGAAGGTGACAGACCGAACGGAAGTGGTCAATTGAGGTGGGCTGGCGGAGGAGTGTATGAAGGAAATTGGGTTAATGGTAAACGAGAAGGTAATGGAATTATGAGATATGCCGACAACAGCGCGTATGACGGAGAATGGGAAGCTGGCGCAAGAAGCGGTTGGGGAACTTCGATTGACAAAAAAGGAAACAGAGGGGGACTTGGATTTTGGATCAACGACAAATGTGAAATGACATATGAAGGCGCCATAGAAAAAGGCATGCCACACGGAAAGGGCATAGGTAGGTATAAAGATGGAAGAAGGTATGAGGGAGATTGGGTGAACGGTAAACGAGAGGGAAAAGGAACATTGACATTTCCCGGTGGAGAAAAGCATACGGGAGATTGGGTGAATGACTTATTTGAAGAAAGATATGGCATAAGGACATATGCGGATGGAAGTGTTTATGAGGGAGAATGGAAAGGCGGCAAAAGAGAGGGAAAAGGAACATTGACATTTCCCAGTGGAGGACAGTACACGGGAGATTGGGTGAATGACTTGTGTCATGGACATGGCGTGAAGACATATGTGGACGGAAAAGTGTATGACGGAGAATGGAAAGACGGCAAAAGAGAGGGAAAAGGAACAATGACATTTCCCAATGGAGGAAAGCATACGGGAGATTGGGTGAATGACTTATTTGAGAAAGGATGTGTCGCAATGACATTTTCCAATGGAGAAAAATATGAAGGAGATTGGGTGAATGGTAAACGGGAAGGTAAGGGAACTTTGACATATCACAATGGAGCAAAGTATACGGGAGATTTTATGAACAACTTGTGTCATGGAGATGGCGTAAGGACATATGCGGACGGAAGAGTGTATGAGGGAAAATGGAAAGATGGGAAAAGAGAGGGAAAAGGAACATTGACATTTCCCGATGGAGAAAAGTATACGGGAGATTGGGCGAATGACTTATTTGAAGAAAAATATGGCACAAGGACATATGCGGATGGAGGAGTGTATGATGGATACTTGAAAGCTGGAAAAATGGAAGGTAAGGGAACATTGACATATTCCAACGGAGCAAAGTATACGGGAGATTTTATGAACAGCTTGTGTCATGGACGTGGCGTGAAGACATATGCGAACGGAAGCGTGTATGACGGAGAATGGAAAGATGGGAAAATGGAAGGTAAGGGAACTGGGACATTTCCCGATGGAGGAAAGTATACGGGAGATTATGTGAAAGACTTGTATGAAGGACATGGCGTAGCTACATATGCGAACGGAAGAGTGTATGACGGAGAATGGAAAGATGGGAAAGTGGAGGGTAAGGGAACTATGAAATACACCGACGGAGGAGTGTACAAGGGAGAATGGAAAGAAAACAAAAAGGAGGGTAAGGGAACTATGAAATACACCGACGGAGGAGTGTACAAGGGAGAATGGAAAGAAAACAAAAAGGAAGGTAATGGAACTATGAAATACTCCGACGGAGGAGTGTACAAGGGAGAATGGAAAGAAAACAAAAAGGAAGGTAATGGAACTATGAAATACTCCGACGGAAGAGTGTATGACGGAGAATGGAAAGATGGGAAAATGGAGGGTAAGGGAACATTGACATTTCCCGATGGACGAAAAATCCGCGGTACGTGGTCTGCATCAAGACTTGTTGCAGGAGAGATGATATCTCCACCAAAAGCTAAGTATAAGGGAGAGCGTCTTAACAGCATACCGCATGGACATGGCACCTATATATTCGCTGATGGAGGAAAGTACGTCGGAGAATGGGTGGATGGTAGACGAGAAGGTAAGGGAATCATGACATATCCTAATGGAGATAGATACTGTGGTGTGGACGAGGGTGAAGGAGGAAATTGGGTAGACGATAGGATGGAAGGGCAAGGTGTATTTGTGCCCGCGGACGTGAGGAAAGGTGACTTATACATTGGAAATTGGAAAGAAGGCAAAAGGAACGGACAAGGAAAGATTATCTCTTTTCGTGCCGACCCTTCCGACGATTCCGATTTTATATACAAAGGAGGTTTTAAAGACGACTTAAAGCATGGATATGGAGAATGTAAATATGACAATGGAAGTGTGTATAAAGGAGAATGGGTGAACGGTAAACGAGAAGGAAACGGAGCTATAACGTATCCGGAATCTAGTGCATTTAACACACAGCTACGCGGATGCACGTATATCGGACATTGGACGGATGATAAAATGGAAAAAACAAACGCCATATTGCAGCCCGATGGGCAAAAATACGAAGGGAACGTTGTAGACGGAAGGAAAAACGGTTGGGGGGTTCTTACTGACAAAGAAGGAAATGGGACACGGGGACGTTGGATCAACGATAAATGTGACATGACATATGATGGTGCCACAGAAAAAGGCATACCACACGGAAATGGCACAGGGAGGTATGCAGATGGGACCGTTTTTGTAGGAGAATGGGTGAATGGTAAACGAGAAGGAAACGGAGCTATAACATATCCTGAATCTAGCGCATTTAAAACACGGCTACGCGGATGCACGTGTATCGGACATTGGACGGATGATAAAATGGAAAAAACAAACGCCATATTGCGGCCTGATGGGCAAAAATACGAAGGGAACGTTGTAGACGGAGTGAAAAACGGTTGGGGATTTATTATTGACAAAAGAGGGGTGCGTGGAAAGCTAGAATATTGGGACAACGATAATAGTTTTTGCGTATATGAAGGCGCCATAGAAAAAGGCATGCCACACGGAAAGGGCATAGGGATATATAAAGATGGAAAAAGGTATGAAGGAGATTGGGTGAATGGTAAACGAGAAGGAAAAGGAGTTATAATATTACCTGATGAGGAAAAAGAGTATGAAGGAGATTGGGTAAACGACATGAAGCAGGGAAAAGGAACCATGACATATCCTAATGGGGAAAAATACGAAGGAGAATGGGCAAATGACATGAAGCAAGGAAACGGAACTATGACATTTCCGAAATCTGATGCATCTGGAGCACATACACTCAAAGATGGACGCATGTATGCTGGACAGTGGACAGAGGATAAAATGGATAAAACAATCGTCATATTATGGCCTGATGGACGAAGGTATGAGGGATACGTTGTAGACGGAGTAAGATACGGCTATGGAACTTTTACTGACATAGGAGGAAAGGAGTCGACGGAATTTTGGTACAACAATGACCGTCTTCGTACATATCTTGGTGCCAGAGAAAACGGCATACCACACGGAAAAGGCGAGGAGACGTCAGTCGACGGAAGCGTGTATAAAGGAGATTTCGCAGATGGTAAAAAGCAAAGAAACGGAACTATGACATATCTTAATGGGGAAAGATACGAAGGAGATTGGGTAAACGACAAAAAGGAAGGAAAAGGAACCCTGACATATCCTAATGGGGGAAAATACGAAGGAGAATGGGCAAGCGGAGCAAGGTGCAGCTATGGAATTTTTACTGACATAAAGGGGCAGAAGTCGCGCGAATTTTGGTTCAACGATAAGTGTCGTCGTAGATATTTTGGCCCCATGGAAGATGGCATACCACACGGAGAAGGGGTAGAGATATATGAAGATGGAAGTAAGTATGACGGAGAATGGGTGAATGGTAAGCGAGAAGGAAAAGGACTTATGACGTATTGTTATAAAAAACCTATTCCTATTCAATTTGCCGAGGAGGATTTTACTATTGATACAATAACATATATGGGAAATTGGGCACACGATGAAAGAGAAGGAAAAGGAGTTCTATTGGGCATTTTAAGAAAAAAGAACGGACAAATAGTAGAAGCGCATAATGGGCCATGGGTGCTCAAGCTAAAAAAGAACGGACGTATAGCGGATGAGAGTGCGAAGCCAGAAGAGGTGTTCAGAGAAACAATCTTTAGTAATGCGCGCCCATATGTGATCTATGCGGGTCTATGGAAGGATGATGGTGCTGTTAAAAAGTATACGGTATATAATACTGTACCGGAGGATGATGGCACTGTTACAATGAAGATGAAACGTACTATGGTGTTTGGGAGATGGAATGCCATTATTCAAGGGAAGTCACCAGATGCCGGTAGACAAAAGCGTAGTGAATGGCCTTGGTAGAGCCAGCGAAAGCACGGGCGTTTCATAAAATTTTAATGGAAATATGGTGTTGTGAAAAGCTTTTTTGGCTTTAAGGGCTTACCACCCCGTGAGTTTTTACAATAGTTAAGAATATGCTATAATTCCAATAATTTTTAGAGATAATTGGAGTTTTAGATGAGACTAAAAACAGGAGCAGTTGCAGGTTTAGCAAAAGTCATAGA
>BNWJ01000051.1 GCA_025998735.1 Alphaproteobacteria bacterium | reverse complement strand
ATTTTAATCAAAGGCAATACATCCATCAAGTCCTCTGTCCCTGAGGCTCTAGCGGCTTTGAAAGCGTTTCAAATTAATGAAAAAGTTATCGCATGTCCTGCAAGGACCTCTCCAAATCTCCGATTATTCTCCAAACGAGCGGAACTGGAGAATCGTCTCCAAATTGCTCTGCAAGCCCTCTGCCAGAGGAGTTTTCTAAAATTCATCGAAAAACTCGCATGCAAAAGTTCGACCAAAAGCTCTGGAGTAGCGGTCATTTCAGGGGGGGAAAGTGAAAATCACTTGTTCCGCTCACGAAATTTCGATGTGTTTTCAACGAGTTGCTGAGATGTGCTTCGAAAATGGAAGAGTGGTGGCGGATGGGATACAGAATCTATTGAAAAAGTCACATCAAGATGCCAATATCAACGTATGTAGTAAAGGTAGTGTTATGAAAAATGTTAAGAAAGAAGTAGTCGAAGTTATCAATTCTTGTGAGATTGCTTTTTTGTCGACTCTAAATTTAGATGGTTTCCCGGAAACTCGAGCCATGAGCAATATCATCAATATGAATACAGATGAGGAGCTGAAAATATACTTTTCATCCCATGCGAACTCTCCGAAAGTCGAGCAAATCAAGAAAAACGACAATGCATCGTTATATTATTTTGTAACGGAGAATATGAAAAATGTAACCTTGTTTGGTAGAATTGAATCTGTGAATGATGAATCGCTGAAGAATGAACTCTGGAATGAAGAATTCGCGCAATACTATAGAGACGGAAAAGATGACGAATTGTATGGCATTTTGAAATTCATTCCGACCGGATATAAGTACTATATTTACAGTGCGGATGGAGTTCCAGAAAAAATTGAAGGAAAATTCTGAGATTCTTTCAGCATGATCTACACCTCTTATTTTGCGTTTATTCCAAAATTACCGGCTGATATGATGAAAATCAGTATTTCTTTGTTCACTCCAAAATGGGCAAACGTAGATGGATATTTGGCATATCTAAATCCGACGGAACAATTACTGAGAGACGCGAAATTTGGAGCCGTTTCTTCAGAAGAAGCCATGAAAAAATATCGCGATGAGATTTTGGGAAAACTGTCTCCGACAAATGTATACGAAGATCTTCTAAAAATGTTGGAGGATAGTGGGAAAAAGAATCTAGCGCTGCTATGCTATGAAAAACCTGGAGAGGTATGTCATCGGAGATTCGTCGCGGAATGGCTCGAAAATGGAGCATCAATTTCCGTTCCGGAATACACGGTTGAAGACAGGCAATTATCATTGATTTAGGAGTAACGAGTATGAGTTTTAGTATGTATGTTCCAACGAGAGTTTTGTTTGGAGTCGGCGAATTAAGCAATCTTCACAAGCAAAAAATGCCTGGTAAAAAAGCGCTGGTTGTTATTTCGAATGGGAAATCTACGAAAGCAAACGGATATCTGAATCGAACGGAAGAGCAATTGAAACTTGCCGGAATAGAAAGCGTAGTGTTCGCTGAGGTTCAGCCTAATCCGCTGAAATCAACAGTTATGGCTGGCGCATCGTTTGCAAAGGAAAATCGCTGCGACTTCATTGTTGCTCTTGGCGGAGGGAGTTGTATAGATGCTGCGAAAGCAATTGCTGTCATGGCGACCAATGAAGGCGATTATTGGGATTATGTTTCTGCCGAAAGCGGCAAAGGGCAGTCCATGAAACATAAGCCTCTACCGTTGATTGCAATCACGACAACAGCCGGAACCGGTTCGGAAATCGATCCATGGGCGGTTGTTACGCACGAAACAAATCATGAAAAAATAGGTTTTGGAACCGACGGTATGTTTCCAGTACTGTCGATAGTCGATCCCGAATTGATGACCACGGTTCCTCCTAAGTTTACGGCATATCAAGGATTTGACGCATTATTTCACAGCGTTGAAGGATACATTTCTAAGAATGCGAATCCATACAGCGATATACACGCAATTGCATCCCTAGAAAACGTTGGACGCAATCTTGCAAGAGCGGTACAAGACGGAAATGACATCGATGCTCGCGAAAAAGTTGCATTCGGCAATACTCTTGCTGGAGTTGTTTTGTATATTAGCTCAACCACTAGTGAGCATAGTCTAGAACACGCGATGTCGGCTTTTCATCAGGATCTTCCGCATGGAGCAGGCCTCATCATGATCAGCAAAGCGTATTTCACACATTTCATCAACAAACACGTATGCGACGACCGTTTTATCCGCATGGCGCAGGCAATTGGCATGGAAAGCGCTGCCGCACCAATGGATTTCATTACAGCTTTGATAAAACTGCAGGAAGATTGCGGTGTGGCTGATCTGAAAATGTCTGACTACGGTATTACGCCAGATGAACTGGAAACACTCGCAAAAAATGTAAAGGAAACGATGGGCAGATCATTTTTGGCAGACAGATGTGAGTTGAGCATTGAGGATTGTGCTGCAATTTATAGGGATTCATATAAATAAAGAAGGTGAAAAACGCTGGAAGCAATCCCAGCGCCTATTGCTTTCATAAGGAGGTATCTACGAACATATTGTGTATGGAGTAAAAACATCTTGTGTGATGCTCTGCACAAAATAGGCAAACCCAACAAGCGCTAGAAAGCAAATTAATGGTTGAAGCCTTCTTCTAAAAAAACCAATTTTGTAAATACCTCCATGATCACGTAATATTCTTTTTATCTCCTCTCCGCTATTGAATTGTTTGGCATAGTCGAGAGGCGTACGTTTATGCGTGCTGCTTCCATATCTTCCTTTAACAACGATCTTAAGTACAGCATTCACATCCGCTCCGTGATGCAGTAGCATGCGTACAATATTTTCTCTGTCATGCCGAACTGCAACATGCAAAGGAGATGGCACATCTTCTATTTCACAGACTCTTGCGCCTTTTGAAATAAGATACTCCACGAGTCGCTCGTTACCATTTTTGATGGCGTAATGTAGCGCAGAATAATAGCAATGCGGATAACGAGAGAAACCGTATGAAAAATTATACGAAGTTTTTGCATTGACATCCGCTCCTTTTTCAACTAGCATCATTGTCGATTTAGTATCGTTATTTATGGCAACCATAATTAAAGGTGTAGGTTTTTGTTCGAGCTCTATATTAATTTTTTCATCAACAAACGCACTTTTAATCTTACTACCAATTGAACGAAATGAACCACATCCTGAAGAAAACATTTTTTGCATTTTAATGACTCACAGATTATTATCGCCTACGAACACAATTATTATATGGCTAAAAAAAAATAAAACAATAGAATCATGAAAATTATTATAACAAATTGCACTTGTATTCATCAAAAAATGCATTACATGTGTATTGTGATTGTTAATTAAAACAGGGTATGGACATGATATTACTATTTATAGCAAACAATTTGATGTTTTTCGCTACTGCATTTGCTTGCTGCCCATGTTTTTGTACTTTATTCAAGGAAATTCACAAAGAAGGCGATACATTCTTTAGACCCAAATCAAAAATCATTCTATGTACTATTGTTGCAGCTGCCGTTGCTATCTTTGGATGTGCTTTTCAATTCTCGCATGAAGAAGCCGGTTTGTTTTTTTCTTGGTGTGGTATTGAGCTTCTTTTCGTTGTCCTTCCGTTGACGCTTTTATATCGTTTTCAGAAGGAAAATACGTACGATATTAAAATTAGCGAAGGCAAAAAAGCAATTGTCGCAATATGCGTCATATTAAGCAATATATTATTTGCGCTAAATTATTCGGCAGCTGTTGCCAATAAAGCAGGATACGATATTTCATTTTTGCTTTTCAAACCTTACAAATATGATCGTAATTTTTTTGAGGACATCAAGAGCAATCGCATCTCAAAAGTTGAGCTTTCAGTGAAAAATGTGGCAGATATTAATGCAAAAGACAGATATGGAAAAACAGCCTTACATATTGCAGTAATTCATAATTGCGAGGAAATTGTGAAAATTTTGATAGATAACGGAGCTGATGTTAATGCAATAGATGGTTACTTATTCAGAAAACTCACTCCTATACATTATGCCGCAATTAATAATAATACAGCAATTACCAAACTACTTATCGATGCTGGAGCAGACATAAATTTCCAAACACACGAAGGTAGTTCGCCGTTAATTATAGCCTGTTGCAAAAACAATACGGAAACTGCCGTTGTGTTGATAGAAAATGGAGCCAACGTTAACGAATATTACAAAGCCCATAACGAATATAACTGTCATTATTCTCCTATCAAGTATGCGATAAAAAATGGAAATGGACTACTTACAAAAGTCTTGATATTCAATGGAGCCTTTGTAGCGCAGGAAACTGGTTTTTCCCCTTTGCACGTAGCTGCAATTTATAATAGAGCTGATATCATAGATCTTTTAATTGCAAATAATGCTTATGTCAATGTTATATACACTACGGGAGGAAAACACAAAAAATATTACACACCATTAGACTACGCCACACAACATAACAACATTGAATCCATTGATAAATTAATTTCTTATGGTGGAATACGAAAAAGATGATCGCCGATAGAAAAGCGCTAAGATTTCAAAACAATGTTAGTTGGGCACTTTTCTTTTTCGGTTTCTGACATTCATAGATTCTGTTGTAGAAATTGTATTTTTTTCGAAGAGATGTGATTTTCTGTCTAAAGATTTCCGGGTAATTTTTGTCGACATAGGCACCATTATAAAGTGGTGCGATTTTCGGAAGCAGGTCTGGAAATAGATTTTTTATGTAACCGTAGAAAACACGTTTTGTCTCGCCTCGCAGATGAAGCATTGCCGGAATGATGCTGGTCGCTCCATTTTCTTTGGAAATTCTGAATATGGCTTCCAAATTTTCTATGCTGTCTGTGAGATGCGGAATTATCGGCATCATCAATACGCCGGCATCTATTCCACGTTTGCTCAATTCAGCCAACATATTTAATCGATCGATGGTAGGGGAAGCAAACGGCTCGATTTTCTCCCGAATGGATTCCTCAATAGCGGAAGCGGACACATTTACGTACACTCCGGCAACTCTATTGAGCTCTTCCAGAAGATCCAGATCCCTCAACAAAAGAGTCGATTTTGTCGTGATTACCATTGGATTTTGATGCCGTATGAATGTTTCTATGATTTTCGGCATGAGAACATATTGCGCTTCGATGGGCTGATATGCGTCGGTTACTCCACAAATGTTAACCGGACATTTTTCCCAGGATCGTTTCGAAAAATCTGAATTTAGCGCATCTGCGATATTTGTTTTTACAAAGATATCGTCGAAAAATTGATCTGTGTCCAGATACTTGTGCGTATATTGAGCAAAACAATAGATGCATCGATGGCCGCAGCCACGATACGTATTCAAATCCCAATTGGTCGCAAATTCAGCATCGTGATAATGCAGCGCTGTTTTCGCTTTTATTTCTTTTATCGCCATGGTTGAATGATAACCTCTTGGCACGATTGTACATCGGAAATACGATCGCTTCCATTAAAACGCTAAAAGACGCTGTAAATTAATCACGTTTTAGTTCAGTCCATTTCATCATCAGGATGGTAGTGTTCCAATTTTTCTCTAAGATTTTTTCTGTGCATAAAATCTCTCCGACAATTTACTGCAATAAATCGAAAATATGGCGTTTCTTCTCAAAAAAGTATTGCATATGTTTTGCCGTTGCAGACTTCTCCGGAATATCGTATTCGGCTATAAATCTTTTTATTTTCTCCAACGCTGCCGGAGCTTCCGATTCATCTTCAACCATCAGCTCTATTTCCATCAAATGATATACGAAATCGTCACGAGCTGATGTGACAAAATCGAAATCGATATTGAATTCGCCAAGTTTATATTTTTCCCGTTTTGTTATTAGGTTGCTGATTTCGATGAAATTTTCATCTGCAATGGATTTGATATGCAGTGCTTTACAGATTTTTTCTTCATCTTCGATTTCGTCATAAATATCCAGAAAACGATTTTTAAGATCTTTATCCCTAGACACTTTTAGATCAAATTTTCCATTGCGTTTTCTGAGCCAAATGTCATTTTTGGACAGAGAAAGATCTTCGTAGTCATACAAAATATCGTTCATCGTTTTTGAAGTGACAAAAACTGCGTCATTGTTTATGCGTTCGATCGTCTCTAATGACGGATTCAATTTCTTTTCAACTTCTATCATTTTACCTTCTCACCAAAATACCTCGCATGGGACAATTGTTCGACATTTTCATTGCAGGTAGCATAATACAGTTCTTATTCCAGTTTTTCCATGGTAAACTCTGGAAGATTTTTGGGAAGGTATTGGGATGTTTAAAAAAATAATTTTGGTTTGCTGCCTTGCTCTCGTAACAATTGGCTGCGATAGAGTTCACGAACACGCTGATACTCCTCTCATTCCGCGGAGTATTTTGCAAGCAAGTCCGGATAAATTCTGCGTATCCATGAGTAATGCCGGAGATAAAATCGCCTATCTCGCACGAAAAGGTAGCGGAATCGAATTGCGCGTCGAAGATTTATCTGGGAATCTCCTGAGAACGTTTGATGTAAAAGAATGTCTCGGAGCCTACAGTTATTGCTAGGCAATTACAGGAGAGCATATCCTAATTGAACAAGATGATAATGGCGACGAAAACAATCGCGTCATCTGTTTAGACATAAAAACTGGCGCTTCAAGAAATCTCACGCCGTTTAAAGGAGCAAAAATTCATGTTTGTAGAATAAGCAAAAAATATCCGCATGAAATCATCATAATGTCCAACAAAAACGACCATAAATGGTTCGACGCATATCGTGTAAACATAATCACTGGAAAAACCGATCTTATCTTTAGAAACACTGAATATATAAATTATTATTTCGATCATAATTTCAATTTGAGAGTAGCTTCAAAAACAATGCCGGACGGAAGCGTTGAGGATTATCTAATAACCAATGGCAAGAAGGAACTTTTCAGAAAAATCTCTTTTGAAGATACGAAAAATACAGGGTTTGCGTATTTTAACGCGGATAACCAAACCATTTATGGAACCGATTCGGTAGGTCGCGATAAAGGTGCTTGGGTTTCGTATAATTTGCAAGACAAAACTTCTAAAGTTCTTTTTGAAAGCGACGTAGCAGATGTTAGAGAGTTCGCCTATGATCCAAACACATTTGCTCCTCAATGCTTTTCTGTTGAATATCTAAAACCGGAAATTTTTGTTACAGATAAATCAATATCAAAAGATATCGCTTATTTGCAATCCCAATCCGGAGGAAAAAATTTTGGCATCAACGCGAGAAACTATGGCGATGACACTTGGTTGATACATTGCTCAGGATCAGATTCTTGTAAAAAATATTACTTGTATAAGCGGGATCCAAAAAAAGGCGAGCCGATTTCTCTTAAGTTTTTGTTTTCCGCAAAACAAGAACTTGATAAGTATCAACTGCAGAAGAAAATTCCGATCGTAATAAAATCGCGAGACGGATTGGATCTGGTTTGCTATTTAACAAAATCGGCAGATTTTGAGAAAGCCGATCCGAGAAAATTGATCGTATATGTCCACGGTGGTCCGTGGTCGCGCGACGGAGATTATTGTGAACCAGACGTTCAATTGCTGGCCAATCGTGGATATTCCGTTCTGCAGATAAATTACCGCGGATCTATAGGGTTCGGAAAGAAATTCGCCAACGCCGGTAATTGTAATCTTGATAAAATTCGCAACGATATAATAGACGGCGTCAATTGGGCCATCGAAAACAGAATCGCCGATAAAAACTATGTCGCTATTATGGGAGGAAGTTTTGGCGGAGACTGTGCGCTTTCTGGCTTAGCTTTCACTCCGGATATTTTTTGCTGCGGAGTTAGTGTCTGTGCAGGATGTAACTGGATTACGTTTCTAGAAACAATGCCTGCCCATTGGCAACCAGCAATTGTGGAATGTTATAAGTTTTTCGGAGATCTAAGAACGAAGGAAGGTCGGAAGTATTTGTGGGAAAATTCTCCAATTTCACGTGCAAATGATATCAAAAAGCCGCTGCTATTTTTCCAGGGTAAAAACGATCCACGCGTCAATCCAAATGACTTCAGCCAAATTATTACAGCCTTGAAAAAGAGAAGAGCGCCTGTCGTTTCCGTTTTATATCCTGACGAAGGACACGGATTCTACCGCGAACCGAATGCAAAATCTTACATTGCTATTGCGGAAATGTTTTTGGCGAAGATAATGGGCGGACGATTCGAACCGATTCATCCTGGCGAACTCGACGGCTCCTCTCATCAAATCCTCGAAGGGAAAGAATTGATTGGGTTGAAGTAAAGACCATGATAAAAAGATGCAGTTGGGGCAATTCAAGTGAATGGCTGAAGAAATATCACGATGATGAGTGGGGAAAGCCATTGCACGATGATCGCAGACTATTTGAAAGGTGTTAGCTGAGAAGTAAGTTGATAAACCATTCCAAGCTCAAATGGTGAGTAAATTTTTAGATTGAGAAGAAACGATAGTGTTATAACGCTTATTCATATCACAGAGCATCTTATAGATTTCGTCAACAACGAATTGCGATTGACGGTAGATACGAGAGAAAAGGGAGTTATATCTGTTAAGGAATTTGGTTGCAAATCCTCGAGCATTTCTATTTTTTTGTTTGATAAAACTATGGAAATTATTTACGGTGTTAATATTGTAGAAACCGCCTGTTTTGTTTCCGCTTTTGGAGCTCATTACTGAGCATTTTTTTGTTTCTTCAAGAATTTCGTAACCTTTTGCTCCATCACATAAGAAAAGAGTATCATCACTTACTCTATTGCTGAAAACACGCTCGATATCTGTTTTTTGAGGCGTTGCTCGATTAACTGAAAGTGCTATTCCACAACCTTGTCGCTCAACGGCCGTGCATACGCAGATATATTCATCTGATATGCCGCGTTTTTGCGCAACGGCACCGTGCAATCTCGGTTTTCTGTAATAATCTGGCGGTAATTTTCGTCCTTTCAAGTTTTCAAGAACGGATGTTTCGTCTGCTTCGCAAACTC
>BNWJ01000050.1 GCA_025998735.1 Alphaproteobacteria bacterium | reverse complement strand
ACAGGTAAATCCAATATTAAGGGGTTGGACGAACTATTTCAGAGTCGGGAACTCCAGTCGATGCTTTGGGTACATAAAAGATTGGATGGAAAAGAAGGCAAGACGCCACTTAATGAGAAGCAGAAACCGGAAAGGCTTCGGCTGGGAAAGATGGAGTAGGAGTTGGTTATACTCGGTATGTGGTCTGTTCTCAGACTACAGGATCAAGTATTACCAAGCTCAGAAAGTTTTACTGGCATGATAGGTCACATAAACTTTGATACGAAAATAACAGGAAAGCGTAGTGCGGGAAATCCGCACGCTACGTTTGACGAGGCGGCCGATGGAAACGTGGCTATCTCAGCTCACGCGCCATTGCTCGACCCTACCTGTGCGGGGTGGGGACGGCCGCCAAAGCCGTACCCCGTCTACCGCGATTAGGCTATATGGACCCTCAGTGCTACGCACCAAGAATGACGGCGATGGCGACGCGATTCCACGACGGCTTTGCTATAACACTTCCTAATCGCTCGTTGTGCAGCTACTTCCGATTATAACCGTTCTAATGTGTGACGGATCAAACAGTTTTTTGGACACATTGGCGCAAATTTCAGGAGTCACTTCATCAAACGGAAGAGCAGCATCTTTTATTTTTTCATCTAAATCCCGCAACGACTCAAATCCATTGTGTGATATTTTAATAAAACAGTTTTTGATTCTTTCCAGCTCTTGCGGGTTTATCTTCCGGAGATAATCCGCCAACTTTTCATCCAAATATTTTTTGTAATTCTGCAGATCATCTTGATTTAGGCAAGTCACGATATAAAACACATCAGACAACGTTCTGTGCACAGAGTAGCCCGAAACGTCGTAGGTGATACCCTTTTTTCTTAGCCCACGGGGAAAATCTCCGACTTTTTTATCAAATAGCGCCGTAAGAATTATCATTACCGCCGCCCTTTCAAGATCTGTTAAGTTGTCCAGACGTACGCCGGTCATCACACAAACAACATCCTTCATATTTGGACGGGTAATTACCGCTATTTTTTCATCAGATATATCTTCCGAAAGTTCCATAAGCTCAGGTTCGCGTTCTTCTGACGATATTCCAGCAAATAGGATTTTTAGGTAATCGTTGATATCAAATCTCGAGACTTTTCCGACGAAAACGACTTCCAAATTGTCCTGTCTCAGCATGTTCTTGACGAAATCCACGATGTCACCGGTGGTTATGCTGGATACGGCTTGGGAACTACCGCTATCGCTCAGCCCGTAGGCGCTGTTTTGGTAGAGCATGCTGAACATCTTGTCGTGAAGCAGCTGAAGCGGATTGCTGGTATCAACATCCAAAACGTCCGGATAGATCTTTTTAACATGCTCCAGGTATGAGCTAGAAAAATCTGTATTGGAAAAGGCACTTGCTATAAACTTCAGGGCGTCGTTTGCTTTAGCTTCTATGATGGAAAATGAAATTTCGAAATCATCTCCTTCTGCCGATGCGCTAAAGTCGTAAATTCCCAGATCCGAAAATTTTTCCGCCGTTTCTTCTTCCGAAAGCCCATTCATTCTTCTGAAAAGCATATGCGCAGCGACTGCGGAAATTCCATGTTTATCCAACGGATTATGCAACACACCGGCGTTTTTAAATTTACATTTTATGTATATAACATCCCGACTGTTTACCTGAATAAGTGAAGCCTTTATGTTCATTTTATTGCTGACGTGATCTATTTCCAGAGATTGCTTTTCCTTTTTCGAAAAAATAACAGACGCCGCTATCACAGCAATCACCGCAATGGGCAGGATTTTTTTTAGTTCTTTATGCTTCATGATTAACTGTCCCGTTTAAATTTCGTGGTAATTTTAAAAATTGAATTCTGCCGAAACATTTTTTCAACAAAAGCGCGGAATTCTTTTGCATTGACGGCTTTTATATCATCTGCAATTGAATATAGGTAATTCACATTTCTATTGTTCATAAATGCATCTAGAATAATGTTGTACATATCTCTCAGATCCATAGAAATAAAATTGATAGCTGTATTTTCTCTTTCGGCGATTTTGTTTAGGGAATCGGATGTAACTTCCATCGTGGACATCTTTCGCACAAATGCTCCATATGAATCATTCAGAGCTTTCAATGAAATATCTTGTTTCGGATACATACTAATCAACTTCAGACAGCCTCCATTTCCCACGGAAGTGCCTATGCGAAAATTGCACACCGGATATACTCCGCAAAAGAACTTTTGCATTTCATGCTGCAATATATAGTCGAGAGTCGTCCCAAACTTCAGCTTCTCCTCCGCAGATAAAACATATCCATGAGTGATGGAATTCCCCATGTATTTGTTTTCTATGAGAATATCTCGGAACTCAATTTTTTGCGGTTCCCTGTAGGTCCTGACTCTTCTTGTCGGAAGATAACTGAACGAATTGCGCAACATTTTCCTAAGGCTTTTATGCCCAACGGCTCCACTGACTATTATGGTCACCGGACAATTTATGAAGTTGTTTTTATAAAAAAGCTTAACATCAGACTCCCTAATGGAACTTATCGATTGTTCAGTGGATATAGGCAGCGTATTGCCATCGGAAAACCTTACATTCGCCCTGATGTGATTGCCCGTGACATCGTCGTAGCAGTAGGAATGCAATTTATATTCCGCTACCATCTGTTTTTTGTATGCATCGAGATTTTCAACAGATATCCCACTAAGTGATTTTGATAGCAGAGAGAAAAAATCTTCTAGACTTTCGAGATGCATACTTGCAACAATCTGAGTGGAAAAATCATCCGCATATGTCTTATAGTGTATGCCGAGATCCTGAAATTGCTCATGCAATTTTGTGCTTATGATATTATCGCTTATGACTCCAGTCATTGCAGCTTGATCAACAGGCGCATCTATTCTACCAACATGAAAGACTACGCCAACCACAATTTCTTCCATCTTAAAGTCACAATAGAGGGCAACTTCAATGCCGTTTTTCAAAGTGCACCTCACGATTTTCGCTTCGGCATCCTTACGATCCGCAAGCGCGGAAAAGTTAGAGATGAAAAGCTGCGATAGCACAAGTGTTACACATGCGATTTTCTTAATCATTTTTATTTCCAGCAATTATCACAAACGGTATGTTATTTTCATCCAGAATCTTTCCGGCCAAATCATTTACCTCTTCAAGCTTTACATTATTTATTCCATCCAGAAGATCTTTTAACGCCGTTACTCCATTTCCCAGCAACATCTCTCTGGAATAAAAATCACATAAATCGCCGGAAGTTCTCATGGCAACAAGCATGGAACCTTTCATGTTGTCTTTGGCGAATTCAAGATCCTCTTTTGTTATGCCGTTTTTTCGAAGGTACTTTATTATTTTCTTGAGAGACTCCACTGCTTTTTTAACTTTTGAATTATCTGTTTTTAGCGCTCCTTTTACGTAGCTGGCATGATTCATGTGTACAACTCCAGTATTTCCACCATACACCAGTCCTTCCTTTGTTCTTAGGATGGACATTATCTTATTTTTGAACGCCATACTATGTCCGCCAAGTATTGTGGTAAGTATCGCCGCCACATATCTGTTGGCGGAATTATGCCGTTCCGTTTTTACGGCGAACACAATCGTACTTTGTGGACTTTGCTCGTAGTATTCTTTTACGCTTGCTTTTATAAGCGGTTCGGTATCTTGCACAGTGTCTTTGGTAGCAGTTCCCTTGGGAACATCGTGAAATATTTTATCCAGAAGATCTTTTGCTTCGTTTTCCGAAATATCTCCAAAAACGCACGCCTCCGCATTATTTATCACAAGAAAATCGGCTTTGTATTTTTTTAGATCATCAATGGACAACATCACTACATCTTCCGCGATTCCGCTGTTTTCATATGGATGCGATTTAAAAATAATTGCCGGCAGAAATATACGTCCGGCAGCGGCACTTGGATTGGAGGCATAGTTCTGCAATCCTCCCACTATGCCATCCTGAACTAATTTCACCTCATTTTTTTCAAAAGTTGGTTTATTGATGAGCGCATTGAATAAAGACGCCGCTTCCTGCAAAACGATTTTCGGAAATGTTAGAGAAAACACAATGAAATCATTATTAGACGAGCAATTCCCCGCAGCCATTATATTTGTGAGCTTTTTGTCAAACTGAATTTTGGAATATTCACCGCATCCACAGAATACGGCTCCCGCATAAAACTGCGGCAGTCCGCGTTTGACCTTCTTCTGATACGCCGATCCTGAATACTTGAACGCAATACGTACGTGAACAAGTGGCGCACTATCATCATTCATAAACAAAAATCTGATACCAAGATTGCTGCTGGTGTCTTTTACATTTGAACCATCATACGATTTTTCCTGTACTTTTTCCGCAGAATCATCTTTAGCGACTAAATGCGAATTGGTCGCTAGAAAAACACAGCAGACAATTGGAAGGATAGTAAAAAATTTAATCACGATCATATCCTTTTGGAACAACTTTGGAGATTATAACTGGATCCAAGGAAAAAGCTTCTTTCAGTACGCCATTACATTCTTCGACTGTTATGGATTGTATTATATCATCCATGGACTGGACTTCTTCCAGAGAATATCCATGGGACAATTGTGATCCAATATATTTGAACATTTTCCCAATATCATCTTTTTTATAGGCCATCGCAAGTTGTCTCTGTTTTTTGACAATTTCCAGATCGTTTTTTGCTATGCCCTTCACGAGAAGTTTCTTCAGCAGATAACCGAAGATTTTTTCTGAATCCATACGATCATTTAGCGATGAGCTTTCTATGCCGATAATCGCAATATCATATGAAAAATATTCCTCATAGTACGCAAAAGTCACAGATATTGCTTTCTTTAGATCGTTCTCGAGTATTTTTCTAATAAACGAATCTGGCTGATTTATCACATCAATGGCCAAATCCAACGCCAGGCTTTTTCTCAGATTCTTTCGATGCGAAAACGGGACATGATAGATATATTCGATGGAAGTAGCGCCAACTTTGGGGGATGCATAGGTGATTTCTTTCACGCAGGACGGCCGACTACTATCCTCCTCCTCATGCAATATTTCCTTTCTTTCTATGTTTCCGAAATATTTTTCTGCAAGATTTTTGATTTCCTCCAGATCCGGTATATCTCCGACGATAAGTAGGATTGCATTGTTGGGAGCAAACCAAGCCCTGTGAAAGTCCAGCAGATCCTGCGGTTGAAGCTCTTCTATTTCCGATTTCCATCCGATAATACTTATGCCGCCAGCCTTTCCACTGAATGCATTTCCACAAAGAGATTCCCACGCAGCGCCATGCGGACTTGAGACATATCTCATGCTCCGCTCTTCCAGAATGGCGCCTTTTTCAGATAAAAACACAGCATCATCTATGTCTATCGCCCTCATTCTTCTGGACTCAAATTCAAATATTTTCTCCAGGTGTTCGCTTGGAATTATTTCATAGAAACACATCGTTCTAAGCGAAGTAAAAGCATTTGATTCCGCTCCGATACTCTCTAGAAAATTACTAAAATTCCCATGATCAAGCTCACATGCCATGTGTTCCAGATAGTGGGCCACACCGGATTTGGAAATGGCATCGTGTATGGATCCACATCTATACCACATGGAAAACGATATTATTGGCGTAGTCTTTTTCTTCAAACAAACCACCAACAATCCGTTTTTTAGGGTAAATTGGCTCAGATTATACCTTGCTCCCAGATCAAAAACACACGATATCAGCAGAATAAACAACAAAAACAAACTTCTCAAAACACATCCTATAAAACGATCAGCGCATTATACCAAAAAAAAACTAGTTTTATTAGTAAATTCTTAATCTTATCATCCGACGTAATTCCCAATTTGAATGCACATATTCCTAGGCGCCTATTTGTTGAAAATAAAAAAATATGACCAGATAAAATCATTGCATATTGAAAACAAAAAACATATAATTTGGCCTTGTTATAAATTATAGGTTGAGTTATGAAAAAAAATATAGTTGTTGTGAGTTTCCTTTGTTTGTTTGATGTTTTTTCGTCTAACGTGAGACTGAGCTCGAATCCGTTTGGTTCTAATCCGACGCCTTTAGGATCTTCCGGAACTAGTTCTGTGCTTCTGACGACTTGTGGAATTGATTTTGACTTTACGATGTCTTCAATATCATCTTCTGGTAATGTTTCTGAGTTTCGGAGTTCTATGAATAATGGCTCGCTCAACGAATCTATTTCTGTGAGGCATCCGTCTTCAGGAACTACCACTGCGGGTAAGACGTCTTCAGGAACACATTCTGCATATTCGGCTCAGTGTTTTACTACGCCTAGTGGGCTGCATGCAAACACTGTTTCTGAGATGTTAGCGTTATCAGGAACTACTACTGACACTAAAGAGTTTTCAGGAACATCTACTGCAGATTCGCGTCAGTGTTATATGACGTCTCAAGTGTCTCCAAGTGGAGCAGAAAATGCGCCCAACAGTTCCACAAGTATACACCGCAAAAAATGTAAAAAAAAACGCCGGCCAATACCATCACAGCGCAATGGGGATGAAAACACCGTCCCATCGCCAACTCCTTCTCTAGATGATGGAAGCAACTAATCATCACAAAAGCCATCAGAAAAGCACATCCTCCCATTCCATTTTCTACAGCAAAACATGGAATCGGGAGGAAAAGACCAAAGATTTTAGCTACAAATATATCGCTAACACAAAATAAATTGGCGGATCTGATAAAAAATAAACTTTTTGTTAACTTTTGTGTGTCATGATTTTTGTGATATGTGCAATTGTGCATGGTGTACACAGTAAGTATGAGGAAACAACAATGAGAGTCCTATTATTATTTATGCTTAGTCTATTGGCATCTTGTTCGGAGCAAGTGAACAAAAGCAATATAGAGTCAAAAAGTAAATTAGAAAGTACGAGTGCTGCGATACAACCTTCGGAAAAACCAGATGTCGTTCCGAGCGATTTATTGGTGGTAAAAGCTGCGTTATTAAAGGACATAGACAGCATTATGCTTCAGCAAAAAAGAGAAAAAGCTAACAATCTCTCTTCAGCTGATGCGGGAACTAAGGATGACCTGAAGGATGACGTGAAGGAAGTAAAAGATTCAACCGTAGCAGCACCAGATAAGCATCAGATTCCAATCAGGATATATACGCCACTAGAGAATTCCAATAAGAATTTTGTTGTAATGTACGTTCGTGACAGGGGACAAACCAAAGAGGGTATCGAAATACACGATCCTATTTGTCGTAAAATAGCAAACACACTTGGAGTTAATGTCGTATATGCTGATTGCCGGAAAGAATACACTAAAGCAAATCCTTTGGCTTCTGTGCTTAACGACGACGTTTCCTGCGTTAATTCCTGGATCACCAAGAAGTTTCATGGGATGGAGATAGTTCTCTCGGATGGATAGGCGCCGACGCAGGGGGAGCTCTTCTCGCATGGGTTTTCGGGGGCTTTCGCACGCGTTGGACACAAACGTTGCCGCAGGCAGTACAACTGCCGAGTGGTGGCGCTGCGTCGTATGTGACAGGTATGCACACACTCCTGACAAAATGGAGCATTCTGGTGTGCACTTTAGCGTTTCTTCTGACATGAATTGAAACGCTTGTATTTCAGTTAAAGGCCCGCGTGAAAACAGCTTATTGATGTCGTCATGCTTTTGTCGCTCGTTCAAAAGTTCTACTCCTTCTTACACGGAGCCTAAATGTTATTGCAGTTTTCCCATCGAGAAATTCGTTTTATTTCCATGGACACAAATTAGGGTTCCTGTGAACGGTTTGCCGTTAACATACCTTCCATAAAAGACGTCGCCGTTGTCATAATGTCATTGTTCCGAATTCCTCAAGCTGTAGTGTTTTGTTGTAATATCCTATCTCCGAGAAGCGAGGAGGAGGATCTTTGGTGCGCTTTTTTGTATCAACTTTAAACTTAATAGTGCATATTTTGGCCCCCCTTAGTTTTTTTTGTCATATCCTAAGCGACGTGGAGAGCCTCTTTTGCTAAATTTAAACTTAATCGGACTTTTCTTGATAATGGCGAGCTTTCCCTCAAGTGGACACCCAAAGAGGAAAAATCCCGTGAAGGTCCATTTGCCATATGCAAATGTTCCGCTACCATGCGGCACTTTGCCTGTAACATTGAGATTGCCGAAATATTTACCACCATTGTACGGTATACAGGGCTTGCTCCACCCCATCATAATAATCTATGGATTTTTTTAACAATTAGTCGAATGGCTTGTTTAAAAAACAACTTGCATGCGAACCATTCGAGCTTGAAAATGCTGATAACACGTCCGCAAGAATATGAAATTTTTTTTTAAGTGGATGATTGTTGTTTTGCACATATTCTCCAACCAGCACAGCAAACAATTGCGCTAAACACATTGAAAAATATAGCTTTTTGAATCTGTCGTATTTTCTAATTTTTGTTTTCTCAATATCAAATCCGGAGCTTTTTTGGTCTTGGAAACATTTTTCTATCCCGAATCTTTTTTCATAAATTTCTGAAAAGCTTTTATCGTCAGATAGTGACGAAAACAAAAACCACGTGCTGTCGTTTTTGGTCTTAACTTCGAAAATCGCTTCTTTTTTCCATGCCGGAACATATGCTTTGAACTTTCGAGTTTTGCTGGAAAAATCTTTCAAATTCAACTTGTTGCCGTTAACCTCTATGTTTAAATTGTCACATTTTCTTAGTACATAATCGAAGCCATTCTCCAGACGCAAATCGGCAAACCTGTTGTTTCCAAATCCGCGATCTGCTACTATTGTATATGTGTATTTCTTGGATAAAAGATGCCTTAGTTGTTTCAAAAATGCTTTTTCCATTTTTTTCTGATTGCTTTGTCCTTTTCTTTTTGGATAGGAGCGCATCGAAAATCACGGGCGTTTCATAAAATTTTAGAGATATGTTTAGTTAATAGACCTGTTGCATAACCCAAACGCAGATCCAGTAATGAATTTTGATGAGGTCAGTGTAACATTGTTTTATTTCTCATGCAAGTCCAAATCCATTTTTCATGTTAACAATTCCGGCGATAATCCTAAACTTTTCATTAAATTTTATCCTTTTGTTGCGATAACGGTCCGACATAATCCTGAAAACCTTAATA
>BNWJ01000049.1 GCA_025998735.1 Alphaproteobacteria bacterium | reverse complement strand
ATATTATACTTCGCATTCCATGCTTCCACATTAACCACTTGAATATTATAGTATAATTTCAGGGGGGAGCAAGGGGTCCACAGCCTTCAACGGCGCAATTGCCACAATTGACAATGCGCATAGAGCTACCTTTATCATGTACATGGTTTTATTCACTGTATTCCTCCTTTATTTAAAACCTATTTTGTGTAATGTCATATTTTTTTGGCAATTGCCAAGTGTTTTTGTTAAAAATTTTAAACAAACAATGTGAACTTGCTTTGTCTAATTGTGTTTTTATTATCCCGAGAACTAAAAAGCCACTTTCACAAGCAAGTCTGTTGTTTTTTTATGTCGTGTTTTGTGATATACAGAGGTGTTGCAGCCTTTGGAAGATTGTGACGTTGTCTGGTTTGTGGGAGGACCTGTGGCTGATAATTCACTCGTTAATGGATATGTAAAGTCTTTGCATTCCGTTGCTATTGAAGCGGGAATAGGAAGGCAGGTATCGTCGCAGCTGAAGGAAATTAGAAAAGTTGTTCTCTCCTTTGATAATCACAAGAAATTGCTGAAGAGATTTACTTTGCTGAAGTCGGATGGGGCGAAGTTTATAAACGCTCTGAAAATCGGTCTTGAATTATCGGAAACAGTAGGTAATTTCCTCGATATTCTGGATAGCAACAACCGATTGTTTCTAATTGTAGATATTTGTGATGCCTACAAAGCTCATCTGGATAGAATCTCCGGAAAAAAGCGGATTTTTCTGACATTTGCTCATGCTGCTTCGGAATTGGAACAGGAAAAAATAAAGCGCGATCTTGCGGAAGTGTTTGGTAAAAAGGCCGAGTATGATGTACAATTCGATCCATCTCTGATCGATGGTTTTAAGATACAATATCGTTCAAAAGTTTTGGATTATTCGGCATTATCCAAGATCAGGCGCTTGCGCAATGCTATTAGGAGAGGAAGCGATGAAAATTAATTCAGCTGAAATTAGTTCAATCATTCGGGAACGCATAGAATGCTTTGATTCAGGTCCAGAGTTCTTGGAGGTTGGTCGAGTTTTATCCATAAAAGATGGAGTTGCGAAGATCTACGGTCTGGAAAATATTTTCATGGGTGAAAAAGTCGTATTCGATTCCGGAGTATACGGCATGGCCCTCAATCTCGGAGAAGATACCGTCGATGTGGTGCTGTTCGGAGAAGATCGCGAAGTGCATGAGGGAATGGAAGTCCGTCGATCGAGGAAAATCGTGGATGTTCCGGTTGGAAAAGGCCTGCTTGGGCGCGTTGTTGATGCTCTGGGAGAACCGATAGACGGAAAAGGTGCCATAAAATCCACGGAAAGAAGGGCGGTTGATGTGAAGGCGCCCGGTATTGTCGAAAGGAAATCTGTACGGGAGCCAATGCACACTGGACTGAAGGCCATCGATGCCATTGTTCCCATTGGGCGCGGTCAGCGAGAGCTAATTATCGGCGATCGCCAGACGGGAAAGACGTCCATAGCAATCGATACCATCATTAATCAAAAATATGCCTTTGAGCATAACATCGAAGATCAAAAGCTCTACTGTATCTATGTGGTCATAGGGCAGAAGCGGTTTTCGGTGGCTCAGATTGTAAAAACACTTACCGAAGCCGGCGCCATGGAGTATACGGCCGTTGTGGCAGCGACGGCTTCCGAGGCGGCTACCATGCAGTATCTCGCGCCATATACCGGATGCGCCATTGGCGAATATTTCCGGGATAACGGTATGCATGCGCTAATAATATACGATGATCTGTCAAAACACGCGGTTGCCTATCGGCAGATGTCGCTGCTGCTGAGAAGGCCGCCTGGGCGTGAGGCGTATCCGGGAGACGTGTTTTATCTGCATTCGCGACTGCTGGAAAGAGCGGCAAAGCTCAGTGATAAATATGGCGGCGGTTCTCTTACAGCGCTTCCGATTATTGAAACGCAGGCAGGAGACTTATCCGCATACATTCCGACGAACGTCATATCCATTACGGACGGTCAGATATTTCTCGAAAGCGATCTGTTCTACAAAGGAATACGGCCGGCGATAAACGTTGGTCAGTCGGTTAGTCGTGTCGGATCTGCGGCTCAGACGAAAGGCATGAAGAAAGTTGCTGGTAAAATCAAGTTGGAATTGGCTCAGTTTCGAGAAATGGCCAGCTTTTCGCAATTTGCGTCGGATCTTGATCAGTCCAGCAAGCGGCTCATTGCGCGCGGCGAACGATTGACGGAATTGATAAAACAGCCGCAATATAGTCCGATGAATATTGAAAATCAGGTGATCAGCATATATCTTGGAGTCAATGGATATCTGGATGATCTGCCTCTTTCGGAAGTGTCCATATTTGAAAAATACGTACTCGGTAGAATTAAAACCGAGCACAAAACGATTCTCGCGGATATTAGAAAAAGCGGTGACATAACGTCGGCGGTGGAGGTTTTCCTAACGGAATTGCTGCCCACATATCTAGAGGCGTTCAAAAAAAGGAAACATTAGAAAGTGCTGTGGATTAAATGGCTAATTTAAAAGAGTTAAAAAATAAAATTAACGTTATAAATTCCACTCGGAAGGTGACGTCTGCCATGAAACTGGTGGCCGGCGTAAAATTGAGAAAAGCTGAGCAGCAAACCAACGCCTCCAGAGATTACGCCACAGAGCTCAATAGGATTCTGGCCAGATTGAATCAGAAGTTCATAGATATAAAATCCGAATTATTTCATGGTCGAAAAAACGTCCAGACGGAAATGTTGATTGTGTTTTCCTCAGATCGTGGATTGTGCGGTAATTACAACTATCTGATAACCGATGAAGTGTCTCAAGTTATAGATGACTTCCATAAAGACGGCAAGAATGTTTACATTGTGTGCGTTGGGAATAAGGCGTTTTTTCAGATAAAGAAAATCATAGAAAAGACTGATCACATAGAATTGGTAGACGGATTTTACAATGAAAAAAACATTGTGGAGGCGTCCATGCTTCTGGCGCGCAAGGGGGTGGAATATTTCCAATCTAACGTGATCGATAAGATTTCCGCCGTGTACACGAAGTCGTATTCTGCCATAAAGCGTGAGGTAGAGTTGAAAAAGCTTATTCCGATAAAATGTGAGCCCACCAACGATAAAAGTGAGACGATTTTTGAGCCAAATGTGGATGAAATCATTGACGAACTGGTTCCCTATAACTTGGGCATACAGATTTATCAGACGGCGTTGGAAAGTATGACCAGTGAGCAGAGTTCCCGCATGACATCGATGGATAACGCCACACGAAACGCCGATTCCATACTGTCGGAGCTCCGCATAACATATAATCGCACGAGGCAGTACAGAATTACACAGGAACTAACAGAAGTGATTTCCGGCGCCGACGCCATAGCTGAAGGATGAGGACATGAAAGAGAAGAGCAAAAACAAAGGGATAAACAAGGGATACATATCGCAGGTACTTGGAGTCGTTATCGATGTTACTTTTGAGAAAAAAGTTCCGGAGGTTCTGAATGCTCTTGAGGTCATGAACAATGGTATCTGCGTTGTTTTGGAAGTGGCGCAGCAGTTGGGTGAGAATGTCGTGCGCACCATTGCAATGGATATCACCGATGGTCTCGAAAGAGGTCAGGAAGTAATCGATACCGGAAAAATGATAGAGGTTCCGGTGGGAAATCAATTGCTCGGGCGCATCATAAACGTTGTGGGAAAACCGGTTGACGGGCGTGGCGATATCAAATCCAAGATGCTCATGCCAATACATCGGAACGCCCCTCCATTTGTTGAGCAGGCCACCGAAACGGAAATCCTAAGCACTGGAATTAAGGTGGTTGATTTGCTGGCTCCCTATGCCAAGGGCGGAAAGGTAGGTTTGTTTGGCGGTGCCGGAGTCGGGAAGACGGTTCTCATCGAAGAACTGATAAATAACATCGCAAAAGCTCACGGCGGATACTCTGTTTTCGCTGGTGTTGGAGAAAGAACCCGCGAAGGAAACGATTTATATCACGAAATGATTGAGTCTGGTGTCATTGATTTGGAGGGTGACAAATCAAAGGTTGCGCTGGTGTATGGCCAGATGAACGAGCCGCCGGGAGCGCGTGCCCGCGTCGCTTTGACTGGTCTGACGGTGGCGGAATATTTTAGGGACGTTGAGCATCAGGATGTTCTGCTGTTTGTGGATAATATTTTCCGGTTTACCCAGGCGGGATCTGAAATTTCTGCGTTGCTGGGGAGAACTCCATCTGCCGTTGGGTACCAGCCGACACTTGCTACGGATATGGGAGAGCTGCAGGAGCGCATCACCAGTACCGTAAATGGATCGATTACCAGTGTGCAGGCTGTTTATGTTCCGGCAGACGATCTTACGGATCCGGCTCCGGCGACATCGTTTTCGCATCTGGATGCCACGACGGTTCTCAGTAGAAAAATCTCGGAGCTGGGTATTTATCCGGCTGTCGATCCGCTGGATTCCACGTCGCGCATGCTGAGTCCATACATAGTTGGCGATGAGCACTACCGAGTTGCTCGAGAAGTACAACGAATTCTGCAAAATTACAGATCTCTCCAGGATATAATCGCCATTCTCGGTATGGATGAGCTCTCGGAAGAGGATAAGATCGTTGTGGCAAGAGCACGGAAAATCCAGAGATTCCTGTCTCAGCCGTTTCATGTGGCGGAGGTCTTTACAGGAATGCCAGGGAAATTCGTCAGTCTTGCGGACACCATCAAGGGATTCAATGCCATAATCGCTGGCGAATGCGATCATCTTCCGGAAATGGCGTTTTATATGGTTGGAACTATCGACGACGTATATGAAAAAGCCACCACAATGGGAGTTTCAGCGTGAGTGCGTGCCGCACGGGCGTTTTCCGCTTCGCTACCGGTTGGAAGGTATGCGAGCGCAATATTCGATGTCGAAACGGTAGTTTTAAGGTTTTTTGTCATCCAGAGGAGGGCGTAGCGCGACGTAGGGATCCAGATGCTTGCAGCATATGCGTTTTCTTAGCAGCTCCAAAGTCCTGCAACGTTGATTCATCTTCAGCATCAAATATTGTGCTCGCATACAATGCAGAAGGTAGCGAAGCAGTAAATGGATCCAACGTCACGTTGGTGGGGAGGTCATCTTGAACGCTAAAATTCTAAAACTAGGAAAAGAATTGTTCAACGGAGAAGCCGTGAGGATCGTGGTGCCGGCGATTGAGGGAGAAATGTGTCTCCTGCAGAATCACATATCAATAGTTACGGCTCTCAAAAAGGGATATCTAAAAGTCTATAGACCAATGGTTGAGCGTCCTGTTTCCTTTGCAATTGAACGTGGCGTATGTTCATTCTCAGATAATTCTGCTATATTCATCGTCGAAACTGCGGCCTAATGAATTCTTTGTGTTTGCCTCTGAGGTGTGTATGATTCCGGTTACTATTTCCATAATAAATCAGAAAGGTGGCGTCGGGAAGACGACAACGGCGGTCAATTTGGCCACTGCTCTTGCAGCCATAGGGAAGAAAGTACTGGTCATTGACCTCGATCCTCAGGGAAACGCCACTACGGGATTTGGTATGTCCAAGGGAAATGGATTGGACAGCAGTTACGGAGTTCTGCTGGGGTTAACAGAAGCGGAGCAAGTAATTAAAAAGACATATGTAAACGGTCTGTTTCTCGTTCCGTCCACCATAGACTTGTCTGCGGCGGAAGTTGAGTTGTTTTCACTTCCGGACAGAGACAGCAAGCTGAGAAAAGCAATCGCCAATCTGAAATATGAATATATATTCATAGATTGTCCGCCTGGATTTGGATTCATAAACATAAATGCACTGAACGCGTCCAATAAGATCATAATTCCGCTTCAATGTGAGTTCTATGCGCTGGAAGGACTTGCGCAGCTATTCAATACGATTCAGGGAGTTCGGAATACCATCAACAATAATCTGGTGGTGGCCGGTATTGTGCTCACCATGTACGATCGCCGCAATAGTCTGAGTGCGATTATAGCAAACGATGTGCGTTCGCATTTTAAAAACTTGGTCTTCAATACGGTAATTCCGAGAAATGTTCGCATAAGTGAGGCGTCCTCCCACGGGAAACCGGTGATTTTGCACGATATGAAATCCCAGGGATCAATTTCATACATAGAGTTGGCACGGGAGTTTTTAAGTAGGGAATCTCAAAATGAATAATAAAAGTTTGGGTAGAGGGCTTTCTGCATTTTTAGATGTCAATATGCAACAGATTCCAACTGCTGCTGTGGATAAATCAAACAAGGACGATAAATCCATAGTTAGTATAAATGTCGAATGCATAGTTAAAAATCCATTTCAACCTCGTCAGGTATTTAACGAAGAAACCCTAGCGTCTCTGGCTGAATCCATCAAAAGGAAGGGGGTTCTTCAGCCGATTCTTGTCATGCGTCTGGAAAACGGTACGTATCAGCTGGTGGCCGGCGAAAGACGACTGCGAGCAACCCGTATGGCTGGCATTTCGGAAATTCCCGCCATAATCACGACTATGAGCAGCGAAGATCAGCTGGAAGTGGCCATTCTCGAGAATATACAGCGGGAAGACCTAAATCCCATAGACGAAGCTGTGGCATATCGCCGATTAATCGAAGAATTTCGGCGTACTCAGGAGGAATTATCAGAGATTCTCGGAAAAAGCCGCAGTCACATAACAAATATGCTGCGTCTATTGGTTCTTCCGGAAGATGTGAAATTTCTGGTAAAAGAAAATAAGCTCACATTTGGTCATGCGCGAGCTCTGGTGGGATCGCCGGAGGCGTCTCACTTGGCAAAGCAGATAATAGACCAGTCGCTGAGCGTAAGAGAAACCGAAAGTCTAATGAAAGATGTGAAAGTCGGCCGTGTACCTACTACAGATTCCAATCGCAAGAAAAAGCAGCCGGATGATCCGGAAGTATTAAACTTAGCCAATCAGATCTCGGCGCTCATAGGTCTGGATGTTCGCATAAAATTAAAAAATCGTGGCGGTATCATAGAAGTGGACTTCGGAAATTTCGGAGAATTGGACGAATTACTAATAAAACTAAGTCCAAGTCGGACGGGCGTTTAATGGCTTCGCTTTCTGCTGAAAGGTATGCGAGTGCTATATTCGATGTTGAAGATGAGTCGGAATTAGCAACCGCATGTGCTGCAAGCACTGGATCCCGACGTCGCTACGCTCCAACGACACGAGTGTCTCTGGATGACGATGGTTTTAGCGTTTTTAGTCATATGGCGAATGTCAGTGTGGTACGCACATCTTCAGCAGGAATCCAGAAAAAGAAACCCACGTTCTTAATTTCGAATGTGTAGTGAAGGGGTATATATGGGAATAATAAGATCGACATTTACAGTTGGTGCTTTTACGCTACTATCGAGAGTAATAGGATTCCTGCGGGAATGTGTCATGGCGTTTTCGTTGGGAGCTGGAATGTACACAGACGCTCTGCTGCTGGCATTGCGGTTTGCGTGTACATTCCGAAGAATCTTTGCCGAAGGAGCGTTTAACGCATCTTTCCTCCCGAGATTCACTAGGATACTAAACCAGAAGATTACAACACATGCGGTCTCTCCTGATGCAGCAGCTTCGGCATCGAAGATAGCATCGGCATACACTGAAGAAGGTAGCGAAGCAGTAAATGGATCCAACGGCACGTTGGCGGATGTATTTAGCGCTCTGGTATGGGCAACGCTTTTGTTTTGTGCCGTGGTACTTACATTCTATCCGTCTGTTCTTTCGGTTCTCGTATCTGGATTTGACGTTCTCAGCGAAAAGTTTAAGCTGACAGTTGTATTAGGCAGGATATGTTTTCCATATTTGATTTTAATATCAATTGCATCACTTTTTGGAAGCGTGCTAAATAGCATAAACAAATTCGCCCTACCATCTGCAGTTCATTCGGTGATGAGTCTTTTTACGATGACGGCACTGCTCATAGGCTATACATGTGAATTATCGTCCAACACTACGGTTCATTTGGCCTCTGTATTTGTGATTTTATCCGGCGTTGCACAATCGTATGTATTGTACGTCTCCATAAGGAAATACGGATTTCGTGTTTCTCTGAGATTGAAGTGTCTCACAGAGCCTGTAAAAGATATCATGAAGAACATGGTGCCGGGTATTATTGGTGCAGGAGTCTGGCAGTTGAATATTCTGATAGACACGACGGTGTCGTCCTATCTTCCGACCGGAACAATTACATGTGTTAATTTGGCGGACAGACTCAACCAATTTCCGCTGGGAACATTGGGGATTGCGCTCAGTACTGCGCTTCTGCCGACATTGTCCAGATACATTGCCATGAAAGACTATGACAAAGCCACTGCGGAATTGGAGCGCGGCATTTCATTTGCGTTTTTTCTGACAATTTTCGTGACGGTTTTGCTTGGAACGCTGAGTGAGCAAACGGTTGCTGTTGCATTCCAGAGGGGATTGTTTCAGGAGGAACACGTGAGAATTACAGCAGATGCATTGATTGGTTTTGCAGTGGGACTTCCGGCGTTCGTATTGGCCAAAGTATTTTCAGCCTTGTATTTTGCCTACGGCGATACCAAATCTCCAGTTATTTTCGGCATTTACTCCATTTTTATAAATGCGATTCTCATCGTTTTGCTCGTACCATGTTGGAAATACCTGGGACTTGCGTTATGTACGTCCATCGCTTCCATTTCAAATGCAATCATGCTGATGCATTTCTCCCGCAAACACATGAAGATAAAACTAAGTGCAAGTTTTTTCATAAAAGTTTCTTCGCAACTTTTTGCGGCATTGGTTACGTATTTCGTTCTTCGATATATTTCCAACGCCTTCTGGACTCCGGAAATCGGAAATCAATCGATAAAGTGGCTGATTTATATAGGTTTTGTTCTGGTGGCAGCTGTAACGTACTTCGCAACTACGATCCTATGTCTACTTATATTAAGACAAAAAGAATGGAAAATATGGAATTTCTAGCCAGCGTGACGCTGGACTCGTTTGATGGACAGCACTAAGCATGTGTTTTTTACAAAGGTGCACGATTTTGCTTGATTTTTTTGCAAAAATGTGATGTGCTAATTGTGGTTTTTAATTAAGGAGCACATAAATGAAAGCAAATAAACTGATCGTCGCTTGCGTTGCCACCGTAGCAGTCGCAAATTTCGGAATCGTAGAAGGATCGAATAAAAAAGGTAATGGACTCATAGAAGGATCGACAAAAGCAAGTAATTCTCCTCAAGTTTTCGAAGAAATGCCCAAGCAAAGAAGCACCAATTCTACTCGTTCCTCACCGCCTATACCACTAGAAGACGGCGGTGAATATGCTGGTGAGTTCCAGCACAATGATAATGGGAACAAAGTTCCACACGGAA
>BNWJ01000048.1 GCA_025998735.1 Alphaproteobacteria bacterium | reverse complement strand
GTTCTCAGATCTAAAAAGTCGTGGATTTTCAGTGACAGAAACACATTTGAGGGACGTTGAGAGACTGGAACGATTGTTGCTTATTTTGGCCATAGCGCTTTACTGGGGGGCCTCTGTGGGCCTGGCCAAAGAAGTAAAAGAAAAGTATACAGAGAAAAAACAAGATAGATCTAAAAGATTATTTTTGACAAAGGGGTTGGCAACCATCTTCTCGATGATCGTCTCATTTACTTTCTTTCACGAGTTGTGGGCTCATGTGCCATGGATCACGTGAAAAATGTGCAAGATGGGGGGGGAGCTGTAGTGCTAATGATGTCAGGTAATACCAACGACGAAGCAAAAAAAAGGACTGTACAATGATCTTAACAATACTCAAGGAAGTCATAAAAGATGGAGAGAATAAAATAAAAGGTATAGTAGCGTTTCCAAAGATGCTTTGGGAGGACTAACCGCATATAAGCACTGTTGCTCTGGTTTTAAGCAATCGGAGCAACAGGTTTTTTGTCCACCTGTAAACCACCGCAAGGGTTCAATACACATGGGGCAAAATGTGTTTCCCGTAGGTTGAATTAAATGCTTTGCCCATTTTGGAGCCCCCCTTCTCTTTCTTTGCAACTAAAAATATATAGTCGCTGGATTTTCAGCAGAGCTGTTTTGTCTCATTTGTGTCTGAATTCGGACAAGTTGGATACATGGAACAGGCTGTTATATAATTTGCGGAAACTTTTTGAGCCTTAGTGTTGAATTGGCCGCACGTTTTGCATCCAATGTTTAGGGACAGTTGGAGAACAATTCAAAAAAATTATTTAAAATATTTGAATCGAATATACGAATTATTAACCAATAAAAGATATGATGGTCTTGTGGAGGTTAATATGCTTGAAATAGGCAGTATCGTCTTTTCGATGGCGGTTTTGGTCTTTTTGGCCTACCGAGGTTTTTCTGTATTGGTGCTGGCTCCTGCTGCTGCTCTGATTGCGGTCATGATCGGTGGTGGAGAGTCGTTGCTGGGATATTACACTCAGATATTCATGGTAAAGCTTGGCGATTTTGCAGTCGTTTACTTTCCTCTATTTTTATTAAGTGCGATTTTTGGCAAGCTCATGGAGACATCTGGCAGTGCGAAATCCATCGCCAACTACGTTTCGGAGAAGATTGGCGCAGAAAAAGCAATACTGGCGATTGTTCTGTCATCCAGCGTATTAACCTATGGCGGAGTTTCTTTATTTGTGGTGGCGTTTGCTGTCTATCCGATAGCCGTCGAACTATTTAGGAAGTCCGCTACACCAAAAAGGCTCATTCCTGGAGCCATAGCCATTGGATCATTTACGTTTACCATGGTGGCTCTACCTGGCACACCAGCAATTCAGAACGCCATACCAGCCCAATATTTTGGAACAAACACTTTTGCAGCTCCAGGGTTGGGGGTAATCGCGTCCATAATGATGTTGTTTCTCGGAATGGCCTGGATGAATCGACAACTAAAGGCGGCAAAATCCCATGGAGAAGGATACGGAAGTCACGAAGATAAGATTATGTCCGTTTCCGATGAGCATCTGCCGAATTTCTGGGAAGCTGTCGCGCCAATAATTATGGTTGTCCTGGTTAATTTCGTGTGTGTTAAATTCGTATTTCCTAATATTGATACATCGTATTTACAGCAATCAAAATACGGATCCATCGACATAAAATCCGTTGCCAGCAATTGGGCGATAATTGTTGCGGTATTTTTCGCCGTGGTGTTCCTGATGGGATACAATTATAAAAACATCAATATAATCAAATGCTTGAATATGGGAGCGTCGGACTCTCTGGCACCGATATTCAACACTGCTTCCGTAGTGGGATACGGCGCCGTAATCAACTGTCTTCCGGGATTTACCATGATAAAAGACGGAGTAATTGCGCTGTCTTCCGGAAATCCACTTATATTTGGATCGATTGTCACTGGAATACTCTCGGCCATAACTGGATCCGCTTCCGGAGGAATTAGCATATCTCTGCAGATATTAGGAGCGAAATTGCTGGAAATGGCCAATCAGGCGCACATGAATCCAGAGGCTCTGCACAGAATTATTGCCTTATCCTGCGGCTCACTGCATGCACTCCCACATAACGGCGCTGTAATAACATTATTCGCCATCTGCGGATTGACGCACCGGGACTCATATAAAGATATATTTGTTGTATCTCTGGTTGTTCCACTTGTTACAACTGTCGCAATAATGCTAATACATAGTATATTTGGATCCTTCTAATGCTTGCAGCATAGGCGCTAATGGCTTTGCCTTCGTTGTTTCAATGTATGCGAAATGTATTTGCAAAGTTGAAGCTGAATTAGCAAGTAGCGCGATGGTGGATCCATTATTACAAATTATTTATTTAGGTATAGATATGGAAAAAAGAACTCCTGCTGATTCAGCAACAGCATCGAAGATAGCGCCGGCATCCCCATCAGCTGGTAGCGAAGCAGAAAACGCCCGTGGTGCAACCACTGGGGTGATAGGAGCGGGGCAGATGGGATCCGGTATAGGTCAGGTGTTTGCGTCAGCTGGCTTCATGGTAAAAATACACGACATATCGGGGAATATATTTGAAAATTCCCGAAATAAAATTTCCGATTCATTGAAAAAATTGGAATCAAAAAATTTGCTGGACATGTCTGCGGCGCAAATACAATCACTAATATCCTATCATGCTGACATAAACGAACTCGTGGGCTCTGACATATTTATTGAATCTGCATTTGAGGATTTTTCCATAAAGAAAGATGTTTTCCGAAAATTATCAAAGATATTAACGTCAACGTCCTATGTGGGTACCAATACTTCCTCCTATTCCATAACAGCACTGTCCAAAATGGTGCCATGGCCGGAAAAACTCATTGGTTTTCATTTTATGAATCCGCCTCCAATAATCAGCTTGATTGAAATCATACGCGGACTTTATACAAGCGATGCCACTCACAGTTTTTTCTTGAAATTAGCTCACACCCTGAAAAAAACACCGATAGTTTCCAGAAATTCCCCTGGATTTGTCCTAAATAGAATATTGATTCCCATGATTAACGAAGCAATTTATGCGCTCTACGAAGGAATATCGACGGCTGAGCAAATAGATGAAGCCCTCAAGCTCGGTGCCAATCATCCCATAGGACCACTGGCGCTGGCCGATCTAATAGGATTAGACACAGTGCATGCCATTATGCAAACCCTCCGAAAAGAACTGGGAGACGAGAAATATCAGCCGTGTCCTCTGCTGGAAAATTACGTATTGCGCGGACGATTGGGCAAAAAAACCAAAAAAGGCTTCTACGATTACTCGTGATACTGTGATGCGAGCGTTTGTTGCTTCGTTGTCATCTGATGGGTACACGGACTCTGACTTGCAATGCAGAAGCTATAAAAGGGGACACTTCCGTGTTGAATGGGCCGATTTTGTGGACATTTCTAAAAACAGAGAGGTTCAATCTTCATTGTTTCCCATGGATTTTATCTTCGTCAGCAGACGCGTTTTCATGGACTCGATTTTTGGATCCACAGGCTTTTCTATGTAGCATTTCTTTCGCATTTCCGCGCTTGGATATATGTAGATGTTATCGATAAGACCAGTATCTACAAACTCTTTGGACGCAATAACCGCGTTGGCGCGGGATGTCTTGTTGGTAATGTAGGCGATTATCTTTGGATGAAACAAAAACTTCATGAATGCATGAGCATTTTTAGTGTGTCGAGCTCCGTTGGGAATGGCAGCGACGTCCACCCAAAGCGATGCTCCTTCTTTTGGCAGAAAGAACTTTATGTTTGGTTTTTTATTATCGGCTTTCACCTTCATGATGTCGCCGGACGTGCTGAGCGTCACACACGCATTGCCGGACGCGATATCCTCAAAACCATATGCAGTAAATTTCGAGATATAACGCCTTATTTTCCTCAGATGCTCCGATGCTTTGCGTATCTCATCTTCGTTTTCCGTCTCCGGATTAAGCCCCAGATATGCAAGCACAGCCGGAAATAATTCGTTTGGAGATTCATATAACGATATTCTATATTTGCTTATTTTCTGCGCATAAATCGGATCGAATATTATAGCCAAGCTATCTTTAGGAGCGTTTGGTACCAGACTGTCTATGATGCTCTCGTCCATCCCTATTCCAGATATTCCAAACTGATAGGGAACCGAATAGTCGTTTTTTTCATCGTGTTCCGACAGCCTTTCAAGAATATCAGGATCGAATATTGCGCGATCCAATCGTGTTTTATCGATTTTCTGATAGATGCCCGCCTTTAGCTGGCGTGAGAAATTCGGCCACGCCGTTGGAAAAACTATATCGTATTTTGCTCCGCCAGCCAGTAGCTTCGCCTCCAGAATCTCATTTGAATCGAAAATATCGACGATGACTTGGACGCCGGTTATATCCTCAAACAATTCAATTAATTCGTATGGAATATAATCTATGCCAACGTCTATGTATAAAATCTTCTCCCTATCAAATTGCCCGAAATTTACCTTTGAAAGCTCCAAGTACAGATGGTCTTGGTTATTGAACTTGTCATGAGTTCTCAGAAAAAATATACCTGCGAAACATATCAGAAAAACTAAAGCTATATATTTCTTCATATCTAGGAAACTTGCTTAAAAACGTCAGAAGCTCCCTCTTCCCTTTTGGTCCTCGAATACTTATAGGCGCCGTACGGAATAGTCGCTATATAAAGGAAAACCAAGACTGTTAATGTAAGCCACAACTCCGTTATGAGACAAATTATGACTAGAGACACAATCAACAGCTCCGGAGATACTATGCCATTTTTAATTTCTATCATTTTCGAGGACATACTCTTTATGGTGCTTATCATGAGCACACCGGAAAACAAAAGGAAAAAAGAAACGATTTTTTCACTCAAGAAGTACTCGCTCTCCGTGGAAAAACTCAAAATAAATGGGAAAAGAGCGATTATGGCGCCGGCGGGAGCCGGAATTCCCGAGAAATACTTCTTCTGCCATTCGGGTTTTGGTTCGTTTAGGATTTGGATTGCATTGAATCTCGCGAGCCTCAGAGCACAGCAGACCGTAAAAAACATGCATATCCCCCATCCAGCATGTTCCATGACGCATATGGATCTCAGAAACAGGATTATGGACGGCGCCACGCCAAAGCATACCAAATCCGACAGCGAATCAAGCTCGGCACCAAATTGAGACGACTGTCCCAGCATTCTTGCTACTCTGCCATCAAAGGAATCCAGCAGCGCCGACACCAATATGCACATTACGGCCGTCTCCCATCTGCCACACAACGCAAATCTTATGGCGGTCATGCCAAAACAAAAAGCCGAAATCGTTATAATTGTCGGAAGAATCTTCGTGAATGGTACCTTTTTTTTCGATGGAGAAATCTCCGTTTCAATTATATCCATAGCGCCCCTCATTTTTACATGTGACAATAGAAACACACATGTCTATTTCTTCTTTGGTTTTAGATTGGCTAGTATTGTCTCGCCAGCCACCATCATCTGCCCCTCTTCAATGAGAACTTCCGCAGTTTTAGGAAAATACACGTCGACGCGACTGCCAAACCTTATGAGTCCAACTCGATCTCCCATTTTTAAATCCTGGCCTTCGCTAATGTCGCTGCGAATTCTTCTGGCTATTAGACCGGCGATCTGAACGAATACGACTGTTGCACCGTCGGCCATCTTCATGTACGTACTTTGGCGTTCGTTGAATTCACTGGACTTATCCATAGAAGCATTGAAAAATTTTCCCGGAATATACAGAATTTTCTCAACGACTCCAGATACCGGCGCTCTATTGATGTGAACATCGAAAACGCTCATGAAAATGCTCACTCTTTTCCAGTTTCCTTCGAGCTCCAGCTCAGTGGGAGCATTTCCCTCTATAATTTTTAATACCGTTCCATCGGCCGGACTAACAACAATATCTTCTCTCGATGGATGCACTCTTTCGGGATCTCTGAAAAATAGCAAACAGCACACGGTGAGTATAAACCCACCCCAGCCGAGATTCGTGCTCACATGCCCCAGTAGAATTGCAACGAACGCAAAAGGTGCTACGAACCGCCACACATCGCGATCAAATGGTAATCTGATATTCATCAAAAACTCCTCAGTCTAATATACCGGACCAGATTATATTGTGTTTCTTAATATAATTCAAATTCAAAGATTATATTCTTATCGCCAGACCTGGGCTATTGGTGCAACCACTTCAGAGGTACTCGCGTTGTAGCCCCGAAGAGGCGTGGGATTCCAGGAAAAAGAAATCCAGCATCTTGTCTTGTTTGTGTATAAATAACACTGGATAATTCACATTAAAAAGCAGCATTATATATTATAGCGATTTTCGCACCAACCGTCCCCTTTCTCTCTAGTTTATATGAAGAGTCAGAGCTATCAGTTTTTAAGATGTATTCGACATCCAAGCGCGTGGAATATTTGGAGCCAATCATCTTTTCAGCACCTAATCCGATTGTAGGAGCAAGTTTGGAAACTGATAAGCGAGTCTCTGGACATTCTATTTTTACCTTCACGTGAGATATCCCTACTTTCGTAAAAAATAGCATGCCTTCATTAACATAACCGACCCTAAATCCAGCAGAAGGAGTTAACCCGCTGCGATTAAGTTTCACCTCAGCTCCATTGAGATGAATTTTTTTGCTTTTTGCTTTTGAAAAACCAAGACCTAACTCTCCGCCTAAATATACGGGGGCACCGTTCATAACCTTGCCTTTGCCAAGATACAGATTCCCATTGAAACTATTACCTTCCTCTGATCCATTCTCTCCGGTATTTTTGTATGTGGCACGATCTTTATCAAATGTAAGCCCGATTCCCAAACCAAAATACAAACGATCAAATAAAGTTGCATCATTTTCTTCGTATTCTGCATCAGGTGCGTCATTTGCGCGAACATTGACACCCAAACATATAAAACTACCCACAATTACAGTTGATATCATAAATTTTTTCATAACAAACCCCACAAAACAAAATACACTAAAAAGTTACACGATTTTTCACGGTAATGCAACTGAATATATCGATTCAACAGGGCTGCCTCTCGAAAAATTGCGCCCATTCAGAAACGAAGTGCATCAAAGGGCTCTCGCAAAAAGAATCGATAAAAATGCAAAAAGTTGTTGACGATCGCCCATGGTGACATTATATTATGATTGTATTTTAAAATGGAGTCGCGTTATGAAAAAAACTATATGTGCGCTGTTATTGGTGACAATCGCGTCGTTGAGCGCTATGGATCAAGATGCAAGAGCACGTTTCTGTACGCCGTTAATTGCGGCAGTTAAGAGTGGGAGTATTAATGATGTTGAGCATGCCCTAGATGAGATAGAAAAGAGAGATAAGGGAGATAAGACAATGTTAGGCCTAAGTGATGTTGATGGAAAAACAGCTTTGTATTGGGCGGTTGCGGGTGGGCACACTGAAATTGTAGCCCTTCTCATAAAGGCTGGCGCTGATGTACATGAAGGAGTCGGACGTTATACTCGTTTGTGTTTAGCGGTTGATAAGCAATATCCTGGAATTGCAGACCTTCTCATAAAGGCTGGCGCTCTCATAAAGGCTGCCGATGATGTGCGTGGACTTACCAATTTTGAAACGCCTTTGCGTTTCAAAATCGTAGACCTTTTCATAAAAGCTAACGCCCTTGCAGATATACTTAACGGTTCGGGAACGCCTTTGTATGTTGCAGCTGACTGTGGGATTATTGAAATCGTTGTCCTTCTTATCGGGGCTCACGCTGATGTAAATGACGGAAATGAATATGGGGTAAGTCCATTGTATGTAGCTGCTAGAAACGGACATACTGACATTGTTCAGCATCTTATAGATGCAGACGCTATTGTAGAGGAAGAGGCGGATGCAGAATATCTCAGCGAACTTCCTGACGATTGCTATAAAACACCGTTATACGCTGCTGTTGAAGGGGGCCATATAGGCGTTGTAAAACTTCTCCTTGGAAAAATAAAGAATGTAGATGCACCATGTTTCGGCAAAACGCCGCTGCAGTTGGCAATTGAGAAAGGGCACATGTACATCGCACACCTTCTTCTGGAAAGAGGAGCTAATGTTGAAGGCTATACCAACCTCTTGCACTGGGCAATTGCGAACAATAATATGAATATCGTCCAAATTCTTTTTAAGAGAGGGGTAAATGTAGACGCAAGAGATAGTTACCATAGCACGTCGTTGCATTGTGCTATTTTTTATAGTGGTATAGATGTCATCCAATTCCTCCTGGACAAAGATGCCACTGTAACTGTGCATGATGGGTACGGTGCAACACCATTGCATTTGGCCGTTTACTTCAAGCGTGCCGATGTTGTTGAGCTTCTTCTGGCATATCACGCTGAGGCAGATGCAATAGACAGCAGAAGCCAAACGCCGCTGCAGTTGGCAGAGCTGTTGGTAGGGCAATTTCCAGAAGAGACAACTAGGCAAGCAATTATCGAACTCCTCAAATCTCGGAAGAAGTAATCTGTCCTGAAATATATTTGGAAAATTAGAGAGAGTGATGGTTTATTTGCTGTCACTCTTTTCTCGGTAAAGTTCTCTCATAACATTTCTCCATAAGTGCTCCTAAAACGCCCATTCAGAAACGAAGTGCATCAAGTGGCGAAACAATCTGAACTCAGAACGCGAGTTGTCTCCTGGAAGGATGCAGCCGAGATAAATGGCCGTGTCTACAACGACGCCTTCGTGATGCAGTACCGGATAGGAAATAGCTGGTACGCCTCCCTCTTTTTCAACGCACACGTTCTCTTCTTCGAAGTCTGGATTGCCAGGGCTTTTTCCTAGAAATATGGGTTGATTTTTGAGATAAAATCTCCGAATATTAATTAAGTTTTAATATATGGAGTAGAGATGAAAATCATAGATGCGTTAAAAGAGGTAAAAGATGATCGCAAGCCTAACGGGAAGGAATATCAGTTGTGGCAGATCATATTATTTTCAATTTTTGCGATAGCGAGCAATGCGAAGACATATAGCGATATACAACGCTTCATGGAGTGTAATTTTGATAACTTAGTGAGTGTTTTTGAGCTCAAATGGAGAAGATCTCCCACGATATCGTGCGTATGGAAGATCCTTACACGCATTAATTTTTCCGATATGGAACAAGTTTTCATGAAATATTTTTCTGATACATCAGAGTATCAGAGTGAAATTGATCACATCTGCTTTGACGGTAAAGTTTTGCGCGGAAGCGACTCAAAAACGCAAGACAAAAGTGAGTCAAAGATTCTCAGTGCTTTTTCAGCGGTGAGCAAAAAAGTTCTAGGCCATCTG
>BNWJ01000047.1 GCA_025998735.1 Alphaproteobacteria bacterium | reverse complement strand
TTTCCATTGCCGCTCAGCACCAGTAGCTTTCGCTATCCAGCACCGCAAGGTGGTTTGATAAGTCTGCTTGGACAGTCCTTATCGGAGGGCCATCCTCCATCTTCATCGTGCCTTTGTCTTGGCACACGCGAGGTTGTTCAAAATAAGCGCAAAGACGGTATGGAGCTGGGTAAACCAGAGAAAGAATACTGGCAGCTTGAAGCCGAAAAAGCCTGAAAGGAAGGCGCGCAAGCTGCCAAAAGATGCTCTGCTTCAATACATAAAAGAACATCCGGACGCATATTTGCATGAAATAGCAGCGCATTTTGGTTGTGTGATTTCTGCGGTTCACCAGAGATTGAAGCTTTTGGGAATCACATATAAAAAAAAGATTGCTGTACAAAGAAAGAGACGAGAAGCGACGACAGGAATATGATAATGAAATCAAAGAGATATCAAAAGAAGATCTTGTTTACGTTGACGAAAGCGGCATAGAAGAATGTTTGATCAGGGAGATGGCTAGAGCGCCTCGTAATGAGCGCATATACGGTGAGACTTCCGGCAAGAAGTTTGCGAGAGAAAATATTATTGCCGGTTGGAATTGTGGAAAAGTAGTAGCACCGATGGGGTTCAAATGCAACTGTGACGCGATATTGGTGGAAACTTGGGCTGAGAAATGTCTTGTGCCCGCGCTCAAACCTGGACAAGTGGTTATTCTGGATAACGCAAAATTCCATAACAAAGAAAAACTGAGAAAAATCATAGAAAAGGCTGGATGCAGAGTGATTTTCTTGCCTCCATATTCGCCAGATTTGAATCCAATAGAACATTTTTGGGATTGGCTAAAAAATAAAATCAGAAATATCATCCATCACGGCCGTTTCATAAAATTTTAATAAAAATGAATCTCTGCATTAATTCAAAGTTTCGACATAAGAAACGACCAGCTTTTGCCTCATGACTCAAAAAGCTTTCCAGAACTATATCATAATCCGTTCCTTTTATCAGATTATCATAGTTTCATCGAAAAATATAAAACCACAGGTTGCTGAGAAAGCGATATCATTTTTTATTAAAATTTTATGAAACGACCGTGTATCATCCATCAGTTTGAAACTTTGGAGGATGCCATGATGGCCGCAGTAAATGCTAAGTGAAGGCGGTATACATCGCGCATACCTTTCAGTTTGGAGGCGAAGGTGCTTGCAGCACACGCATTTACTTTTGCTGAGGCAGCTTCAACATTGCAAATACATCTTGCATACAATGCAGAAGCTCGCGAAGCAACAACAGAATCTGGCGTCACGTTGGCGTCACGCTGGCCGACATGCACAAATGATATTTACGGCATTGTTTATTTGCTGTTTTGTTAGCTCCTTCATAATGCAAAGTCTAATGCGGCACTCTTTTCTTCTGACGGCGGGATAGGTGACAATGTTTGTGTAGAGGCCTTTCGATCGCAACTCGTTGTGAAACTTTATCAATTTTTCTTCGTCGCCAATTATTATGGGAATGATTCCCGATTCCGAATCGCCAATGTTGAATTTGTTTTGGAGAAGTAACGCCTTCGCATAGTTTATGTTGTCCCGTAGCTGCTGACGTCCGGCCTTATCCTCCTCCATAAGCTTGAAAATTTCGATCAATCCACCAACGATTGCCGCCGGAAGTGACGTTGAGAAGAAATACGTTCTCGCATAAAGTCTCAAATATTGGATGACGTCTTTTCGAGAAGCGCAGTAGCCACCAATTGCTCCCGGCGATTTACTGAGCATTCCAACGTTTAGATCGATCTTTCCCTGGAGATTGAATTGCTCCGCTGTTCCTCTGCCAGTCGGACCAACAATGCCGAGACCGTGCGCATCGTCAATCATTAATCTGGCATTATATTTTTGTGATAGCTCATAAATTTTATCGAGTTTCGCCAGATCTCCGTGCATGGAAAACACACCGTCTGTTATGATCAAGCGTCCCTTCTGACTATCCGGTATTTTTGATAAAATTCGCTCCAGATGCGACATATTTCCGTGAAGATATATTTTTGTTTCGGCGCCGGATAATTTGCATCCATCAAAAATGGAGGCATGGTTCGCCGAATCGTTTATGATGATGTCACCTTCGTGACACATAGCCGAAATGACACCGATATTTGTTCCGTATCCATTGGGAAATAATATTGCGTCGTCTGCCCGATAAAATGCGGCAATTCGTTCTTCCAGTTCCCGATGAAGATCCGTAATTCCGCCGTACAGAGAGACCGCTCCCATTCCAAATCCATATTTTTCCATCGCTTTTCGAGCTCCTTCCATTACCTGCGGATGCGTCGTCAAATTGAGATATGAGTTGGATCCCATCATTATGCTTTGGTGAATATCTCCGTTTTTCTCCTTCATGGTTGGTTCCGTCGAAGATGCGCTCAGCAGCTGAACTCCCAGACTTTCATTTCCGGTATCGGTGTTGTTTTCTAGAAAATCAGACGCCTTTTTGGCTTTTCCAAAAATATCCTCGTTAGCAGAACACATAAAATCTTCGAACTTCATTTTGTTTTCTCCTTTCTATAACATTTCGTATGGTTTTTCGAATCACAATGCACAGTACAGAGATTGCAATTGGTACATTTCGAACGCCAATTTTCTTTACGCAGAAGATCTGGCTCACAGATAAAAGGACGGCACAAACAAACTCCATCAATTCCACTTTCTATGATTTTTTTCACGTCTCGAAAACTGCGAATTCCTCCAGTCACAAAAACCTCTGCATTAACCATTTTCTTTATTTCAAGAGCAGCATCATAATTATAGTTTAGAGCAAATTTCTTAATTTTCCTTTTATATATTGAAAAAATAATTTTTTCCCAAAAGAAATTTATCAGATCATGGTTTGTGTTAAATAAAGGGTTAACGCGAAATATCACATCGATGGGACATGCGCCTCTTATGATATTCAGTGGATACTCCATTGTTCCGTAACTTACCTCAACTGCGTCATATAAACCGTCGATTTGCTTCATAGTATGTATTGCGTGATTTATTGTTAATCCTCTATCGTCCGCATGACTTATTTTTATCCAGATTTTGAAATTATCGTCACGAATTGCGTTTGTTTTTTCTAAAATCTTTTTCAGAAATAAGGAATTTTCTGCGTATTTGTCTTTTCTTGTGTTTGTGTAGGGAGATAAAAACTGATGAATTAAATATCCGTGAGCTGCATGTATTTGTACACCATTGAATCCAGCGTTTTTGGCTCTCGAAGCTGCCTCTTTAAAATCATTGATTATTTCATCGATTTCATTTTCATCCAATGCTCTTACTTTGTTCTTAAAATATGTGCATTTGATAGCGCTTGCTCCAACGGCATTTTTTCGAATGGTTTGTCTTCCGACATGAGCAAGCTGCATTATCAATTTTACTTCTGGCCTATGACGTTTAACTTCGGCAACGACTTTTTTCCAAGCGTTCTGCTGACGTTCGTTTACAATGCCGGCTTGAAAAGGATGCATCGCTCTTCCGTTTTCCGAAACATAAACAAAACCGGTAATTATTGTATGAGCGGAAATATTTGTGTATAGCGAAGACAGCCTGGAGACGTCGACAACGCCGTCTGAATCCGCGAGATTTTCTATGGTTGCTCCGCGTATTATTTTATCCGAATAATCCATTGACCATCTCACTAACTGCTTCCATATATTTTGAAAGATTGGCGTAGGAACGTGGATCCGGAGGTGGATTTTTCAACGCAACTCCGTCTAGAAAAACCCCGGTTTCGTTTGGAGTTACTGTTCCTATCATAATTGCGTCCGGCACCAATTCGGAACTGGTAAAAAGAAGCTCATACTCTCCGGCGCCGCCAAAAAGCATTCTCAAATCTTTTACAGGAGGATTTTTCACATCTATTCTGAACTGCGGATTTAACGTGTGCAATTGCCACAGCGCGTCCACAAAACCTCCGCTCGTATCTATGCCTGCAAGCATCGTTTTCGGCATGGAACGCATTTCGAATTTCGGTGTTGGATGCGACATTACAATGGCCTCATTTGCATCTCCCAAATTTCCTGTCACATAAAGATTTTGAAAAGTATTCGGAAAAATCCTCGATACATTTTTCACCTGGGGACCAAGAGCAATTCCGGTGTAGCTGAACCTTTCCGCCTGTCCCATATCTCCGCCAATGAGAACGCAATCGATGGATTTTAATGTGTCGCTAATGCCAGCCGTCAAATTCTTCATCCATTCGTAATCGGCATTGTTTGCAAGCACCATCGAATGCAGAAAAAACGTCGGTTTGCATCCGGACGCAGTCAAATCACTCACCGTTGCCGTCACAAGATTGCAGCCAAGCAGATATGGATCATCGTCGGTAAATAGATCTTCTTCTAGCGAAAAAGTATCGCAGGTAATTCCAAATTTTTGGCCGCTGATTTCGATAATTTGCGCATCGGATTTGAACAAATCTTTTACGTCTTTAAATAGAGAAGCAATCAATTCATATTCTTTCATTTTATTAGCTCCAGCGCTTTTTGCAGGCATTCGATTTTTATGGGAGTGTAATCGTATGAATCGCCATCGTATTCTATCTGTTGGGATGGAGTTGTTTTTATTTCGACCGTTCTGCATTTTTTTACATATGCGTTCGGCGGAATTTTCCCATTATATGCGTTTAGAAATGTTCCCAGAGATATTTTTTTGATAACGATAACATGGAGCGTTCCGTCGTCGCTTTTGGAATCAAGATCGAAATGCAATCCGGACGCCAGGAAATTATTTTTCATAACTGCGATGTGCTTTACTTCATCGAAATTTACAACTTCACCATCGATGATGACTTCAGCACGAAACGGCTTCGACATCACAATGGATATCAACGCTGCCAAACACGTGCCGAGAAAATCTCCAAAATATTTTCTTATTTTATTCGAGATATTCGCGATTGTTGCACCAATTCCAATGTTACAACTGGACGCGAAATAACAGATTTCTCCACTGTCGTCATATGATAATTTTGCGATATCTATGTGAACGGATCTATTGGCCAATAGCACCAATATGGATTTTTCCGGCTCCGTTGGAATAGCGTGAAACTTGCAGAAATCCGGACTCGTGCCGGAATAAAGTACTCCTAATTTCTTCTTCTGTGGAGATTTCATTATTCCGTTTATTACTAAATTTATCGTTCCATCGCCGCCGACGGCAACGGCCACATCATTTTCGTCAGTAATTACCGCATCCAATAAATCTTCGGCACTTTTGCTAACGATTTCCTTCATTCCTCTGTTGAGAAAAAACTTCCAGTTATCTTTTCCGCGGTAATTTCTAGAACTGGGATTTAGAACCAACGTGACTGCCAACGTGACGTTGGATCCATCAATGCTATCGCGAGCTTCACAACCGTATGCGAGATGTGCTTGCAATAAATGAGGTGTGTCATTATTTTCTGTCATCGTCTGTTCCAAAATAAACGCGTGTGGTGCAACCACCTTCAGCGTATACAAGCTTTATCTCCATGCTGCAACAAACTCACAAAAAATCACCGGGTCCAGTGTCACGCTGGTATATTCCAAAATAAGCGCGTGGAATACTGGATCCAACGTCACGTTGATTCCAATTTTTCACTAATTCCTTTGTGTATTCATATGGTATAGGCGTTTTTTCGATGGAATGCTTCTGCATAAATTCGTAAATTTCCGACGCTTTTACTTCGCACATCCATTCGATGCAGGGAACTTTAAACGCCTCCCTCATGCGAGCAAATATGATTTCAAACGGTTCTTCATTTACGTTTCCAAACGATATATTGAGAAATTCGCACGGCTGCACTTCTCCATTTGCGCCCACGTAAAATCTGTCGATGCCTCCGCAGGTGCATCCGAATTTATCCTCGTGTTCTTCCTGTGCCTGAGCCGGAAGTGCCGAAAAATCCTGAAGTGCATTGTAGTGTTTATGAGCTTTGGAAACATATCTCCGGATTTCAGTATCTTTTTCATTTAGTGTTTCGTTTTTCAACCATTCGCCAGCTCGTTTCGGATGAATCAACTGCACAAAATCGCAGTTGCAATTTTTCGCCAAAAGCATGATTTCGTCCAAAACATTCTCTTGTATTTGCTCGTATGTGAGAACGGTATTTATGGCACTTCCGAGACCAACTTCTTTACATAAAACAAGTGTTTTTTTGGCTAGTTCAAATGCACCTTTGACTCCCACAAAATCGTCGTGAAATTCCGCAGACGAACCGTGAACGGAGACCATTATTCCACATACTCCTTTTTCCTTTAGGACAGCCAATTTCTTTTTGGTGATGTTTGTTCCGGTGGTATTTATCCAGACCTCCATGCTATCGTCCAGCGAATCCATGATTTTGCACAATAAATTGAATTTCAAGAACGCGTCGCCGCCTTCTATATTGAGAAAACTGACTCCGGCTTCGGAAAGTTTCTTCACGGTTTCCAGAACTTTTTCCGACGACATATCTTCGTTTTTATCGAATCTCTGATAGCAGTGTTTGCAGCGATATGGACACGCCTTCGTTACAGATAACACAACAGTCACGGGCTTTGGTGGCTTGAAAATTAGTTTATCTTCAATGGCTTTGAAAAAAGCTCGTGTCGGATAAGCCGGTAAATATATGTGCAGCTTATAGGTTCCATTCGCTAATTTTACGACTTTATTATCAGAAAACGCCGCCAATAATCTGACCGCGGCAGTTATAAATTTAATGCTCAAATGTTTTCTGTATTTCCAGAGAACATGCATTCCTATTCTTACATATATCAAAAATTTCGCAATGCCAATTTTATTCTGTTGCATCTGTATACCATTTTTCAAAAACAATAGAAATTCCAATCTCACACAGACCGCTTAACAATAATCCCTCAATTGGATTGTTTAGACAAACCAATGCCGATTGGGATAAGCATAATGCTCTAAAGTTGTATTTCAGGTTAAAATACGTCAGAGCTCCCACATTTTTTTTAAGAAAAATATAGCCGGTGTAGACGTGCAGACATGACGCCTCCAAGCACGTCATCCAAAACCAAAATTCTTCTTTGCAAACAAGCATAAAAATCACAAACAGAATAAAACCAATGAGGAATCCTATGCTGGACGCTTTCTTGCGGCAATATTTTACGATGAGAGTATTTTTCCCAGCTGCTTTATCTCCATTCAGATCATTAAAATATCTGAAGTACGTCGTGATCATGTATAGGACAATCAGAATGAGCCAAATCAACCAATGATCCGTGAAAAAGCTTGTAATTCTGCATCCCAAAAGCATAAAAATCACAAATGGAACAAAACCAATGACGAATCCTATGCGAGCTGCTTTTTGGCGGCCATATTTTACGATAAGTGTGTTTTTTCCAGCTGCTTTATCTCCCTCCAGATCCTTAAAATATGTGAAGTATGTCATGATCATGTTTAGAACAATCAGAATGAGCCAAATCACCCCATGATCCGTGAAAAAGCGTATTATTCCGCCTCCTAAAAGAACATACGCATACCAAGCGCAGCAGGAAATGGAGATTCCGAACGTGAGATTTCCGATAATTCCATATGCCTTTGCGTAGGAATAAACGATATTCATCACAACTCCGGCGATAACCGGAATTACGCTAATCGCATTTACACACAGCGAATATATGATTATCACGCAAATGGCTGACGCGCTGATCGCCAATGCAATATTCGCCGGAAGAGCGCCGGTCACCATCGGACGATTCGGCGCATTTATGCGATCTTCTTCCAGATTGATGTAATCGTTTATGATCTGATTTATTCCCCAGCTGAGAAATAAAAACAGCATCAATATCGCCTTAGAGAAAAACGAAATTTTATCATGTGGAAGCAATGACATTCCCACACACCCCGCCGTCAATGTGACAAAGCAGTAGTAGAATCGCATCGATTTCAGATAAGCGCAAAGAACTGATGTTTTACTTTTTTCCACCATTGATTTTTTATCGCATTCCTCATATACTTTTGCATTATAATGGCAAAACATTTAAAAAAAATGTATTTTTGGATAGTTTTCTATAGAATTTGCGCCCAAATACAAACAGAAAGGTGAATGACAATGAGTAGCTGTTGGGGGATTATTTGTAATGGTCGAATAGATAGCGACTTGGACGTGTTAGACCCATTCTTTCTAATTCCAACTCCACTAATGGAAGCTTGCCGTGCAGGAGACATTGATCTTGTACAAAAGTTACTTTCTTCTGGAGCAGACGTGAATGATACTGGAGTAGAAGAACAGCAAAAATTTGGGGGCAATGGTTTTGTAAATGCGTTTATGTGTGCCTGTCACAGCGGAAATTCCGACTTGGTAAAATTATTATTGAAGCAACCTAATATTGATGTGCACCAAGATGATTCATTTGGATGTAACGGATTGTCTTGTGCATGTGAAAGTGGAAATCTGGAACTCTTCAAATTTTTGCTGAATAATGGTGTTGGAAACATCAAACAAAAGAACTGGCTTGGAATTAATTTGCTTATGTTTGCATGTTATTTTGGACATCTGGATATGGCTAAATTTTTACTTGAGCAAGAGGTTTTTGATGTTAGTTATGATGATGGCCATGGGAATACAGCGCTTATGTATGCCTGTCTTGGTGGTAATTACGATATCGTGCAATTATTGCTAAGTTACGAGGATTCTGATTCCATAAAGTATAATGGCGGAAATGAAACATTACTTATGCTTGCGTGCGAGGGAGGGAATTTAGAAATAGCAAAGTTATTTGTGGATGACGATAACTTTAAACCAGATGACGATCAAGCAACCCCTCTTATGTATGCCGCCAAAGGTGGGAATCCTGATATTGTGCAATTAATTTTAGACTACAGGCCAGATGATCTAAATAAGGTAGATAAAAATGAAAATACAGCATTGATGTTTGCTTGCGAGTTTGGAAAAACGGATGTCGTGAGATTGTTATTGCAGCAAAGCAATATAGATGTAAATGTCATGGACTCTGATGGTCGATCTGCATTATTTATATCTTGTGGGTATGGTAATATTCCATTTGAAATAAGCGATATGCTTTTAAAGCGTGCCGATATTGATATTAATAAAGCTACTAAAAGTTATAATAAAAAAACACCGCTAATGGAAGCCTGTAATTGTGGTAGATTCGATATCGTCAAGCTTTTATTATCCAATCCAAAAATAAGAAATGTCAATAAAACAGATGAATACGGATCAACTGCATTCATGTACGCCTGTAGCAGTAGCAATGTCGAGCTCGTTCAGTATTTTTTGAGTAATGAAAAAGTTAATATAAATAAGGTTAACGCAGTGAGCGGGTTTTTGCGATAAGTTTTGCTTTTTAAGCTTTAATTAGGCACTGTTTTCGGCTTTTATATAATTGACATTACAAAGCTGGAGGAAACAATGCCCATTGACGATTTTATCAT
>BNWJ01000046.1 GCA_025998735.1 Alphaproteobacteria bacterium | reverse complement strand
AGGATTATCGCCGGAATTGTTAACATGAAAAATGGATTTGGACTTGCATGAGAAATAAAATAATGTTACACTGACCTCATCAAAATTCATTACTGGATCTGCGTTTGGGTTATGCAACAGGTCTAATGTAAAGGAATTCTCGTTGCTTATATAATTCCATCGCGTGTACGCCAGATGCAACAGATGTCATTGCCATACAAAACATTACTATTTTATCATTGCTCATAATATTATTTCCTATAAAATTGGTACAATACGCGCATTATAGCAACGACTTCCGAAAATGCAATATGCAAAAATTGTTTATTTTGCAATTATGCAGGATTATTTTTTAGTTTTCTAAACGACGCAGGCTTTTTCTAGATTGGTCGCCAAGTGATTCTCTAGACAGGCAACAAACTACCGCTTCTTGGCAGCAGCGTTTATTTCTGCTTTGTTTTTTTTATGTTCTTCGAATGTTTTGGAAAACGCGTGTCTTTTTTTATCTTTGAGCACAAAGAATAGATAGTCATGAACTTCGGGATGTAGAACCGCCATTATGCATTCTTTGCCTGGATTTGTGATTGGTGCCGGAGGTAGTCCAGCGTTTCTATATGTATTATACTGAGATTTTATATGTAGATCGCTATATTTTAAGTTGCGTCCCAGCGGCTCACCGCAAGTAATTGCGTAAATCACCGTTGGACAGGACTGAAGTCTCATGCCTTGCTGCAATCTGGCTATGAATACTCCGGCGATTTTCTCCCTTTCGACGTTCGTTTCTTTTTCTACGATAGATGCCAAAATAATCGCTTCGTAGGGAGTTTTCAATATGCAGGACTTCGATCTACGGGGCCATTCTTTTTCTATGAATTTCTTCATATGTTCTTGAGCAGTTGCAATTATATGCTGCCTAGTGGTCGGATATGTAAAAGAATATGTGGACGGCAAAAGCTCACCTTCATCCGGAATATCCTCAATCTGTCCCAGAAGAAATTTGCTCTCATTCAGGCGTTTTATCACAGTTATCATTGGTAATCCCTCGGGAATTACAAATTTATGCACCACGACCTCGTCCGATGTGAATATCCTGATGGCATCCATAATCGAAACATGCAGTGGAAGCTTATATTCTCCGATTTTTGCCGTGAATCCACGACTTTTCATCCATTGAACTGCAATTCTAGCCGTAAATTCGCTGTCTGCTATGCCGTTTTTCACCAGGAGTTCCGCTACATCCGAATCATCACAATGTTCAACAATTATGCCGTCATAGGATTCGTAGGAGGATTCTTTGTGCGTGAGATATACGAAGGGCAAAACAACCGCAAATATGGTCGCAAGAACCCCTCCGAAAAAATACAAAATCTTTCTTTTATATTCGTTTTCCAATATATTCAACAAATCTTTTTAAAATGCCTTGAATAAGATACTCGCATTGGTACCTCCGAATCCAAACGAATTGGAAAGCGCATATTTTACAGATCTTTCTTTGGCTTTTAGTGGAACCAAATCGATGAATGTATCCTCAGGATCGTGCAGATTTAGCGTTGGTGGCACCACCTTGTCCCTAATGGACAGAAGAGCAAATATCGCTTCCACTGCACCTGCAGCTCCCAATAAATGTCCAATGGCAGATTTGGTGGACGACATGGAAGCCGTCGTTTTTCCGTCCATGATGCGTTCCACAGCCCTCAATTCCCCAAAATCGCCGGGAATCGTAGATGTGCCATGGGCGTTTATATAGTCGATTTGATCAGATGAAACGGACGCAGATCGCAGAGCTTCCCGCATGGATCTATAGGCACCATTTCCATCTGGAAGAGGTGATGTGATGTGATAGGCGTCGCTGGACATTCCGCATCCAACCACCTCACCGTATATTTTAGCGCCTCTTTTTTGAGCGTGCTCCAGCTCCTCTAACACAAGAATCCCGGAACCTTCGGCCATGACAAATCCGTCGCGGGATTTATCCCACGGCCTCGAGGCTTCTTCCGGAGTGTCGTTTCTACTGGTGGACAGCGCACGTGCCGCAGAAAATCCAGCAATGCCTATTCTGCAGACGGCAGCCTCTGTGCCCCCGGCTACCATTACATCGGCGGATCCTACTTGTATAATGCGAGCGGCGTCACCAATGGCATGAGTACCTGTGGCACAAGCCGTAACAACGGAATGATTGGGCCCCTTGAGGCCGAACGCCATTGATATATTTCCTGACGCCAGGTTAATTAACGAAGACGGAATGAAAAACGGCGATACTCTTCTGGCGCCACTTTCCTTAAGAGTTACAGCTGTATCGTATATAGCCGGCAATCCACCAATACCAGATCCTACAATAACGCCGGTTCTTTCCTTTTCCTCGTCGGTTGCTTCGTTGATTCCAGAGTCCTTTATGGCTTCTGCCGCCGCTGCTAGCGCATAAACAATGAATGTATCCATTCTATTGAGCTCTTTTGCGCCGACATAATTCAGTGGATTGAAAGGAGAATCAGATTTCTGTTCGACACGCTCTGACGGAACTTGTCCGGCGATTCTGCAAGCCAAGTCACTGACATCGAATGATGTTATTTTTTTTATGCCGGACTCACCGTTGATCAAACGACGCCACGACTCCTCAACGTTGGTGGCGAGCGGACATACCATGCCAAGTCCAGTTACTACAACTCTCTTCATGATTTGGAAACCCTATTTTTCGCACTTGCTTCGTATGAACGATATGGCGTCCTCTACAGACTGAATTTCCTGCCCTTCTTTGTCTGATATTTCAATTTCAAACTGTTCCTCAAGTGCCATAACAAGGTCAACAGTATCAAGACTATCGGCTCCAAAATCGTCAATGAATCTCGCTTCGTCCTTCACTTTTTCGATATCGACGCCCAGCTTCTCGGAAATAATTCCTTTTACCTTATCTGCTATATTATCACTCATATTGCTTCCTTTATAATAAACACTGTCGGGAAATTAGCATAAAATGTGCGAAAGTAAAAGCAGAAGCAACATTCTATCAACTAAATCAACTTTGAAAACATGACTTTAAGCATTCCCATAGTGTTCTTACAACAACCAGCGGTGATTATACCCCAATATTCACCGAAAACCAAATCAAGCTCACTCAAAAACTAATAGCACTTATGTATTCGCCATCAGAATTGCTGGGCCTATGAATAACTTAGCTGGTTATGTAAACAGGACAACGGCCGATCCATCCATGCCCCACAGAAGTCGCAGACATCAATGGTGAAGCCGATGCCGAAGACGGTTGTGAAGAAGCGACCGATGGCACGAAGACGGTATCGTGCACAACGGTCATAGAGCGAGAGTTGCGATAATGCGCTATTGTCTGGATGAAGATGTTCAGAAATATATGGAAGATCAGGAAACTCATCATAAATTTGTGCCGATCACATTTTTTACTGGACTTTTTCTACTTATGTTGTTAAATGTATCGTTGGTTAAAATGAACGTTGGAGATTTTTGTGGCTTTAAAAATTCGTTTGGCTCGCGGTGGAGCAAAAAAGCGTCCTTTCTATAGGATGGTTGTTACAGATTCTAGAAATCCTAGGGATGGTCTGTTTATTGAGAAAGTTGGCACTTACAATCCGTTCCTGTCCGCTGAGGATCAGGCGCGTATTGTTGTAAACGCAGACAGAGTCAACTATTGGCTCTCTGTTGGGGCAAAAGCTTCCGACAGAGTTGCGTTGCTGTTGCATTCAAAGGGGCTGTGCGATAAGCCGATCTTTGGTGAAACACCAATAAAATCTGCGCCTAAGAAGAAGGCTCAGGAAAGATTGAAGCAACTACAGGAAGCGGCGTCTTAATTTGGCTGACGGCGATTTTATAGAAATTTTGCAGATTACTGGAGCGTTCGGGATCCGTGGGTTTTTGCGAGCGCTTTTGTATTCTGATAATATAAAAAAATACAAAACCGTTTGCGGTGCGTCCGGAAAAGAGTATGGATTTCGCGTCGTTCGGTTTATCTCTGGAAATTCGGTTGTGTTGTCCATTGATGGAATAGTCGATCGAAACACGGCGGAATCACTACGAGGAACGTCCTTTTTCATAAAAAAGTCCGATCTTCCTAAGCTTTCAGATTCTGAGTTTTATATATCTGATTTAATTGGAAAAACCGTTCGTGTGCAAGGAAGTGAAGAGACTTGCATCGTCGCTGATGTCTACAATTTCGGCGCCGGAGACTTGTTATGTCTTTCCTATAATGAAGTTACCTTTCTAGTTTTATTTACGAGAGAAAATTTTCCCGAAAGCGACGATGGCAGCTTGATTATTACAGCAGAAGCATTTGTGTGGTACAAAAACTGATGTGGACCGCGAATGTTTTCACAATTTTCCCAGAGGCGTTTCCCGGGAATTTAGGTGTATCCAACATAGGAAAAGCACTTGCGCGCGATGTCTGGAGGTTGAATCTCGTAGATCTGAAGAATTTTCCTGTGAAATCCGACAGAATCGACTCCATTCCCTACGGTGGTGGGGCCGGTATGCTGCTTTCGCCAATTACATTTGAAATGGCTTACGAATCACTTTCGGAAGAGGCTCAAAACGCCAAGAAGATTTATTTTTCCCCGCGCGGACGTCAGCTGAAACAAAAAGATATCGCGAACATGAGCAGGTCCTCGGGAATTACGCTTCTGTGCGGACGTTACGAAGGTGTCGATCAGAGAATCCTCGATTACTGTGACTTCGAAGAGGTATCGCTGGGGGATTTCGTGCTGATGGGGGGCGAAGTCGCCGCAATGGCCATCATAGAGGGATGCGTGCGCCTATTGCCTGGAATCGTTGGCGAGGCCGACTCCATATGCACCGACTCCTTCCAAAACGGATTACTGGAATATGACCAATACACGCGCCCCCAGACGTTCCATGGATTAAATGTTCCAGAGGATCTTCTATCGGGAAATCACGAAAGAATACGCGAATTCAGACTGAATCAATCGAAAGAAATTACCAGAAAAAACCGTCCAGATTTATGGATAGAATACATATCCTCAGAAATGAGCAAAACACGGTAGGGAGAATTAAGCATCTACTATCAGTTCCTTCACTTTCATTTTAATGACTCTATCTACGATTCGCGCGGTTGGCCATCTATGAACTCTCCTTTATAGATGATTTTTCCTGCACTATCTGTTAATTTCCCATTTCCTTGACAACAACCATTTACAAAATCCCCTTTATAGACTGCTCCATCAGCGTATATCAGTTTCCCTTTTCCATGTGGGGCTCCATCCATGCACTCTCCTTCGTAGACATCTCCGTCAGCGTAGGTAAATTTTCCTTTTCCGTTCGGGTTACAGTCTGCGAATTCTCCTTCGTAGACATCTCCATCTGGATATGTCATTTTTCCTTCTTTGCTATATTCATCTTTCACGAATCTCCCTTCAAAAACCTCTCCATCTGGATATGTCATTTTTCCTTTTCCATGCCACTCACCATCCATAAATTCTCCTTCATAGATGACTCCATGTACGTACGTAGCTTTTCCTTTTCCGCTCCATTCATTGTCCACAAAATCTCCCTCGTAGATTGTTCCATCCGCATACATAGCCTTTCCTTTTCCATTCGGATGTCCATCAGCGTAATCTCCTTCATAAGTTTCCCCATCCGCGAGTGTACGTTTTCCTTTCCCATGCGGCCGTCCATCCCTGTAACCTCCTTCATAGACGTCTCCGTCTGGACGTGTCGATTTTCCCTTTCCGTTTGGTTCTCCATCTACGAAATCCCCCTCGTACGCACACCCATCAGGATATGTGATTTTTCCTTTTCCATTTAGTGCTCCATCTACGAAATCTCCCTCGTAAACACGCCCATCGGAGCATGTGATTTTTCCTTTTCCACTTAATGCCCCATTTGCGAAATCTCCTTCGTAGACCTCTACATCCGGGATTGTAGATTTTCCTTTTCCGTTGGGTACTCCATTTGCGAAATCTCCTTCGTAAATACGCCCGTCGGAGCATGTGATTTTTATTTTTCCATATGGCTCACCATCCACAAAATTCCCTTCGTAAACGTTTCCATTGGTGAATATCATTTTTCCATTTCCATGCGGAACACCGTCGGCGTTGAGTTCACCGATATACTTTCCTTCATCTACTATTAACTCTTTTATTCCCATTATATGATTCTCCGCTAATTTTTAATGCCTCATAGTTAACAACTGTATCTCCAAAAGAACGATGTGTCAAGCAATGGAAGCCAGTGCATCAGGACCTATGCACCAACAAAGTCTCTTGATTTACGCGAATTTCTTTGTTGTAACGACTAGTAAGTACATCCTTTTTATTTTACAATAGCGTGTCTTGTGTTTTGAGGTAAAAATGTGCTTTGACGATGTTGTTTATGAAAATGCGAAATCCTGGCCGTTCGAAGAGGCCCGCAAATTAGTTTCTAGAGAAAGTGTGAAACAGAAGGGATTCGCATTGTTGGAGACCGGCTACGGTCCTTCCGGATTGCCACACATCGGCACTTTCGGAGAGGTGGCAAGAACATCGTATGTCAAGCATGTCTTTGAATGTCTTACGGGAATGAAGGCAAAAATCTACGCATTTTCCGACGATCGAGATGGTTTACGCAAAGTTCCGGATAATATTCCCAACAAAGATATGGTGGCAGAATATCTCGGATATCCGCTGACGAGTGTTCCGGATCCATTTTGCTGTCATCAGAGTTTTGGGCATCACAATAACAATAAACTCATTGAGTTTTTGGATTCATTTGGTTTTGAGTATGAATTTCAGAGCTCGACAGATTGGTACAAAAAGGGCAAATTCAACGAAGTCTTGCTAAAAGTTCTGAAACATCACAAAGAGATATTGGACGTAATGCTGGCCAGTCTCCGGGAGGAAAGAGCCGCGACCTATAGTCCATTTCTTCCGATTTCACCGACGACCGGCAGAGTGCTGCAGGTTGTCATCGACAAATATAACGTAGATGCCGGAACCATAGTATTTCGAGACGAAGACGGCACACTTACAGAGCTTCCGGTAACCGACGGGCATTGCAAAATGCAGTGGAAAGTGGATTGGGCGGCTCGCTGGGTAGCCATAGGCGTGGATTACGAAATGGCCGGAAAGGATCTCATCGATTCCGTAAAGTTATCGTCCAAGATTTGCCGGATTCTCGGAGGAACGCCTCCGGAGGGATTCAACTACGAGCTATTTCTAGACGAAGAAGGCAAGAAAATCTCAAAATCCAAGGGAAATGGTATTGGCGTAGACGAATGGCTTCGGTATGCCCCTCACGAAAGCCTTGCGAATTATATGTTTGCTTCTCCGCGAAGTGCCAAGAAGCTGTATTTCGACGTCATTCCGAGACAGGTCGACGACTACATATCACACATAAAAAATTACGAAACCCTGGAGGATAAAAAACGGGTCGATAATCCAGCCTGGCATATTCATTCGGGAAATCCGCCAAAGAGCGAGTCGGACATATCGTTTTCGCTTCTGCTAAATCTTGTTAGCGTATGCAATACAGACGACAGCGGCGTTCTCTGGGGATTTATCAAAAAATACAATAATGACGCAAGTCCTGAGGCAATGCCGTTTCTCGATAAATTGGTTACGTATGCGATAAATTATTATCAAGATTTCGTGAAGAATAAAAAAGTCTACTCTTCTCCAAGCGATGTTGAAAGGACAGCCTTGGAAGACCTTCTGATGGAGCTGAATAAACTCAGTGGTGACGAGGACGCAGCCGTAATCCAAAATATAATCTTCGAAGTGGGAAAAAGGCATGGTTTCAGCGAGTTGAGGTCGTGGTTCATGGTTCTCTATCGCCATTTGTTTGCTCAGAAAGAGGGACCGCGCATGGGGACATTTGTCGCGCTTTATGGTATTGATAATACCAAGAAGCTCATCGAGGTAGCGTTAGATAGGTGAAAATGAAGCTTTCCAAGAAAAAATTACGTCAGGTTGCCGAGTGGTTTTCCGAAGCAGGAGTGTCGGACATTCTAGCGGATGCAGTGCAGGGGCATGGCGTGACGAAAAGCGGAATCTCTACTCTGGCGGAGTTGAAAGAGGCGATGTCCCGAGTCAATATTTCCATAAAAGAATGTGCGCTCAATATGGTTTTTGGCGTTGGCGACGAACATGCCAACATACTATTGCTAGGGGAAGCTCCTGGAGCGGAGGAAGATAAGCAGGGAGTTCCGTTTGTTGGTCAAAGTGGGCAGCTGCTAGATAAAATACTGAAGGCGGTCGGACTGGATCGCGCAAACGTGTACATAACCAACATATTACCGTGGCGCCCGCCGGGAAATCGCACTCCGACGACGGAAGAGGTGACGTTGTTCAGACCATATGTACTGAAGCACATATCACTGATAAATCCGAAAATAGTGGTGTGCGTTGGAGGAACAGCGGCCAAGACATTGCTGCAAACAAACGAAAGCATGTCGCAGCTGCGCGGCAGATCCATGAGGATACCAGAGCTTTCGGCGGAAATTTTCTCAACGTTTCATCCGGCGTATTTGTTGCGTTCTCCGTCCCAAAAAAGAGAATCCTGGATAGATTTTTTAAATATAAGCCAGAGAATGGAGTCCTTGCAGGACGGGCGTTAATGTGGTTGCACCACAGGCGTTTTCTGTTATCGCCAACGTGACTTTGCTATTTGATCAGAAAAAATTACCGCTTTCAGGAAAAATATGATATAATATCGATGATGGGTGAGAGAAGCGGATTATGCGAAAAGTTAAAAACGCAGAAAATAGACCTGTTGCATAACCCAAACGCAGATCCAGTAATGAATTTTGATGAGGTCAGTGTAACATTATTTTATTTCTCATGCAAGTCCAAATCCATTTTTCATGTTAACAATTCCGGCGATAATCCTAAACTTTTCATTAAATTTTATCCTTTTGTTGCGATAACGGTCCGACATAATCCTGAAAACCTTAATATCTCCGAGAATATTCTCAACAACCACTCTAACTTTTGATATGGCCCTGTTTTTTTCCTTTTCTTCCTTGGTTAGGAATTGTTACCAAATAAACTGGACACACCGCTTGCGTACAGATGGAGTGCCGTAGTTTCATCCACGACATCATCTGTCCACGTTATTCAGTAACAATTTCTTAGCTTGCCACCTTTGGGCTTTTTCTTTGGAATTTCCGAGTTTTTGTGAATCTTCTCTATCCCCTGATAGCCGGAATCCCCCAAAACATGAGTCTCGATCGGAATTTTTTCGCTCGGAATCTCTTGGCTGTCTTTCCACAACTTGAAGTCATGAACCGTTCCGGGGACCGTCTTAGAAACATGCATAATTCGTCCCTTCTTCGTAATTCGGATCTCAGTTTTCACCGTGTGACGCTTCTTCTTGCCGGAATAATACTCCTCCTGATTGCGCCCATTCAGAAACGAAGTGCATCATTTTGCGGAACCCCAGCATTTGCCCAGAAGACCTCGAATGGTGTTTTGAAGTTTAGCACCTTATCACCCCGTGAGTTTTAGGAACATCCACAAAGTATGAGAAAAAGACAGATAAAACAAAGTGTTAGTTATATATCGAAGACCGTGTTTGAAGTGTGATTTTTTTGATCGGAATTGTTTTTTCT
>BNWJ01000045.1 GCA_025998735.1 Alphaproteobacteria bacterium | reverse complement strand
CACCACGTGACTCGTGATATAAGGTCACAGATCCAGGTTTTGAAGTCAAGCAATTTATCTCAGCGAAAGATTGCTGAAAAAGTAGGCATAAGTCAGTCTGCTGTCAGTCGAGAAATCGCAAGGAATTAGACCTGTTGCGTAGGCCTATTTTTGGTCCTGATAATCAGTGACTCCAAGAGGCTTTTGCAACAGGTCTATTCAATTGGATCGTAAAAATCCCCCAAAAAATCATCATCACTTGTTTCATAAACTTCTTGTTAATGAATGTCCTGCTACAACGGCTGTAGAAGATTGTATTTTGTATATGGAGTTTTGGTATGGCGAATATTTTAAGTTCTGAGGATAAGGCAACAACGGTTAGCGCTAATTCATTGAAAAACAACGGATCGATCCACAGCCCGCGTTTGTCAGAAGGAAGGGGGGGTGTTATGAGGACTCGCTTGCGTCCGATATTTGCCGCATTCTGCTTGGTAATCGGATTTTCTCCACAGGTATTTGCGGCCGAAATCCCAGATGAAAAATTGTATGAGGCTGTGCAGGATAAAGACGACATACCCGAGGACCAAAAACCATACGGTGGATTAAATGCTCATGAACAATTTGTTCTATATACCAAGGTTTTTAGTGATAGTGTTGGTTCAGGGACAACAACAAATGTAGATGTAGATGCAACTACGATATCACCATTTAGATATTATCCTGATGATGGTCACAATTACTTGTTTCCGCTTAAGGCACGAGAAGGTAAAATAACTAGATATGGCGCAGACTATAAGTGGAGTGGTAATCCTTCAATTGCCCCAATCCCAAATCCTGGCAAAGTAATGGTTGATATCGGAAGAAATAACACATTTCCAATTATGTATGCTGTAACGAATCGGTACTACGGATGGGATTATCATACCGTTGACAACGTCATGGGAATAGCAAGCACTGGCTCTTTCAATAACACCACGGATCAAACACCAACAACTGGTGCTACGACAATCGGCCCAGGTTCCCTCTCCGGGACAGGGCAAACCGCAACACTAACATCTTTAGATACAGGTAAAGTAAGGCTTTCGTTCAATACGACAAGGCATGTTCAAAGTTTTGTTGCCAATCAAGGCAACATTAGTAATTACGATGAGCTTAAAAATAATGTAGCAAGAACGCACACAGTTGATCTTCCGAGTGGCGATACGCTTTATGTGATAAATGGTGAGATAATTGCTACTCCGCCTAGAAGCAGCATTTTCTTTGGAAAGGATGTACACATATACGCAATGCGCAGTAACGACAATGCTGAGGGTCAGTGGGGTAACTACGGCGCTGGCTCCGGCACACACCAGATTAATTTGGGTATTTCTCCAAGCGTGTATCCATACGCCACCCCAGGTAATGCAGGAGTTGTTGCGTGGAAAAATGCTGGAACTCTCGTATTTAATGGCGGATACGCTGGCGCACGCTCCACCGGTGGTAGGGCACACTGGGCAAACACTGGAACCATAATATCCGCTTCCAGCAAAAATGTTTATTTAACAAACGGCCCAAATTGTCTAAATGCGTGGGCGGAAGGACCTGGAGCTGCCTGGTCCAACACAGGAAAAATAGAATCCACCCATTATGCGAATATATATGCCCAATCTTCCAGTGGTGTAGTTTTTTATAACCCTATCTTTTATCCATTTGGCGGAGATATGATCTGGAACAATTATGATAGCGGAGAAATTATGCTGCATCATGGCGGAAATCTTTCCGCTAGAAATTCGTTCTCACAAACAACTTCGCCCGGATCCAGCATAATAGGTTTCACAGGAAATGCCATATGGAAAAACAGGGGGACTATAACCTCTGAGTTCGATCATCTGGACGCTTTTGCAAAATCAGCAGGTGGACACGCTATCTGGACCAACCATGGTCCCATAACGGCAAAATTTACTCTTAACGCAAGTGCAGAAGGACCATTGTCTGCCACATGGGGAAACAGTGGCGCGATCGAAATATGGGATGATAGATATACGGAAATTCCTGCAGCCATTTCCGACAGTCACATACATGCATACTCCAGTGGAGGAGCGGCAACTTGGACGAATAAAGCTGGTGGAAACATAACTTATCACGGAAGCTATGATTATGTTGATGGTGTTACTGGTGATGCGCCTGGTAGTAGTAATCGTGCTCCAGCTCAGCCAATTCCACTTGCTGCATATGCAGAAGGAGACCTCTACACCACATGGACAAACAATGGAAGAATAACCATCGAAAAAGACGGCGCTGATATGCACGCGTATTCAGCATATAGCTTTGCACAATGGTTGAATGATGGCGGAACAATAACTGTAACGACAGGCGATGTTGATGCACATGCAGAGGGAAACGACAGCGGCAACACCAGCTGGACTAATCGTGGAACAATGAACACAGGAAGTGGCAATGTTGATCTGCACGCGCGTTCAACAAATGGCTTTGCATTCTGGAACAACCATTATGGAATAATAAGTAGTACTAGCGGATCCTTTGATGCGTTTGCAGAAGGACCATCTGGCGCTGGCTGGCATAATTATGGAACAATGAACACAGGGGATGGCGAGGTTGATCTGCGCGTATATTCAGAAAATGGCTCTGCAAACTGGTGGAATGAGACGGACGCAATAATCTCCAGCATCAGCGGATCTGTTGTTGCATTTGCAGAGGGAAACGATAGCGGCATCCCCACCTCATGGCAGAATAGCGGAGAGGTGACAATAAATAATGGCAATGCTGATCTGCATGCGTATTCAGCATATAGCTCTGCACAATGGTTGAATGATGGCGGAACAATAACTGTATTGGCAGGCACATCTAATAGCGCTAATATGAACTCTATCGGCGCTATCAACTCCACCTGGTCGAATGCTGGAGACATATATGCTTATGGTTCCTACAGCAACACCATGAACTCTAGCGGCGAAGGTGGCTACTCCAGTTGGAGCAATACTGGAAGCATATACACAGAGAACGCCAAAGCCGAAATGTACTCATCGTGTAAAGGTGAATACGACCAAGCCACCTGGACGAACAATGGTTTTATGTTCATAGGAGACGGCGCTGATATGCATGCGTATTCAGCATACTGCCATGCACAATGGTGGAATGATGGCGGAACAATAACTGTATTGGCAGGCGATGTTGATGCACATGCGGAGGGAAAAACCGGCAACACCTACTGGTATAATTTTGGAACAATGAACACAGGAGAAGGCAATGTTGATCTGCATGCGTATTCAACAGATGGCTCTGCAGACTGGAAGAATCAAAGTGGCGCAACAATCTCCAGCACCAGCGGATCTTTTGATGCATATGCAGAGGGAAAAATCGGCATCATGTATTGGTATAATTATGGAACAATGAACACAGGAGAAGGCAATGTTGATCTGCACGTGTATTTAACAGAAGGCAATGCATCCTGGGAGAATAGCACTGGCGCAATAATCTCAAGCACCAGCGGATCTTTTGATGCATATGCATATGCAGAGGGAAAAAACAGCACCGCCTACTGGACTAATCGTGGAACAATGAACACAGGAGATGGCTACGTTAATCTGTATGCGCATTCCACAGGTGGCGGTGCAGAATGGCAGAATTACTATGGAATAGAGATAAAGGCCGGCGAAGCTAATAGCGCTAATATGAACTCGAGCGGCGCCACATACTCAAACTGGACGAATAGTGGATCTATTGGTGGGGATGCTTCCTACAGCAACACAATGGACTCTAGCAGCGAAGGTGGCTACTCCATCTGGTCGAATAGTGGATCTATACGGGCTTATGGTTCCTACAGCAATACAATGAACTCTAGCGGCGAGGGTGGCTACTCCAGTTGGACAAATAGTGGATCTATATACACAAAGTATGCCAGAGCCTCTATGATCTCCTCAGGTGAAGGTGAAAACGACGGCCATGCCGACTGGTACAATAATGGAACAATTAACGTCGAAAACAATGGCGCTGATATGTACGCATATTCAGCATATAGCTCTGCACAATGGAAGAATGAGAGTAGTAAAAGAATAACTGTACTGGCAGGCGATGTTAATGCATTTGCAGAGGGAGGCGGCAACACCTCATGGACGAGTTCTGGAGAGATCATTGGATACGGCAATGTTGATCTGCACGCGCGTTCAACAGAGGGCGAGGCAGAATGGAGGAATGACGCTGATGCAAAAATAAATGTTGCAGGCGGTGTTACTGCATATGCAGAAGGATCCGATAATGTCACCTGGCAGAATAACTCTGGCGCAACAATCTCCAGCATCAACGGATCTGTTGTTGCATTTGCAGAGGGAGGCGGCAACACCTCATGGAGGAATAGTGGAGAGATCAGCGGTGACGACGATGTTGATCTGCATGCGCATTCAGCAGGCGGCACTGCATCCTGGAAAAATTACGCCATCGGAACAATCTCCAGCACCAATGGACGTGTTACTGCTTATGCAAAAGGATTGGGCGACGCCACATGGACAAATGCCGGAGAAATTGGCACAATAAAAGATGGCGCCGATATGTATGTGCATTCAACAGATGGCAATGCAGAATGGAATCTTATTGGTAAAACAATAACTGTACAGGCAGGCGATGTCGATCTGCATGCGCATTCAACAGATGGCAATGCAGAATGGAAAAACGAGGGTGGAACAATAACCATCGAACATGGTAACGCCGATATGGATGTGTATGCAAACGGTACTAGTGGTACAGCAAGGTGGACAAATAACGCTGATGGAATAATAGAGATACAGCCAGGCGCGACTGCTTCTATGATCACAATGGGTTACAACGCCTACTGCACAAATAATGGAATAATAACCATAGATGGCAATGATGTCCAACTGGCCGCATCGGGTAACGGTATCGGCGAATGGACAAATAATGGAACAATAACCATAGATGGTAATGACGCTGAAATATATGTAGACGGTACCGGCGTCGGCACATGGACTAACTCTGGAGAAATAATATCCAGCGGAAATGTTGATACACATCTTGGTAGCCCTTCAATCTTTTCACAGTGGATAAACTCGACGACTGGAAAAATAACAATAAAAGGTGGAGTATTTACGATTGGGGCTGATGTTGCTGCTTGGACTCCATATCTTGTCAAAAACTACGGAGAAATTAAGTGTGTTCTCGATAAAAATGCTTTAGGAAGAGCAGCTCCAGAGCTTTATATCAGCAATGCGAATTTGTATGGTTTTGGTAATGATCTATACAACTATGGTGTTATAGACCTTCGTGAGGCGGGCAAACTAAACTTTAATGGTCTCAAAGTCTACAATGCAGCTCAGCACGATACGCCCGATTTTACACGAGATGTTGCTGCAGAAGCAGGCACACATGGTCAAGAAACCAGAGATACAGAGGCATTTCCTTTGGTTAAAGAGTGGAAAGCTGACGAAACATATTACGCAGAAGCTGCATATCATGATTTCATAGATGACGATGATGTTCGCCAATTCTTCTTTATTGGCGCTCCAAGACTCGGAGTCATATTTCCTCCGACTTTTGACAACCTAGAAGACGTTGTACAATTCGATAATGCTGAAGATGGGGTAGATAATGGTAAGCATCTGACTGATTTGCCTATATCACGGGGAAGTGATGGGAAATACCACGATGCGGATCTCATCTATGCATTGGAAAAGAATGAATGGATCAATAACTTACCGGAAATTGGAGGTAGTCCTCTTGATCCTGTTGATCCTGAGCAAAGCTACACATACCCGCTTGACGTAAACGGCGGCTTGATGCGCTGGTCTCGAAATGCCATTTATATGGGAGATGCCGACGATAAGCAGCCGGGAGCAACCAAAAAGCCTGTCACTGTCAATTTGGTTTACTCAACAGATGATATAAATCTAATTCGTAATGCCGTTACGAGGATTGAGGCCATTACCGACACTGCAGACAATGCATTTGCCAATCTAGGATCATTATTTGCAGATCACGGGATCCCTACTACGCCTGCAGCCAATCCACAAACACCTGAGGATTCCTTACGAAACGCATATCACAGTGTTAAAACGGCTATTAATTCCCTCGACGATGCCCGTCAGTATGCTGATACTAAGGGCGGCGTTATTCAGCGTGCCATAATCGCGAAATCATCTCTTAGGGAAGCGAAAAAAATTCTGGATGGCCTACCTGATGCGTCAGTAGATGGCGTGGATTTGGCTACATTCAAAACATACGTTGATAGCTATATAACGAAAGTTAGGGATCTTGAAGCATCGTTGGCGTTTAACGGATCCGTCTACAGCATCGTTGGATATACAAATGTGTATGAGTCATTGCAGGAAAAAGTCAATAAATCTTTGAGTAACATTAGCGGTGTCTCAATCGATGGTCTCCAGGAGGGTGTTGCATCTGCTCTTGACTCTGCTAACACTGCCATCGCAAATGTTTTTGCTGGTGATACTAACGTCGCCGGGAATCTCGATGCTGCCAGAGCGGCTATTGCGGATGCAGCATCAATGCTACCTACGCTTCCATATGAAGACGCCAACAAAGACGCCGTCGCTGCTCTCAAAACCAATCTTGGGAAATACCTGTCTGAGGTTACGGCTCTTAAAACAGAGTTCGAGAAAGATCCTGCGATGCCTAACGCCGCCTTCAGGAACATTCTCGGATACATCCATGGAAGCGATAGTACAGATGCATTTATCAACTACGACGCAAATGATCGAGTGGATGAAAGCAAGAAAGGGGACTATATTGGAAATGTAGAGCCAGTTAACCCGAAAATTGTCTTCAATCAATCTAGGGCAGGCTATGTAGACGATTATACGAATGACAAATATGATAATGTATTCAAGCAAGGCACCGATTACGTCTACTACGCCGGAGATAATTCCTGGTACAACGGCGTCCTCAATCTCGATGGCGGCGGAGACATCCTGCAGGGAGGTAAGCCAAAGTATGTGGATCGTGACACTAATGGAAAAATAACGAGGTACGGTACAGTGGCGGAATTCTCTTCGGATGGCGCGATATTCGGTGGAGATATCAATATCAAAAACGGCGCACAACTCATATGGCATGGTGGTGCGAAAGACCCAAGCAATAAGCCGAATATCGTATTGAGTGATGGATCTAATCTGACATTCGATCTTCCTGCGAATGGTGATAGGTTCTCTGTCTATGGAAACATCAGCTGCACCGACGATATAGATGATCATGAGGATTTGACTCATATGTGCTGTAACACCATAAATTTGAATAAAGGTACCGTTTATCTCAAGGGGGATTGCTCCGGATTTATGGGGGAAATAAATGTTGCTGATGGTGCGCAATTCATCGTCAGAAGTCGAAAGAATGGAGTCAAGTTGGTGCAAGCCGAGGATGGCAGCGAATCTGGCGTGGATGGCGAGGGCATTTATGTGCCGTGGCTCGGCGAATACCTGTACGAAGGAAAAATGTTCGGTGGTGTCCTTAAAATGGAAGAAAACCACGTGGCAACCATAGAAACCAGCGAAGAAATGAAAAGTCGATTGGATCTGCCTCAGGGAACGCTGAATATCGAAGATTCAACGAGCGATTCGGGAGAAGCAGGCAAAAAAAGAGTGCGCCGCTTGAGGATCGGTGAAAAAGAAGGAGGAAAATATGCAAAAGGTCTCGTAAATTTTGCCGGCGCAGAACTGGGCGAGGCAGGTGGTGATCCAATAGAAGTAAAAGGAGAGAACAGCGTCCTGAAAGTCAGGCAAAGGACCAAGATTCACCATCTAAAGGTCGAGAAAGGAACTCTGAGATTGAGGCCGACCGATGAATATGGCTCTGAGGCTGGTGATGACGGCTATACCCTGCACATTGGTCGCTTGGATATTGGTTCAACTCTCGAAACGAGAAATCATTCAGTTGATTTTTATGATGAGGACTCAGGCGACTCTCTTGGTGCTGAACGTGAGGATTCTTCCATTCTTGTCGACACTATGAATATTACCGACGCAATGAAGTGGAATTTGGACGTAAATCCTGATATGTATTATGATAGAGATGGTTCTCATGATGGCACAGATATCAGCTCTTCCGACCGCTTGTATATTGGCACTATTGCTCCCGAGAGTCGTGGCGATATAGTCATAAACGATCTAAAATTCCTGAGTTCACCATTCGAACCAGCAGGAGAAAATTTGCTGCGGGACAAATATGTTTTCGAGATCCTGAACTATCCGAATACCGCTCCCCTTCCAAATGTTTATGCTGCACACCTAGGCCAATATATAACCGCTATTGATTCTAATAACGAGCCAGTATATGCTGAGATTGAGCAAGCAAATAGTTACCTCCTTGGAATGGAGCAGGATGCATCAATTGGAACAGTTCGTGAGTTCCTCGTCCTAACATTGAATAAGGCAGCAGATGGTAGTCAAACACCACTTCCACCTCAACATCCATCACAGCTACCAGATATGGAGCTCATGCACGTGAGTAATATATCGCAAATCTACGATGCCATCTGCGGTACGTCGGATTATGCGGCACATCATGAGGTGTCGGTTGGGAGATACACGTTCTGGAATAAGTCCTACTACATATCGTCTGATATAAAAACAGATACGCCGCATAAGCTCTCGTCAAAGGGATTTGCGACAATATTCGGATATGACGGAGAACTACAGAATCTGGAAGAGGGATACGCCTATATACCAACGGTATTCGCTGGATATACTACTGCTGATCTCGAGTACTCGGATCAAAATGGGAGATATAAGGGCGCTCTGGTAGGTGCTAAGGTTTCATTTTTCGATCATGGCGGAAATTCCAAAGATGGACACTTCAAGCTGGATCTACTCGGATCTTACGAGTTGCTGAATACCAAAAACCACATCAAGGACTTGGATGTAGATCTCAAGAGCCATCTGTTCTCCTTCGGCGCAAAAGTGCTACGGAGTTTTGCGTTGAATGATGATCTTGCACTGATTCCTAGCTTGAGCAGCGACTACTCGTTCGTAAGCACCTGCGATGAAAAGCTGAAGGACGGCCGTACTCTGAAAAATAATGGCTTCCACAGCTTAAATCCATCTGCTGGACTGCATTTGCAGCTCGGAGATGAAGAGCTTGGGGGCGTTATGGGTGTGAAATTCAACAAAAGACTAGGTGGAAGACTGCATGGACAAATACAGGAAGAGAATAGAAAGGCATCTTACCTCGGAAAAACCTCAAGTACTGTTGAATACAACGCGGCCATCCATACAAGAAGTAAGGACGGCGAAGTTACCCTCGGCGTCACGAGAACTACCGGTAATGAAAAGGGATACTCCGTGAAACTGAACGCCGCCATTAAGATATAAGCGCACCGCACTAGCATAATGGCTTTGCCTCTAGACCGATATGTATGCCGACTGTGTTTGCACCACAGTTCGGCATCCATAGTCAAGAAGTGGCGTGGAGATCCAGTCAAAGAAAATCCACACTTTCAACGTGTCCAGGTCAAGATACAAAAGAGACGGAACAGACCTGCTGAAAATAGAGCGTCCGCCCATTCAGAAACGAAGTGCATCATTTTGCGGAACCCCAGCATTTGCCCAGAAGACCTCGAATGGTGTTTTGAAGTTTAGCACTTTCCGTGGTCGATTGTTAAGTTTATCTTCTATTTCTTGTA
>BNWJ01000044.1 GCA_025998735.1 Alphaproteobacteria bacterium | reverse complement strand
GCCGTTTTCCTTAATGTGTTGCCTGGCTTTGACCAAAACTCCAATACTCTTTTCTTATAATCCACACAATATACCATGGTACCTACCTACAAAAATATCTTGCAGATTACCATAAAATGACGCGATCCAAAAACGAGTTCACTATATCTTTCAAATGGTTAGCTAATCCATTATTCGCGTTAATAATGATTAAACGCGTCAACAAAAAAGCTGCACAGACTGTTACGTGAGAGGCTATTAGAATCCGCACATCTTTGCAAGTTTTTCGCATGTTATCTCACCTTGATGTGTCTTTCCGTTCACGATGAACGCAGGCATTGAGATTACGTTAAACTCGTGCATGGCACGCTGTTGTTCTTTCATCAGGCCGGCCTGAATCGAGCGATTCTCCAGACAGGCATCGATGTCTTTTTTTTTATATCCTTGAGTTTTGAAGATTTCTTTCAGAAACTCTCTTGGATCTTCCGATTCCATCCATTCTTTTTGTTTGGAAAAAATCGCATGGTATGCTGCCGTGACATTCGCCGGTGATTTTTTGCACAGGCATCTGGTCAGCGTTGCTGCCTCAAAAGCTCCAAGATCGTCCAGATAGCATCTCAGATACACTTTCACTTTTCCCGTATCGATGTAACGTTTCTTAAATTTAGGCAATTCTTTCTCGTGAAATGTACAGCAATGATTGCATGTAAATGACGAATACATTATGACAGTCAAAGGAGCGTTTTCCTGTCCAATAACGATTTCCGATAACTGAAATTTTTCCGGGAACTTAAGCTTTGCTAGATTTTCAGCAAAAGATCCGTCTTCATCGTCTACAGCATCATAATCAACGTGATCTCCAGCGACGCCGCTACTGCAGAACGACAACGTAAATGCAGACATAAATAGTAGGGACATCTTTTTCGGAAAAAACGACACCATTACGCTCCAACAACATCGACAAAAACCGAATGAATCTATCATTTCAATGGCTAGGAATCCATCTGAATGACCTTTACAGCGGAGAAACAGGTATTTCCCAAAAAGCCATGCACCATATGCAGTATGTTATCAGATTCATGTTGAATTTCTAGAGTGAATCCTCTCTTTGCTTTCAAAACTAGAATCTTTTTATTGCCGGAAGCTGTAACTTTGTGCGGAGCGGATATGGAATTGAAATAGTCACCAACAACGCTACGCCAATCACAAAAAATAGCCATGTAATGCCTACCAGCAACATTCTTTAATATAGAATCCACAATTGATTTTACGTGTACTGACGTATTGTATTTCTTAGTATTCATCTCGAATCTTTTTTAAACGCAGAAATTTTATGAGCGCAGCCGACTATGTTTACGAATTGCATAACATACTAACAAAACGCGGAAAGAATCCTCTCCGCGTGAATTCAGAATCCCGAAGCCTAAGAAGCCTTTGGTGCTACTGCAGCGCTAGCAGTCTCCGGTTTATATGGAGTTCCATCTTCATTGAATTTCTCAACTTTATATTGCTTCTCCAATCTATCGATGAGCTTCATAACTTCTTCCTGAACAACCATTTGCTTGAGAGCGTCTTTGCAATCTTCAAACTTTTGTACAGTGCTGTCTCTGCTTTCTGTAATTTTGAATATATGATAAGTGCCTTCCCCACCCTGACCAGGTATTTTTAAAGCTTCCTTCGTGTATTCACCTGATTTAAGAACCTGTAATCTCTCTCTAATAGGGGATGGCAAGATCTGAATAGGAACAAATCCCTCGTCTCCTCCCTTTTCCCTTGATTGAGCGACGCTCTTTGCCTTGGCGACCTCGCCGAAATCTTTTCCTTTGGCCAATTCATCAAGAGCGGCTTTGGACTCAGCTTCGGATGCAACCACTAAATGATACAGATGATTCTCCTTGACGGGCTTGAATTCAGTCACATACTTTGCATACCTTGTTCTCAAAGCAGGCTCGCTTTCTGCCTTTAGAGCTATTTCTCTCATGAGGAATGCCCTTGCCAGAAGCTCTTCTTTCATTTGTTCGAGTCTCTCAATGAACTCCTTCGTTTTGTCCATGCCGGCTTTTTTGGCCTGCTCAACCATCAAATATGCGCTCATTTTCTGATCTCTCAGCATTCCGAACAACTTATCAGGATCTATTCCTCTGATTAGATGTGGTGGAAGAAGCTTCATATCTTCTAAAACATGGCTACGCTTGAACTCCTTGCGACCTATTCTCAAAACGACAGGATCGCCGACGATCTTCTTTTTCTCTGCCCCAGCACTAGCCGTAGCATCTGGAGACGACACAGCTGGGACATCAGCGTCGGTAGATGTACCGGAGCTACCAGTACCACTTGCCTCTCCTCCGCTATCTGCGTCTTTTTTCTCGGCTTTTTTACCGCCGCTTGAAGCATTGCTTGCAGACGCACCTTTAGTAGACGCAAAACCGCCATAAAAAAACGATAACGCAACAGCTACACAAATCAATCTAATCTTCATAATAATTCCCCTCGCTATTTCAACAGAGACCCAAGATCCCTAACATCGGGCATCATTGTATTACAACAATATTCTATTATCAAGTATAAGAATCCACTAAAACCAGAGCAACTTCCACCAATTTAGCTATTTATTACAAATGTAACAAAAATGCATCTAACAGAAGAGGCATATTGCGTGTGCTGCAAGCACCGAAGCCAACTGCGAAGCCATTATATGCAGCGGTCTCTGAAAAGCACCGAATTTCGAGAGCATGCACAAGCCTGCTTTATGTCGGTTATTTCCGGCAGGAACTTTTCAAAAATCACCATAAGTTTTTGGAGAATATTTATTCTGTTTTGTCTCAATTTTTCGTCATCTACATTTATTAATATATCTTCGAAGAAAGTAATCGTCTTTTTTTCTATGGAAGCACAAAGACTTACCTTTTTTCGAAGTTTTTCACATGAATCTAGACTTGAACCTTCCACAACATCCAGCGAACATTGCAGCGTATCTAGCGCATCCAGCAAATCGCGTTCGCACTGTTCAACACACATCGATCTGTCACAATGAATTTCTCTGGAAGAATTTTCTTTTTCATAGGGGGCCAGAATATTTTTCGACCTTCTGTAGCAGGAAACCAAACTTTCTCCTTCGCTGCTTTGCAATGTTTGATTTAGAACGTTAGCCTTATCAAATATACGATTGATAGACCCATTGCGTAACCTTCCTCTATCCGGTATTTTTGTCGTCGATCCGGTGCTCGAATCCTCATGTACACCTAGGTACACTGCGATTCTGCGCTCCGTATCTCCTAAAAAATCCTCGGATATAGTCGGTTTCGCAACAGGTCTAATATCTTGTCTTTCGGCAGCAATAACAGATGTCACAATTTCGTGTGGAATGCCGGACTCCTTGAGTGTTACTTTCAATCTCTCCATTATAAAAGAATATACGGATTCAACGGTATTCGGATTAAGGCCATCAAAACTGGAACTGAGCTTTTCAAAAGTCTTTCCAATTATTTCATACAGATCCAACGAGATATTATACTTTCTGATGATCCTTATTAGACCAATGGCCGCTCTTCGCAAGGCAAACGGATCCTTTGATCTTGTCGGTTCTTTTCCAATTGCAAAGAAACTCGTGATAATTTCGATTTTATCTGCCAGAGAAAACAGAGCTCCCAGCGGCGATTTAATTTCATCGATGGCTTTGTATTGCTCACCAATAGCAGCACATATAAATTTATTTTCTCCCTGAAGAGCGGAGTAATAGCTTCCCATAATTCCCTGAAGTTCCGGAAATTCGCTAACCATATGCGTCGACAAATCGCATTTGGATAATACGGCGGTGCGTTTCAATAAAACCGGAACGTCATTTTTAGGTAATCCATGAAAATCTCCGCTGATGTCGTTCCATACGAAATCGCAGACATCACAGATTCTCATGATTCTATCGAAGACAGTTCCTAATTTTTCATTGAAAGCTATTTTCTTTAGATTCTCCAAATGTGATTCCAGCGGTTTTTGCAAGTCAGTTTCATAGAAAAAGAGCGCATCCGACAGACGAGCATTTAGCACGCGCTCGTTTCCCTTTATTATTTCTTTTCCTCCGTCTTCGATTAAGTTATTGGAAACAAGCGCAAAAAATGGAGCAAGTTTCTGGCCTTTGCGAACTGGAAAATATCTCTGATGGACTCGCATAGGCGTTATCAAAGCTTCTTCCGGAAGTTTCATGAATTTTTCTGGAATCTGTCCGAGCAGAACAACGGGATTTTCCACAAGACCAAGCACCTCTTCCAGAAGACGATCCGTTATTTCTATGGAAACGCCATTTTTTGCGGAAATCTTTTCGAATCCATCCAGAATTATCTTTTTTCTTTCCGCTGGATCGACAATCACAGACGATTCCTTCATTTTTTTCACGTAATCGTGTGGATTTTTTACAGAGATCTTTCCGGTAGACATAAAGCGATGACCGAAAGTGTAGTCGTTGGATTGTAGATTTATTTCCTTGAATTCTACCTTTACATGTTCATCGCAGAATATACAAAGGATATTTCGGATAGGTCTGACGAAGTTAAACGAATGATCTCGCCAATGCATCGATTTTTTCCATTGGATTTCGGCGATCGATGTTACAACAATATCCTCAAGCAAATCTTTTGTGGATTGCTGCGGATGACTGACGTTTGCAACGATGAAGCTCTTCTTGTCTACGATTTTTTCGCAGCAGTCGTCGCGTGAAATTCCCAGCGATTTCAAAAACTTATTGATTACTTCGGCCGGAGCAGAAGTCTGTGGTCCTTTTTTCTCTTCGGTAAATGCAGGAATATGTGAACCCAGTTTCGCCATGAACATCATTCTTCGTGGAGTTATATATGCCCTTACATTTTCATAACGAATTTTGTTTTTTTCTAACTTTCCTGTGATTATATCTTTTAGATTCGCGATGGCGTTTGTCTGAAACATTGCGGGAATTTCTTCAACCATTAATTCCAGCAGAAAATTTTCTTCATTTATACTCATGGCACTATCCTTGGAATGAATTTTCATTTTCGACCTGTGCCTTGCAGCACATTTTTGCGAGCGCCCTCACACGAGCTATGCGATCGATCCTCTCGGCAACGCTCAGAGCTCCGCGTGAATCCATTAAATTGAACAGATGACTGGCCTTCATGCATTGATCATATGCCGGAAGCGCCAATTGTTTTTCTGCAAGTTTTGCGCATTCTTTTTCCGCATCCTCAAAATGACGTTTCAAGCATTCTACATCCGCGTGTTCAAACGAATATTTCGAGAACTCAACCTCCTGTTGAAAACAAACGTCTCTGTATGTGATTTTTTCTGTGCCACCTTTTCCATTCCAATTGAGATCGTATACGTTATCAACTTTCTGAAGAAACATGGCAAGTCTTTCCAATCCATATGTAAGCTCAACGGTCACAGGATCACAGTTGAAACCGCCAACCTGTTGAAAATACGTGAATTGTGTGATTTCCATTCCATCGCACCAGACTTCCCATCCGAGACCTGCTGCGCCCAGTGTTGGACTCTCCCAATCGTCTTCCACAAAGCGAATATCATGTAATTTATAATCTATGCCGACAACTTCAAGGCTCTTTAGATAGATATCCTGTATATCTTCGGGGGAGGGCTTGATTACAACCTGGAGTTGATGATGTTTGCCAACCCTATTGGGATTGTCTCCGTAGCGTCCATCGGCAGGACGTCGTGATGGCTGAACATAGGCCGCGCTCCACTTCCCTCTTCCAAGCGCTCGCATGAAAGTGTTGGGACTAAACGTTCCGGCTCCAACTTCCATATCGTACGGCTGCAGAATGGCGCATCCATACGCTCCCCAATAGCTGCTCAGCGAAAAAATTATTTCCTGGAAGCTTTTCATAAAAACTCTCCACCAAAAACCAGTGTTATAATGTCATAGAAACTAACACAAAAAAGAAATCTCGTCGAGTGCATATCCATGTGCGCTCAGGGCGGCCTCATGGTGCGTCCAGCGAAGCTGCTGCGATACAGCCGGAGGCAGCCCAGCCCAGAAAAGCCTAGCGAGCATCTGGTATCGAGTCCTTGGATCAGAAGCGGTGACGCAAGGATTAAGCGTAGGACAGAAAGCAAGGAATTGTTACCAAATAAAGTGGACACACCGCTTGCGTACAGATGAAGTGCCGTAGCTTCATCCACGACATCATCTGTCCACGTTATTCAGTAACAATTTCTTAGCATCCCTATATCTTATTTCACGATGATAGCTTTCGTGTAACGATATCGCATTTCTGATTCTGGAAATTAGACGCTTAGTTTCATCGTTTTTCTCTTCCATAGTTTTCTATACCTCATAATATAAGTTTTCATATATTTTCTAACAGATTCCAGTCTGTTTGCCAATGGATAATCGTTAACGATTGCGCATCAAATTAACTTTTTATTAACACAGTTAGACTATAGTTATATTGTATTATTTTATCGAGAAGAAATATGAAAATAATTTTATGTTGCATATTGTGTCTGCTACTAATTGGCTGTGAGAGCGAAAAAGCCTCTCAAGAGGATAGCTTTTTAGTGGAAATTGTAATGACAGAGGATATGCAGAAGATCAAAGATGCCTTTATTTCGGACTTCAAAGAGGAAATGCGTATTTCTTCGGAAAAGAGATTAAAAATATTGAAAATTACATTCGACCTTTACGGTAAAAATAACAAGCAGCTGGACAAGGAAGTCGAAAAAATCGTAAAAGCTTGGGATGATGATTATAAAACAAGAAACAATATTAACGAGAAGCTAGAAGCAGCTCTAAAAGGACTGAAATTAGATTACAATCAGGTTCTGCCATTGACCAGAGAAATTGCAAAAGCAGAGGCTGAAATAGTCGCCGAAGACAGAAAGCTGTTTGCTCCATATAAAGCGAGAGCGCAGGAAATTCTGAAGGATATTGAAGGCAAACATGATGCTCAAAAGAATAGGTACCTTGATTATAGATACTCAATTATGAGTAGTCTCCGTGAAGGGGAATACAACGGTTCTGGTAATAACTATGGCTACAATAGCTTCATGTCATATGAGTTCATTTCTAACCACTTATTTTGTCGCATCGATGATGGCACTCTAGAGGATTCGTTTCTGAAAAAATCTATATCTCCGCTTAAAGAAGAAGATGAAAACAAGTTTTTGCATTCATGCCGTAGCATGCATGCCCCTAAAAATGACGATGAAGGAGTTCTAATATTTGATGCCATAAGGAATGCTGTAAAATCCACAACAATCGAAAGAAAAAAACTTGAGCAACTTGTGGAACTTGCGAGAGATTATATAGAAGGATTGGCTGGATGTATCCCTGACATACAGGGAGACATTGCAGATGATATCGAGCGCTATCGCAAGTGCATGGAAGAACATGGTAGGAAACGATTGAGGCTTTTTGGTGCGTATCTGCTAGTTGAGCTTGCGGAAAAATATCCGAATCTTGAAGATTTCAATAAACAAATTGATGCGTTGTCCACAAGGCTCGCGTATCGCACCTACTGCAAGGTCAATGCAGCAAGATCTTTATATGACGAATGGTGCCGCTGCTATCTGTCACAAATGGATGAATTTTTTAAAAACTCCAGGATCTTAGCCGAAAGGCTCCATACCATCTGCAAAGATGAAAAAGTCAATGACGACAACTCATACGGACATGAACAAAATATGAATCATATTGCACTCATAAGAGAAATTACGTCTATGGGAAAAAAGAAGGTTATTCTACCAAAACGCCAGGAGAATTCGCTGCAGAAGATAAAAGAGGCCTACGGCGTGATGCTGAGCCAGTTAATGCTATCGCGAGCTTCTGAACCGTATGCGAACGCTACCTTGAACGCTACATTCGATGCTGAAGTAAACGCATATGCAGCAACAGAAATGACTGGAGATATGCAGAAAATCAAAGACGCCTTTGTGGCGTACGTTAGAGAAGTAGATCGTTTTTCTTCCGAGAAAATGCTGAAGAAAGCGAAGGCAATATGCGATCTCTATGGAAAAAACAACAAACAATTGCATGAAAAAATAATTGATCACTGCGAAGAAATATATGGCAGAAGACGAAAAAAACTAGAAACAGCTCTAAAAGGTCTGAGATTAAACTACAATCAAATTCCCTTGTTAGTACAAGAAATCGAAAAGGCAGAGATTGACTATGCAAAGCTATTTGCTCCATATAAAGCGAAAGCAAAGGAAATCCCAAAAGATATTCAAGCTAAAAATGATGCTAATGATAAGGAAATAGACTGGTGGGTTGAACGTGAAATAAGAAATGTTGTTAATGATAAAATCGAGTATAAATGCTGCCCTTCTTCCATGTTATTTTCCTACGTCGATGATGGCACGCTGAAAGATTCGTTTCTAGAAAAATTCACATCTCCACTTAAAAAAGAATATGAAAGAAGATTTTTGTATTCTTCGTGGGGGCCTGAGTGGGGAAAAGACGGTGTGTTTGTACACTCTAAGTCAGAGTTTAATGGAATTAGTAAAGATACCGACGGTAATATCATATTTGATGCCCTAAGAAATGACGATGGTGTTCTCGTGTTTGACACTCTAAAAAATGCCGTCCAAAACACAGCAATCGCAAAAAAAGAGCTCGAGCGAGCCGTTGAGCAGGCGAGATCATATCTGGAATTGTCAGCAGAATGTATAGCGCGCATACAGAGTGACGTCGCAGATGATATTGATCGCTATAACAAATTTGTTAGACAGTACAACGAAGAAAAAATGTGTTTCTTCGATAATTCGTATACTAGAGAGTTGCTTGTTGAACTTGTGGAGAAATATCCGAAATTTGAAGATTTCGAGAAACAAATTGATGTGTTATGCACAAGGCTTGCATATCGCACCTATTGCGACATCAGCGCAGCGAGATTTTTGTACGCAGAGTGGCGTCGCAACTATTTGTCGCAGATGGATGAGTTGTTCAAAAATGCTCGGATTTTGGCAGAAAGACTCTATAATATCTGCAAAAACGAAACAACTCATGAGTATAGGAGTAACTTGGATAACATTGCAGTCATAAAAGAAATTGCGTCCATGGGGCCAAGGCTGCTCTCCACTCCGAATGCTCCATTGTCGCAGCAGAAGATAAAAGAGGCCTATAAAAATGGTTTTATGAAAACTAGAGAGTTCTATTTACGTCATATGGCAGGAAAGCTATGAAAATAATTTTGTTTTGCCTCTCATGTATACTGTTGCTAATCGGCTGCGGGAGCGAAAAAGCACCTCAAGAAGATAGCTTTTTAGTGGAAACTGCAATGACTGAAGATATGCAAAAGATCAAAGATGCTTTTGTTGCAGACATCAAAGAAGAGATGCGCATTTTCTCAAACTTGTATTTGAGGACTATAAAGGTTACATGTGAGCTTTACAGCAAAAACAACAGACTGCTAAATAAAGAACTCGATAAAATTGCTAAACTATATGGTAGATACAAATACAGAAACGAACAAAAAAAGTTTGGATACGCTGAAAGGGCAATCTTAAAAGGATTGAAATTAAACTACAATCAAATTCCACTATTGTTCAAAGAGCTCGCAATAACACTTGCTGAAATAGCATCTATCGACAAAAGATCATGTGCTCCCTACGAAACAAAAATAAAGGAAATTCTGAAGGATATTCAGACCAAGCATAATAAATATGGATGGGCTTGCCACCCCAGCAGTTTGTAGAAACCCTGAAATTTTCGAGTTTTGGGATTTCCCGATGCACGCAGGACCTCTTCCACCAGATGCCATTTTCCCACAAAAACGTTAAAAATCGCCAAAATCACAA
>BNWJ01000043.1 GCA_025998735.1 Alphaproteobacteria bacterium | reverse complement strand
AACCACCGTTTTTAACTGTTATTATTCCGGCGTATAACGCGGAAAAGACGATCTGGCGCTGTCTAGAGTCGGTGGACGCCGCGCTGGCCAAAATTGATCATGAAATCATCGTGGTAGACGACGCTTCCAACGACGAAACAGCGTCGATTGTTGAGGAATCGACGAAAATCTTCAGTAATCTGCGCCTAATTCGTCAGGAAAAGAACTTGGGATGTGGGCCTGCCCGCAATCGAGGCTTAGCAGAAGCCACAGGCGAGTTCGTATGGCTCATCGATGCCGACGACGTCGCCGTTGTCGAAAATTTTAGGAATTTCGACATACACAAGGCCTGCGAAGGTCGGGACGTCGTAATGTTTCCCTATAATCAGGTTATTCCTGGAAAAAATGGCGTTCAACCGTGGATTGAGTATGATGCACGAGTCATGGCGGCGCGTCCGAGCGACGATTTTACCGCTCGGGAATTTTCGTCTGTTTTGACCACGACCAACGCCGCCTGGAACAAGTTCTTCCGTCGTGAGGCGATTATTGCTGCTGGCATGGAGTTTCCCGCCACTTTCGTTGGAGACGATCTGGCGTTTGTCGTTGCGAATCTTGTGGCGGCGCGGCGCATTGGCTTTGTCAATCGCGTACTCTATACATACCGATGTGACGATTCCTTCATATCCCGCGTGACGGACAATCGACGCCTGCAGATACTGTCGGCACTGGAAATCTTCGAAAACTGGCTGAAACAGAGGAGCGTAAGTCAGGAAATATGGACGTCCTGGAACGTTACAAAAGCGCACGATCTGCTTCTGACCTATAAAACGACCGGAAAACACACTCGCGAGGTAATCAAAGATCATCTGGAAACGTATTTACGCTCGTTTGACGACGAGATGTACACTCGTTTGATGATGCATCCGTTCTTCCGCGCCGATATGAAACGGCACGTAACCGCAGTGCGAGCCAACGTGACAGTGTTTGAAGCACGGGCAGTTGCTGCACTACGGGCACTAATGTCTTCAGCCAACGAGACGGTGGATCCATTTACTGCTTTGCCACCTTCTTCAATGTATGCGAGATGTGCTTCCAATGCCAAAGCGCCTTCAGCCAGCGTGACGCTGGATCCAAAAATGGCTTCGCCTCCTTCTTCAGTGTATGCCGACACTACTTCCAATGCCAAAGCGCCTTCAGCCAGCGTGACGCTGGATCCAAAAATGGCTTCGCCTCCTTCTTCAGTGTATGCCGACACTACTTCCAATGCCAAAGCGCCTTCAGCAAGAGTAAATGCGTGTGCGGCACGCATCAACCACCACAAACGCCGTCATCCAGAGCCACGTAGTGGCGTAGGGATCCAGAAAAAAGCAGACGCTTGTACTGCAACCACTGGATTCCTACGTCGCTCCGCTCCAACGACACGAGTGTCTCTGGATAACGGCAATTTTTGCCGTATCAGTGGAGCATTGACACTATGCGCATTGCTTTCCATATCTGCTACGACTCTTCCATTATTTGCCACCGCCGAGAATTTTTACGTACTTGGCGGAGGCGGAGGCGGCGCTGCTTCCGACGGTGGCGGAGGCGGTGCTTGTACTGGTGGCGGTGGTGGTAGAGGTGGTGCTGTAGATGGCTATTTCGATAATAGTGGTATTTGGCATTCTGAGCGCGGTAGGAATTACGGTGGCGCTGGCAATGAGACCGGAGGCGGTGGCGGAGGTGGCGGATATATCGGTGATTTGGCGGATCCTGAAGCAATCAAAAACGGAGGATCCAGCACCATTGGCTCCTCTACGCTGCCGTTAATATGGGATGCCCCCCCCCCCCGGGGGTCCTCCCAATGGGCGGACAAGGTGGCGATGGCGTCGGTGATGATACTGCCGACGGCGAGAATGGCGAGCTTATCGATGGTGGCACAGGCAATGGTGGCGCTGGTGGATACGCTTCATATACAGCACATTGTGCAGATGCAAATTACGAGTCTTTACATGTAGGCGGAGGCAATGGTGGTGGCGGAGGCAATGGTGGTGGCGCCGGTGGCTATGCAGCTATGACTGCCACATGTGTTCCTACCCTCGCTATATCCAAAGGCCTCTATGTAATAGGCGGCAGTAACGGCGGCGGTGGTCCTTCTCAAGAGTTGAAGAGGGAGAGGGTTTATTGGGCAAAAGCCCTTCATCCTTCTGGTGACAGCGTCGGTGGCGGCGGTGGCGCTGCGTCTCTGACTGCCAAGATTATCGAAGGTCCAAGCGTTGCTCCAGAAGGCGGTAGCGCTTTCTATGTGGTAGGCGGTGGTGGCTACTACTGTGAATATCCGGATTCGCCTGATCAACTTGACGGCTTTACCAGCGCTGCCGATGCCGACGCTAATACTGGCAAGGGAGGCAACGCAACTCTGACGGTTGACAAGATAAACGCTCCACACAGCGATCTCTTTGTGGCAGCCTCTCATGGTGGCGATGGCGCAGATAGTACAGATGAGTATGGAAGAGATGGCTGTGATACTGGCGCAGTAGACACATCTTTGAAAGCAACAGAAAGCATCCATGTAAACAATATACGTGTATATGGCGGCAATGGAGGCCGTGGTGGTCATGGCTCTAGTGCCTATGGTGGCGATGGTGGCGCAGTAGAAGGAACAACAACTTTGGAAGCCGCCAAGATCAATGCAAACGAGATACTTCTGCGTGGCAGTAGAGGTGGCCATGGCGGCGATGGTTCTAGCGGTGCCTACAGTGGCTTTGGTGGTAACGGTGGCGCAGCTGAAGTAATAACAAAATTAATTGCCAATGAGATCGAAGCGAGCTCTCTAGCTATGTATGGCGGCGACGCTGGCGATGGCGGTGGCAGTCTAGGTGGCAGTGGTGGCGGTGGCGGTGGCGGCAATGGTGGCGATTCTGTGGGAATAACAGGTTTGACAGAATTGGAGGGGGGGGAAGGGTTTGATGATATCAACGTAGGCGCTCTTTTGAAAGCCAATACCATCACGACAACAACAGGTTTGACAGAATTGGAGGGGTTGGAAGGGTTTGATGGTATCAACGTAGGCACTCTTTTGAAAGCCGATGCCATCACGACAACAACAGGCTCAATACGTCTAGAAGGTGGCAGAGGCGGTCATGGTGGTGTTGGCGTTGTAGGTGTAGATGGTGTTGGCGTTGGCGGTGTAGGTGGCAATGGAGGCAGATGCGGTCATGGTGGCGATGGCGATGGCAGTGTAGGTGGCAGTGGCGACCATGGTGGCAGAGGCGGCCATGGTGGCAGGGGCGGCCATGGTGGCAGAGGCGGCCATGGTGGCAGGGGCGGCCATGGTGGCAGGGGCGACCATAGTAGCAGAGGCGCTATAGATGGCAATGCCAAAGGAACAGCAGTTTTGACAACCGGCAGAATCGAGACACTGGATCCTGGTGCGGGTGTGTATCTGAATGGTGGCCGCGGTGGCGACAGTGGCGCTAGTATCAATGGCGGTAGAGGCGGCTATGGCGGCTACGGCGGAGATGTGCTATTGAAAGCTACTGATACTATCACTACAGGCATCGTATCTCTGGAAGGAGGTAGCGGCGGCAACAATATCAATATGGGTTTCCTACCTCTAGATTCTCAACCTCAAAAATTGACGGGTAATAATTGGAGGGGAGGGATTTGCTATGGTGACGGCAAATTTGTTGCTCTTGGCCGTGACGGGGACTGCGCATATTCGTCAGATGCAATACATTGGACACAAGGCAAAGTGGCAATCGGTCTGGCAAATGGTAGTGATAACTGTTGGGATGGAGGAATTGCATATGGAAACGAGAAATTTGTTTGCTTGAATTATAACGGCGAATACACAGCTTACTCCCAAGATGGCACAACATGGACACAGGGACCACCCGCTTCCGTTACTAAGAGTGGGCGGAATATTTGCTATGCCAAAGATAAATTTGTTGCCGTACGTAAAGATGGTTATATCGCCTATTCCACAGATGGCGTCACAGATTGGAATTCGACTGGAAATCCGATTGGAGGAGCGGACTGGCACGGAGGAATCGCTTATGGAGATGGAAAACTCTATGTGTTAAAGGACAATGGACAAATTGCCATGTGCGACAATCCGTCGGATTTGTCAACCGGTTGGGACGACGAATTCGCAGATATCAATTCGACCGGCGGCCGCCGTTGGTTCTTACACAATATCGCCTATGGCGAATACTGCGGCAACGGCAGGCTTGTTGCCATGAGCATAGATGGATATGTTGCTTATTCTGCGAATGGCACCGACTGGATGTCTCTTGGGTCCCCATTGGCAAATATTCAACATAGTAGTTGGATAGGAGGCGTCTGCTATGGCGAGGGCAAGTTTGTTGCTATGAACCACAACGGCTATATCGCCATTAGCACAGATGGAGGAGTCACATGGAATAGGTCAATGCCGTCGGCAGCAGGAGGTGACGCGACTCTGACTGCTCATGACATCAATGCCGATATATCTCTAAGGAGTGGCGGCGGAGGCTATTCCGACATCAACACTGGTCAAAATGGCGGAGATGTAGCATTGAACGCTACCGGAACAGTTACATCCCGTAATATAACGCTGAGCAGCAGAGCCATAGATGTCATACCTGTCGGTTCTACGCTGTCTGGTGATCTTACCATACCTGCCAATACTCGCATACCAGCCCGTTCTCGCATACATGCAGGATCTTACATACCTGCTAATTTTGTCATACCTAAGGGCTCAATCCTTCCAGATAGGACGACAGTAGCTGATGATAATTACACCATCCAAGATTTTGCCGATAGCAATCCTTATTATATTTCTGTGGATGATTCTGGTCAGGGTTATCGTCTTAATGATGGTGCTTATATCATAACATCTGCTGAAATAACCACATCTGATCCTTTTACCATACCTGCTGGATCTCAACTGTTTGCTGATTTCGTCGTGCCTGATGGTCATGAAATCCCTGGATTTGAGATGCCTGATGGTGTCTCACGGGGAAACAGCGGAGCGGTTAATTTTTTGGCAAATGAGACACAAGCCAATACAATCGCTCTTCAAAAGGAAAAGGGAGTATTGAATTGCAAAATTAATACGCTGTATGTCCCAGATGGAACGCTGGCAGTTCCAGAACCTACAATAAGTCCACTAAAGCTGTATGTCCCAGATGGAGATACAACAATTACACTAAATGGCACTAAAAATTGGGAGCCTGCCTCCGCTCCAGAAGAGCTAGAAGCAGCTGGCCTTCCCCCAGGAACAGGCGTTCTCTTTGACACCATCAATATTGGCGCAGGCAAAAGTTTGACGATTTGTTCTGATCTTGCAGTTTTTCGCGAATATGCCGCAAATGCTATTGTTGAATCTGTTGTTAAAACCGCTCGAGATGCCGTTTATGATGCTGCCCTTGGTTCTGCTCCTACTGCTGTGCCTGATGACGCTCGTGATGCTGCTAAGGCGGCAGTTGAGGGTGCGATTCATGATAATATTTTGGCTTACCTTGCTAATCGAACCACTTTAAACAATAATCCTGGTGAAGAGAATTCCCCTCTTTCTATTGTTAATTTGGCTATTGAACATGCTAAAGATGCTGATACTTATAAGGGCATTACCGCTACGTTCTATGAATCCTCCAATGTTAGGAATGATGGTATTTATAATGCAGCAAGTATTGCTGATTATATCAAGACTATGGATGATGGTAGTAAAGATATTGTCAATTATATTGCTGATGCTATTGCTGGTGCTGTCCATACTGCTTTTAGTAAAGCTGATTATGAGGGGTGGGCTAACACGGTGGCTGATGCTGCCGCTGCTCGGGCTCGGGCTGAGGCTATGAGTGCCGCTAACAATGCTATTGATAAATGTTCTGAAGTTGCCATTGCCGATGCTGTTAACGCTGCTATTACAGCTGTCAAAAAACCATCGACTTATAGTGACACCGCTGCTGAGCCTTATGCTGGTTCTGTTGATAATGGCGATCTTTACAATACTGGTGATCTTGTTAATGCCGCTGTTGATGCCGCTGCCGGGGAAGGCAGTTTCTCCACAATAAATCTAGAGGGGAATCTTCACATTGGGAAAATGGTACAAATTAACGATATAGGTGGCGAAGAGGCATTTGTTAACTTTGTAAATTACGGAGATAGCAAGCGCACTTATAGAATTTCTGCAGATAATCATCACATATTCTCAGGTCCAGAGAGTAATCGCGACATGTTTATGCACGATGATTCACGCGTGTTCGTGGATGCAGATGATCCTCGTTTGGAACAAATATCTGGTGTCATCGATAAGACGGATGACGGCGACGAAGTCGAGCTTACCGGCGATCGAGAAAGGCTAATGTATGAACTAATGGCGCACGGATTTATAACCAAAACAAAGTCAGCATCTTTTAAGGATAGTGAAATCATACAACCGCTGAATTTAGCTCTAAAGATGAATCAAGCAGGCAAAAAGCTTTTGGTAGGTGCCTGTGTTGATAATAATTATGCTGAAAGTGAGGCACCTGTTGAGGATGGGGTACAGGTGCAAAATGCTGCGTATAGTGAGCAACCCCCTGCTGAAAGTGAGGCACCTGTTGAGGAGCTAGATGGGGGCTCACATGAGAGGGCAGTGGTGCTCCATGTTAAGAATAAGGAGCTAATTGAGCCCCCTGCTGATAGTGACGAACTTATTAACGTGCCAATTACGCTCTGTGTATCATCATGTCCCGATACAGGGCTTTCTCCTGGAGGGGAGGACACTGGAGTGTCGATAGCCTACTTTGCGCGACCGCTTCTGCAGAAAGAACAGCCCAAAAAGGGCGCTAAGGAAAAAGCCCTAGGTACTGATACCAATAACATTATGGCAATGTCGATATCAACGCAGCCTGATTATTCGGAAAGCGATCATGGAAAGAAACACATAATACAAAGCGGCACAGACTATACTGAAAATTATTCAAACTTAAGATATGATAATGCTCTCAGAGCAGGAGTAAGCGAGGTAACCTACACCGGCGATAACTCTGGATTCAAGGGGGATTTTGAAGTCAATGGTCGTACAACTGCGATTTTTCATCCAGCTGTCGGCAAAAACATATTCGGAGGAAAGATTAATATTATTGGTACTGCTACCACTCCTCCTCCAGAGGATGAGCTACTAGATTCTGACCAGTTGACACGAATAATCTGGCATGGACATGTGTACGAAAATCCATCAACAAATGGTGGAGAGATCACTCTGTCCGGAAAAGACTCCGTCCTGGATCTGGATCTGGATAGAGGTAGCGATAGAGGTAGCGATAGAGGTAGAGGTAGAGGGAGAGGGAGAGGGAGAGGTAGAGATAGAGATAGCGATAGAGGTAGAGATAGAGAGATATCTACGCTCTACAGAACAATAAAAAGTGCTGATAGCACCACAGATGGCAACGTCCTCGTAAGCGGAGACTCGGATATTGAATTCATGGGCGATTACTCTAATTTTAAAGGGACAACAATTGTTAAGGACAATGCAATCGCAAGATTTTCCGATGGTGCAAAAATATTCGGAGGAGATGCAATTCATATCATGGGCATTAACGCCGGTGATACGCCTCAGGTAATTCTGCACGGCGGATTTCAGGATACAGACAACCAAACGGCAGATTTCGCTCTGTCAGGAGAAGGTGCAGTCCTGGATTTCGCTCTGGACAGTGGAGCTAAACCATTTTATGGATCCATAATGGGCGCTGAAGGCAACGTCCTCGTAAGCGGAGACTCGGATATTGAATTCATGGGCAATTACTCTAATTTTAAAGGGACAACAATTGTTAAGGACAATGCAATCGCAAGATTTTTCGATGGTGCAAAAATATTCGGAGGAGATGCAATTCATATCATGGGCGTTAACGCTGATGATACGCCTAAGGTAATTCTGCACGGCGAATTTCAGGACTCAAAGGACCAAAAGGCGAATTTCGCTCTGTCAGGAGAAGGTGCAGTCCTGGATTTCGCTCTGGATAGTGGAGCTAAATCATTTTATGGATCCGTAACGGGTGATCAAGGCAAGGTCGAGATAGAAGGGAGCTCAGATGTTACTTTCAAGAGCAGGCTCTCTGATTTTAGCGGAACGACAAACGTCACGAATGGTGCAAAGGCGACCTTTGCTCCTGGTGCGAAAATATTCGCAGGACCAATCAACATTACTGGTGATAACAGCGGGGTAGTTTTTGAGGAAGGATCTCTGACAGATACGAGCACTGAAGAGATACATCTGTCTGGAGATACATCTTTTCTGACCATGGATCAGTGGGGAAGCACGTTTAGAAAAATAACAGGTGGCTGTGACTTTAACATAGGCGGGTATCTCACTATCAAAGGCGATTGCTCTGGATTTACTGGAACAACAAACGTCGCAGACACCGCTGTCGTGAATGTTGCTTCGGCTGATATATTACCAATAGGGAATATCAATATCAGCGGTGTCGTGAGCGTGAGGAAAGGGAGTATTAGGGAGAAGAAATCTAATACTGGCATAATCAATCTAGAGGAAGCGGGTTCCCTGGATCTGAATCTGAGCGAAGCAGAAGCATCGGCAGCTGTAGCAGCAGTACATCACGGGAAGCACTCTCCGAATCTGAGCAGAGCAGCATCGACACTCCACAGATCAATAAAGGGCTCTCAAAACACCAGCATTTTCATAGGAGTCTCCATAGGAAGAGAGTTAGAACCCTCCGCAAGAGAATTTTCCATAGAAGGTGGAGAACCAGAGTTAGAACCCACCGAAAGAGAATTTTCCACAGAAGAAGGTGGAGAAGCAGAGTCAGAAGGAGTCATCGCAAGCGAATCTCCTGTTGGGGGCAAAAAATCAAAACCAAGAGTCGCCTCAGATCTCGCCATCTATGGCAATTGCCATGAATTTCTAGGCAAAACAACCATCAAGAGTGGCGTCGTAAATCAAGTCGGAACGATGTTCGGAGGAGCTGTCAACATTAATCATGGTGCTACATTAGGTTGGAATGTGGGAGTGGCTAGTGAGACAAACCATGGACCAATCACATTGGCTGGAGCTAGCGCCCTGGATATTGATCTGAGTAGGCTGCCTCATGATGTAGAATCATTCGACCTCAGTAGACAGATAGCAGGCGATGCCAGCAGTAGCATTTCAATAGCAGGAAGCTCACGGAGAACCTCAAAGACCCTTAAATTCAACGGCGATGGCTCTGGATTTAGGGGAACAACATACGTTAATAGTGGCACAACGACCTTTGATGGGAAAGCATTGGCAGGACCGATCGAGATTAATAGCGCTAACGTAGCTTTTTCGCTTGGATCTATGGATATAAGCGCTGCGCCCATCACGTTGACTAAAGCCAACTCTTCTCTGACTATGAATCAGACTGGAGATATGTTTAGACTGATAATTGGCGATGCTGGTACCTTTGACATAGGAGGAGACCTCATTTTCAAGAGTGGTGAATCTACATTTGAGGGGCAAACAAACGTGAATGCTGATGCAATAGCGACTTTTGCCTCTGGTGCAGCGGTATTTGCAGGACCAATTAATGTCACAGGAGGCAAGCTGATTCTGTTGGAAGGATCTGTAGATGCAGGCACTGCGTATATCGATCTGGCTGGAAATGGCTCTCTGACTATGAATCAGAATGGAGAGACATATAGGGCTATAACAGGCGCTGCTGGCACCGTTAACATAGGAGGGAATGTCACTTTCAATAGCAGCAGCGATGGCTCTGGATTTACTGGAACAACAACAGTGTATAGTGGTGCAAGAGCGACTTTTGCTCCAGAGTCAAGAGTACTCGCAGGAAACTTTGATCTCCGTGGTACGCTGTCTTTGCAGAATGGATCTGTGGATGAGAGCTCTGCGATCATCGAACTGTTGGGGGCGAACGCTCTCCTGGAGATGAATCAGGGTGTAACAGGAGATATTCCAGAGGTAGCAGCTACCTCAAGAGTCATAAAAGGCCCTACTGGCGAAGTTAGAATAGGAGGGAATCTCGAATTCAGTGGTGGCGGCGGTGGATCTGGATTTACTGGGGTAACAACTGTCGCGAGTGGCG
>BNWJ01000042.1 GCA_025998735.1 Alphaproteobacteria bacterium | reverse complement strand
AATTTACGCTCTTGGTCGTGAGACTTGCCGCGACACAATCTGAAATTGCAAGAATAAGTCTTTGCTCAATGTTTGGGACCTTTTGTTTTAGATTGTTTTCAATGCACTTTGACAAATCCGATACGCCCCCTGTTTTTCTAAGATGCATAGATCCTCATTTGGTTAAATACATCAACAGCTTAGCACATCCTATTTTGAATGAAAAGACGAGAAGGGTGGTAAGGCTCTGTTCCATCTTTTATTGATCAACATCTTTACCATATTCGTTTATAAAATTATAATGGCCCTGGAGAAGTCAAACATGATTGAAATGCATAGATGCTCGTAGATAATCCAGATAAAATTTTAGTGGTAAGGTTTTCATGATTTACGTTCTTTTTACTGTGGTGATCTTTTTGCTGATTTCCATAGCTGGGTTCATATCCGGAGCTGAGACGGCCATTACCGGAGCATCCAAAGCGCACATGTATCATCTTGCAAAAAAAGGAGATGATCGCGCGAAGAGAGTGATTTCCCTGCGGGAAAAAATGACCACTTGCATAGGAACGATTCTGGTTATCAATCAGATGCTTCTGTATTTTATTCCGGTGATCAGCATGATGTTTTCAGTAAAATATCTGTCACCTGGTGAGACCGCGGCAATGCAGGCCGTTGTTGGTGCAGTTACCATTACATATGCCGAGATATTTCCCAAGATGCTGGCCATACAATTCACATCGAAATACGCTCTGTTTGTGGCACCGTTCGTTAAAAGCATTGTCACAATCATGAAGCCAATTGTATCTGCGCTGGAATGGTTGGCGAGATCCTCCATAAAACTTCTCGGAGTAAATATCGAAGATAAATCACCGGATAAGGCCGATGACGAATTGCGTGGCGCCATCGAAATGCATGAATCCGGAGGAGACGAAGACGAAGCCCAGAAGAAAATCATGCTCAAGAGTATTCTCGATCTGGAGGAAGTAACGGTTGGCCATATCATGGTGCACAGAAAAAATCTGAAAACCATCAATGCATTGCTTCCAATAGAAAAAATAGCTGAAGAACTTATGAGTTGTTCGTTTTCTAGAGTGCCTCTATGGAAGGACAATCCCGAAAATATCATTGGAATTCTGAAGACAAAAACATTTTTTAGAGCTCTCCAAACTGAAAATAGAAATCTAGAGAACATAAAGATAAACGCTTTGCTTTCTCAGCCGTGGTTCATTCCTGAGACGACACATCTGCTTGATCAATTGCAGAATTTTCGGAAAAAAAGAGAGCATTTCGCGCTGGTAGTAGACGAATACGGTGATCTCATGGGATGCATTACGTTGGAAGATATTCTAGAGGAAATCGTTGGAGAAATCATTGACGAATATGACGATAACACCGCTTCCGGTATGCGCATACAGCCAGACGGTGGCGTAATTGCCGATGGGGCCACTCCTATTCGGGATATAAATAGACAATTCGACTGGAGTCTGCCGGAAGATGACGCTGCCACCATAGCCGGCTACGTCATGCACGAATTGAGAAAAATACCAGACGTGGGACAGACCTATGTGCTGTCTAATTTCAAGATCGAAATCCTCAGACGGCAACGAAATCAGATCGGATTGGTAAAAATTACGCCCATATCAGCTGCAGCCAACGAGACAGTGTAGCTTCATCTGGTAATGCGATATTTTAATTTACAACTCACAAAATGCAATTTTTTACTTGTCTTTACCAAAAAATACAATTATCTTATCTCATATCAAAGAACTAGTTTTTTACAAAAACAAAACGGAGTATAAATATGAAACTGAGAAACTTTTATAAAATGTTCATGCTGCTCTTATGTGTTTGCAGTGTATGTATAAATTGTGTGTGCATGGAAGTGCCGCTCAGCATCATCAGGGGTTTTGCCGACGAGTGCTTGCCTGGACTGTCGGCAACTAAAAATGTAACATCTATTCCCTATGGGAATCCGTCAGATCAACGTGAGCCGCTGATATGTGATTTTGAGGAGCAATATATCGTGAAAGTAGCAAGAAACCCTCTGACAGTGGTACAAGAACTTAGTGACGCTAAAACGGTTCTTCTTGCTATTCAAGGTGCAGTATTAGATAACGGTGCCTACAAGTTTATCCTTCCTACCAAATATGCAATCTACAAGCCTAGCAGTGGCACCTTTGGTGAAGTAAAAGACGTTACTGCTTTTTCAGAAAACGAGGTTAGCGATGGTGTTTATGCCATTTTTTTCATGGAAAAAGCAAAAGGAGTTCACCTTATAAATCCTAAATTTAAAGAATTGGTGACGCAGGTGCCGCAGCGCGATATTGGACGCATAATCGCAAATTTTGGCACGAATTTTGGCAAGGTATGTGCAATTCTAGACCATCTTAGAATTAAGCATAAAGACTTGCATTTCGGAAATCTTTTCTTTGATCCGACCACATGTATTGTTACCTTGATAGATTTTAGACTTACAGGTGGTACGTATTACAGCGCTATAATTAATGCTCTATTTCTTAGAATGATATTTTCTGGACCTGGACAGTATATGCCGGAATGCATAGGCAATTTCTTTCATAATTACCTTGGTGAAAAAACGGAAGTCCTCTGCCATGAGAATTTTCGAAATTATTTTGTTAATCAAATGCTATGTTACGCAGGATCCGAAAGATATGACGCTAAAGAAAAGGATCTTCTTTCATTTGAAGAAACAAATATTCTTCTCTTCGAAACGATGAAACGTATTAGACCATACTTTAAAAAAGAAGAATGTCCTACGTTAGAAGAGTTCCGCAAGATTTGGGGACTCCGTAAAGGCGAGATCGATCCTGAATTCTTCAATTTTGGAAGAACTGATACGAAAAAAGGAATTTGTAGCATGTGCAATCAATTGTGGGACCTTTTTCTCTATGAATCCGACAACAAAGAAAAACCTGAAGAAATATTGAATTTTATACTTAGTTATTATAAGCAAGAGAGGCAGCCTTGGCACGATGAGATGTTAACTTTGATGTGTAAGCTGCAATTATGGTGGGGAGCAAGATTATTCAGTTTCTTGTCGGGTTTTGTGGGCCAACCTTTCAAAAAACACAGGCATTGACGGTATAATTATTGCACATTCCTTCTGCAGATTACGCCACAAAAAAATAAGGCGGGTGGTAAGGTAAGCTGTAAAGAAGAAGTATCGGCTAAAATCTTTTTGAAACATAACGGATTTTAGCCATTTGATGTTTTGTTCGCCTCAATAATCGCATCGCAAAAAATTACCGTATTTCTAGAGAAATGTGATATAATATATCCGTATGATAGGAGTTGCCATGACTAATTTATTAGATCCGAAACTGGATTATATATTTAAGAATATTTTTGGTATAGAGGAAAACAGGTCGCTTTTGCTCTCATTTTTGAACGCTCTGCTCAAAGGCAATCCGCCCATAAAAAGTTTGGTGCTGGAAAACGCCGATATCGCGAAAATCCTCGAAGATGATAAGGCCAGCCGTTTGGATATAAAGGCCAGTTGCGACGATGGCACAAAACTGGATATTGAAATTCAGATTAAGAACACCGGAGAAATTCCTCAACGTGCATTTCATTATCTTGCCAACATGATGCCACATACTGTTAAAACTAACGAGTCCTATAAAGGGCCAAAGGTCATTGGCATCTGGATCCTTGGAGAGAACGTGACTAAGCGCAAAAATGCCATAAGTGAAGCATACATGACATTCCAGCCGCAAGATCCGGATCCGTATCAAATAATGACCGATAGCGCTCGGATCTTTTTCATAGAATTGCCGAAATTCAATCCGAAAAACGCTGATATGCACGATCTTCTCACGGGGTGGCTTTCATTTCTGCAGGATCCGCTTTTGATGGATGAGTCGTTTCTAAAAGTGGATGAAGTCCAGCAGGCGATGAATAGACTGAAATACATCAGCGCGGATCCTGAAACACGCGCTCTCGCCGACCTCCGTCAAAAAACCATTAATGATCACAACAGCGAAATGACAGTTGCAAGAGAGACTGGCCTAGAAGAAGGCAGAAAAGAAGGCATCGCCATTGGTAAAGAAGAAGTGAAAAGAGAAACCGCATTATCAATGTTGGCTGATGGAGTTCCATTGAATTCCGTCAGTAAATATACGGGCTTATCAATTGAAGAGATAAATGCTATATGGAAATAGCTTGTCAACGATTGCGGATTAGATGAAAATGCTGCAATTCTTTATAAAAAGTTACGGATGTCAGATGAATTCCTACGATTCATCTAGGATTTCAGATGCATTGATGGAAGCTGGACATAAAACAGCAGAATCCATGAGCGATGCCAACGTAGTTATATTCAATACGTGTAGTATTCGCGAAAAGGCAGATGAAAAGCTGTTTTCGGATTTGGGACGGGCGCGTTTGTTGAAGCTGCAGTCCCAAATCACCGGAAATGATTTCATAATAGTCGTGACCGGCTGTGTGGCGCAGTCCAAGCACGAAGACATCGCAAAACGCGCTCCCTACGTTGATATAATTGTTGGTCCTCAGGAAATACACAAAATTGCCGAAGACATAAGTGATTTTCTAAAAAAAGATAGGGTTGATACAATAGTAAGAACTGCATCCAACGCAAAAGAGAAGTTTTTGCATCTCACAGATCAGTTTTTCAATCGCGATGTATCGGAATTTCTTACGATTCAGGAAGGATGCGACAACTTCTGTACCTATTGCATCGTTCCATATACCCGTGGCAGAGAATTCTCCCGTGATGTTTCGGACATCATGAGTGAAGCTCGGAAACTGCTGTCCATGAACGTAAAAGAAATAATTTTACTGGGACAAAATGTAAATTCCTACAGAGGGATAGGACTGGACGGAAAAACCTGGAATCTCTCCAGACTTATATTTGAGCTGGCGAATCTCGATGGACTAAAACGCATAAGATATACGACGTCCAATCCGAAGGACATCGATGAGAGTATCGCCAAGGTACATCGTGAAGTGGAGATTCTCATGCCATTTCTTCATTTGCCGGTGCAATCTGGATCCGACGTGGTTCTCAGAAGAATGAACAGAAAATACTCCGCCGATGAATATCTAAAATGCATTGATTTTCTCCGAAACAGCAGAAGTGACATGGCGTTTTCTTCGGATTTTATCGTTGGATTTCCAGGAGAAACAGATGACGATTTCCAGGAAACACTCAAATTGGTGAACACTGTTAAATTTGCTCAGGCCTATTCCTTTAAATATAGCTCGAGACCTGGTACCGCCGCAGAAAAAATGGATCAGCAGATTCCGGAGGAAATTAAATCCGAAAGATTGCAAATTCTCCAGGAAATACTGAATAAACAGCAGTCTCAGTTTAACAATGGCTATGTGGGAAAGAGTTTGAACGTACTCATCACTAAGCAGGGTCGTCATAAAAATCAGCTTGTGGGACGCAGTGAGTATTCACAATCGGTGGCCATATGTGATAGTTATTTAAACATAGGAGATGTGGCGCGCGTAAACATTACGGAGTCGCTATCACATAGTTTAGTTGGTATGGTTGTATGAATTTAGAAATTTCGGTAGAATGTGACGGGTGGTCCAGGTGCGACGTAAAATCGATAACCGGCAGGTGCGTTTCTGCTGTGTTTTCCGAACTAAAATTGAATCACTATAATGTAGAGATATGCTTTCTGTTTACGGACGATGAAGAGCTGCAGATACTCAATAACACCTACAGGGGCATAAACAAACCGACGAATGTATTATCTTTTCCGGCAGATTCCATAGATAATGCTTCTGAAGATTATTGTATAGACGATGAAAATGACGGAAAACATTGTAGCAATTGGTGTGTACTCGGGAGCATAGCCATGGCATACGAAACCATAGATCGTGAATCCACGGAGCAGGAAAAATCATTTGATGATCATTTGATGCATCTTGTAGTTCACGGTGTTTTGCATCTTCTGGGTTATGATCATAGCGATAGCTCTGATGCGGGGCAAATGGAGACTTTAGAGGTCGAGATTCTTTCCGGTTTAAATGTTGCAAATCCATATTGAAATTTGCTAGTATTCCCCAATGTATTTAAAAATTAAAAATTATTTTCGAGAACGAATAAAAAGGAAGAAAAAAGAAGCCGAGCTTCCACTGATAGATCGTCTGGAAGATATGATTGAGGCGGAGCAATCGGTATCCGATGATTCGAACTCAGATGATAACAGCGAGCTGGCTCTTGTGTCGAATGTTTTGGGACTAAAGGATCTCACGGCTGCTGACATAATGGTTCCAAGAGCAGATATCGTAGCGGCAAAAGTAAACACTTCTCTGGAGGAGTTCATCGATATCTTTTCGAAAAATCACTTTTCCCAGATTCCCATATACAAAGACACGCTGGACGATGTCGTTGGAGTGGTTAGAGTGAGGGATTTTCTGCCATATATCAACAATCCTGAATCTTTTAACATCATGTCATTGCTTAGGGATGTGATTTACGTAGTTCCCAGTATACAGTTGCTGGAATTACTCGTCGAAATGAGAGGATCCGCAAACCATATGGTGCTGGTGGTGGATGAATTTGGTGGAGTGGATGGCCTCGTGACTCTGCAGGACGTGGTCTCAGAAATCGTCGGCGAAATACAACAAAGCCGTGGCATATTTCCGCAGATCATTATGCGACAGGACGGATCCTTCATGGCAGATGCCAAAACTCTGCTGACTGATTGCGAGGATATGCTGGGCGTTGATCTGCTAAGTCCATTTCTAAAAGAAGGCGAAGAACCCGACATCGAAACGCTGGGAGGATTGACCATGCTGCTGGCCGAAAGAATGCCAACTAGAGGCGAAACATTGGTTCATCCGTCCGGAATAGAATTCGAGATAGCCGACGCAGATCCACGACGCGTAAAAAGAATCGTCGTTCGCAAAACTCCAGCGTGACGGTCCGAGCCGGACTGGCATTAATGGCTTCGCCTCCAGACGGGGTGGTATGCCAGTTGCAATTGCAATGTTGAATTAGAAGTGAAAGTTTGTTCTGCATTACACGTAATTCAGAACGATTATTCCCTAGCGGTAATTTTCTATTGATTTTTTCGTTTCTTACGGATATAGTTACCGATAGGGAATGATAAAATGATAAAAACAGCGAAAGATTTAGGAATTCTAATAAAACAACATCGAAAGAAAATGAAGCTTTCACAGGCGGATTTTGCTGGAATTTGTGGCGTTGGAAATCGATTTATTGTTGATTTAGAGGCAGGAAAGCCAACGATACAATTTGATAAAGCTTTATATGTTGCTGGGAATCTCGGACTAGCAATATGTGTTATCAAGAAAGGAGAAGAAGCCTTATGAAATCTCTGATCGTAAAATGTAATAACTGTAGCCAATTGCGAAAAAGAGCAATTATGCAGCGATCTCAATAATGGTCTACCAGTTACCAATTCCCTCTTCGCCGTATTTTTTCTTGTCGTTTTCTATTAATTTATTCAGCTCTTCCAACGTTGGAACATCAATCATCTCACCGAGTTTAAAATCCCAGATCAGAGGGGAAAGTACGTTTTTGGCGCCGCCGGAATCTTCTGTCAATTCGCCCACAAGCACCCTATCGCCGACGTCATAGAGATCAATCCTGATCAACGGAAAAGGTTTGGACAATTTTTCTGCCAACGCAATCATTCGGTTAAAATGTTTTGGCGGAGGAATCAGGTTCGGTTCGTGATTAGCGACCGTAATGGGAAATCTCTTCCAATCAGGTACTGAATAGAAAGAAAAGGACTTTGTGTCCACATCACATGTTGTGCCATCACTGTCAGATAGACAATATGCGAACAAAACCCTTCCATAGGAGCAGAAAAATTTATAATCTGTAACGGCTTTTGTTCCATCCGACGGCTCCAGATACTCTTCCGCGATGATGCGATTAGATTTCACACTCGCCATTCCGGCAATTTTGCAAAATTCTTCCAGCTGTTTGATGGTTGCAGCAATATCCGTTTTGCTCTTATCTTTCACCACTATCACCTGCTTTCCGAAGTGGCCGCGAGCGGTTTTCAAGACAAATTGATTAGGCAAATCATCCCATTTTATATCGCTCGGATTATCCCAAACGCCGAGTAGCTTAACCACATACTCTTCACCAACCGCTTGAGCTACATACTTTTTCGCAAGATATTTGTTACCGATATGTAACGTGATAGGTGATTTTTGATAATAGTTATGCAAAATATATGCGATTTTATCATTGAAAGTACGTGGATTTTCGTAGTCAGCAAAGTATTCACCACCCTTTTCAAGGAACGCCAACTCACGGGTATCAGGTTTGCAACGTTGAAAAAGCCCGTGAGTTTTGAACAAGTTTTCGATACGTGGCGGTATTTTAGGCGGAACAGCCGGAGGAAATACGAAATGTGACAATGCAAATCCAGCTGCAACCGATACGATAACTGTTGCTAAACATTTTATTTTCGAACAAGCACACGGCTCTTTCTTACTCACCATAATCTCCTATACCTACTAGAATTCACTCCTTGCGGACTACCATTGCCCAATTCCCTCTTCGCCGTATTTTTTCTTGTCGTTTTCTATTATTTTATTCAGTTCTTCCAATGGCGGAACATTAATCATTTCACCAAGTTTAAAATCCCAAATTAGAGGAGAAATTATGCCTTTGGCACCGCCAGAATCATCCGTTAATTCGCCTACAAGTACTCTATCACCAACTTCATAAAGATCAACCCTAATCAACGGAAAGGATTTTGACAGCTTTTCGGCTAATGCAATCATCCGATCAAAAAGTTTAGGCCGAGGAAGGATGTTCGGTTTACAATTAGAGACTGTAAAAGGCAATCTCTTCCAATCAGGTATGGAATAGTAAGAACAAGATTTGCCATGCATGTCCCTACTATTAGCATCCATGCACTGTGCAAACAAAACCTGTCCATAGGAGCAGAAAAATTTATAGTCTATGATGGCTTCTATGCCATCCGACGGCTCCAAATATTCTTCCGCAATAATGCGATTCGATTTTACATATTCCATCCCGACACGCTTACAAAATTCTTCAAGCTGTTTGATAGTCGCAGCGATGTCTATCTTGCTCTTATCTTTCACCACTATCACCTGTTTCCCGGAACAACCGCGCACTGCTTTCAAAACAAAACGATTTGGCAGATCATCCCATTTTATATCGCTCGGATTGTCCCAGGCGCCAATCAGCTTAACCACATACTCTTTGCCAACCGCTTGGGTAACATACTCTTTCGTAAGATATTTGTTGCCAAGTTGCCGCGCTATAGGGGATTTATGATAATAATTCTTCACAATATATGCTATCTTATCATTTAAAGTGCGCGGGTTCTCATAGTCAGGAAGGTATTCTCCGCCCTTTTCGAGGAAATTCAACTCACGGGCACCTGGCTTGCAGCGTTGCAAAAGCTTGTGTGTCTTGAGTAATTTTTTGACACAGTGGGGTATCTCAGATGGGACAGCGGGGGGAAATACGAAATGTGACAATGCAAATCCAGCTGCAACCGATAGAATGGCTATTACTGCGTTACTCAGTTTCATTCTCTGACAAGTTCTCGGCTTTATCTTTTTCACGGAAAGTGTCCTATATTAACTACAATCACACTGCTGGTGTTGAGTATAGCACTTGCCTAAAGGTTATACGAGACCTATTCAAACTAATTGGAAAGATGGGCTCGATTATTAGACCTGTTGCGTAGGCCGATTTTTGGTCCTGATAATCAGGAACTCCAGGAGGCTTTTGCAACAGGTCTATTCAGGAAATCGAGAGCTCCCTGTAGAATATATGTGGCTGCGGTCTTGTCTATCACCTGTTTGCGTCTTTTTCTGGATAAATCTGCTTCTATCATGATTTTATCAACGACGCTTGTGGAAAATCTTTCGTCCCATTTCGCGAAGTCGATTTCCATGTACTTAGCTAGCCAATTGGCGAAATCTGCGACTTTTCTACATTGCTTACTTGCGGTGCCACTCATTAGTATTGGCCATCCGAATATTATAAGGCCGATTTTGTACGGTTGTGTGCATTTCAGCAACACATCAAGATCATTTTTGTTTCCTTTTCTCGCAATAGTTACAATCGGGCTGGCTATTTTATTTCTTCTGTCGGATACGGCGATTCCTATTGTTTTGTCTCCAACATCAAGGCACACTATGACATTTTCATGCCGATTCAAATCCTCTATTTGAATGTCTCCTAGATCTCGCATAAAAAATCCATAAATTAACCTTTTTTTCAGTACAGGCGATCAGAATATAATGGAGTGAGTATAGGTTATGGCATGTTATCAAAGCAATCTCTAGATATACTAATAGATCTCGTAGAAATTAAGCTGAGTGCAATTATCATCCATGATAAAGACGACCTAAGAGAAGTCAGAAGGCTGAAACACTGCAAAAGTGAATTACTTATGTCACGAAAGATATATACAAGAAATATGGACGATGCCATTTCTGATATAATGCCTGCTGTGCACCCGTAATTGTATTGAGTTATCGTTGCTTCCAAACTAGAAAAAAGAACTGCACCAGTACTTGCAGCATCTGCATTTAATAGACCTGTTGCAGTGTGCCAAGACGAAGGCACGATGAAGATGGAGGAAGTGGCCCTCCGATAAGGACTGTCCAAGCAGACTTATCAAACCACCTTGCGGTGCAGGATAGCGAAAGCTACTAGTGCTGAGCGGCAATGGAAAAGGCATTTTGAAATGTCAGGTGAGTTGTAGAGAGATCAACGAAAGTAAACTGTCCGATGAGGCGTCGATAACTCAAAGGCTTCGTTAAA
>BNWJ01000041.1 GCA_025998735.1 Alphaproteobacteria bacterium | reverse complement strand
GGTTACTGAAATTTCTCGAGCACGACATAGCGGATAAAAAGTTGCTGCGACTGATTGGGAAATTCCTGAAGGCCGGAGTGATGGAGAATGGAGAACTTATGGATAAAACCGAAGGTACACCTCAGGGCAACATAATGTCTCCTGTTCTTGCAAATGTGTTTTTACACTACGTACTTGATCTGTGGTTTGAGAAAGTCGTAAAGAAGCAATGTAGAGGGGAAGCCTACATCATTCGTTGTGCCGACGACTGGGTTTGCACGTTTCAATACGAAGACGAGGCAAGACGGTTTTTAGAACTGCTGAAAGAGAGACTAAAGAAATTTGGCCTTGAAATAGCAGAGGATAAAACCAAAATGCTCGAATTTGGAAGATATGCGAGCAAAGAACGAGCAAAGCGAGGATTGAGCAAACCTGAAACTTTTAGTTTTCTAGGATTTACATTCTGCTGCGGAAAAGCGAAATTCAGCGACAAATTTTGTGTGCTGATGAAAACCGACCGCAGGAGAATACCGGAAAAGCTAAAGAGATGGTTGCTTGATAATCGAACTATTCCTGTAGACGAAATAATGAAAAGAGTGAATAAATCACTATTGGGACATTTTAACTATTACGGAGTAGCTACGAACGTCAGACAATTATTTATCTTTCAATGTCGGATTGAGGAGTCTCTATTTGAAGTCCTAAACAAAAGAAGCCAGAGAAAAAGTTACACCTGGGACGAGTTTCGCGACAAAGTCCTAGAGATGTTTCCTTTGGTCAAACCAAGAATATATGCTCATATGTGAACAAATTTATGAAGACACTACTGGGAGCCGTATGCCTTAGTAGGGCTCGTACGGTTCTGTTGAGGGGGAACGCCAGTAATGGCGTTCTCTACTCTCGAAAATTGGTGAGCCACGCAAAGTTCTAGACCACGATTTTCCAATCGAAGAACTTGGAAAGATTGCACCTTATGGTATATATAACTTAAACAACAACACAGGATTTGTAAACATCGGAACAAGCCACGACACCAGCGAATTTGCAGTTGAAAGCATTTCGCGTTGGTGGGACATAGTTGGAAAAAACACCTTTCCGAATGCCACGAAGCTGTTGATAACCTGTGATTGTGGCGGGAGCAACAGCTATCGCGCAAGAGTGTGGAAGGCTCAACTTCAACAGTTTGCAAATCGTACAGGGCTTGAAATTCAAGTGGCTCACTTTCCTCCTGGGACATCCAAATGGAACAAAGTCGAGCATCGATTATTTTGTTATATCTCCAAAAATTGGCGTGGAAAACCTCTTATCGACATAGAAACCGTAATCAATCTCATCGGAAACACCACTACAACAACTGGTTTGAAGGTTGTTTGCATGCGTGATGACAACCATTATGAACTTGCGAAAAAAGTTTCCAACAAAACTTTTAAAGCTATAGCTTTGGAAAAAAATATCCTTCATGAATCATGGAATTATAAAATTAGTCCACAGTCACTTGGCCAGGTTGTTTGTTAACTAATCCTTAATGAGTGCACCCGGTGTACAGTTACGCTTCCTCATCCACGCTACTAATCGCAGCCCCCCGGGCAGCTCAATCCTCTGCCGTCGCCGTTCCTTTGTTTCTGGATGCCTCTTTTGCTAGCTCAGTATTTGTAAACTGTAACAAGTTATCATGGAGATCGATGAGCCGCTTCCCGTGTGGCAGTACCCCTCTTATGATTTTCTGTCACTCCGGATCGTCAATATACAGATTCAGCGGTTTAGTTTCTCGAAGCCGTTTCTCCCACGATCTACCTGTGCAAAAGCGCGGCCAGCAGTATAAAACTAGACGTCCTTATCCTCTCCCAATCCAGCGTCTTCGCCTGCCAGATCATCAAAGGCGCCATTCGCTTTGTATTCAAGAGTGTCAGCTGAAGGCGCTACTGCCTTATATGCCGGAGCTTGTTGCTCAAATGGCGGGCATTCATCCGGATCAGGCTTATCCATAGAACAAACTTCCGTCAGTGTAAATGACATCATTATCACCACACAGGCGCTACATATTAGGTTTCTCATTTTCCTCTCCTTATATTATAAAAACCACATCATAAATATACATCAAAGAAAAACAAAAGTCAAGCGAAATGCGATCTTTTTGAAATAAAATTTACGCAAGGCGGAGTTGGATTATTTGTTCAAAAAACAATCGATTGCTCACGTTTGCCATGCAAATGCCGCCGTAGTGTGATGATTTTTTTGTTTGATATATACTTTTAGAGCGTACAATTACAATTCCATTATGTCGCATGTTATTTTTCCTGGATTGCCACGTCGCCACGCCCCTACGACACGAGTGTCTCGCAATGGCGGTAATTGAAGATAGTGCTCGCATACCAATCATCCTGTAGCAAAGCAGAAAATGTGTCTAGCCTCAAGCTGGCTGTTGAATTGCACTCATTTATCTTACCACCCCGTGAGTTTTTACAATAGTTAAGAATATGCTATAATTCCAATAATTTTTAGAGATAATTGGAGTTTTAGATGAGACTAAAAACAGGAGCGGTTGCAGGTTTAGCAAAAGTCATAGAAGAAGATTTAATGAAGAGGCTGCAATCTCAAGTTGATGTTAGGGCGTTAGCTAATTTGGCTGATTGCGCAGCCTGTGCCTTGACTACACGGAGCAGCAATAGCGGAGAGTGGAAGGCGGTTTTGCCACGCGATTGCACTGATAAATCAATGGAATACTGGATTTCGCATGTGTTATCTAGTGCATTAATTGATCACCATGTAGTTATGAGTGGTTTTATATCAGAGGTTGCAGAAATGCTTTCGCAAAGTAAGAAAACTGTCATTTTGATGATGGACCAGAGTCAGATCAAGGACGATCTGCAATGCCTGATGATTTCCGCGCGTTTCGGAGAGCGAGCGATTCCGATTTTGTGGAAAGTTGTCAAAACCAAAGGCAACATAGGATTTGAGGAGCAGGAGGAGTTGCTCAACAAAGTCAAGGCGATGATACCGCCTGGGGTTGAGGTTTTGCTTTCAGCGGATAGGTTTTATGGAACAAAAAGTTTTGTAGAATGGTGTCAGAAAGCCGGCTGGCACTATCGGAGAGTTTTCAGACAAATATAGTCGAGCAAGCTGGCGGAAAACTTTGGAATTTCAACAAAACAGACTCGGTTGACTTCAAGAAAAACGCAAGCATTCTTACTGCAGAAGACAAAACTGAGGCGCGTTTTTCACGTTTTTGCTGATAAATCAGTCTATTACAAAAATGCGAATTAATGAAGCTAAAAACTCGTCTTTAGGCTGATAAATGAGCTTCTTTGGGCTGCTATATTTATGTGAAAACTCTCCGCAATTCTCGATTTGAATGTGTTGCATACTGCAAACAAGGCATCAAAAACTGAATGCGCTTTCTTGAGCCTTAACGTGTGGCATAACACCTCATAGGACGCCGTCGAAACCAACCGACGGCGCAAAAAACCCATCTACGCAGGGCCTATGCATGAGATTTTTTTGTTGATATTTCAGGCGATTCGTTTGCGCCATTACAAGACCCAAAGCGAATTATGGCGTGAAAAATAGAGCAATTGGCGGTTGTTTTTTGCCACATTTTTAGTAGTTGACGCGTTTGTCGACATATGCACATCCGCAAAAACGCTCAAATATGAGCGAATGATCATTCTAGCTTTTTGTGCAGATACGCTACTTCCACATTTTCCAGGCTAAATCAAGCGATTTTCTCATGCGTAGGCCCTGCCCATCTACGGTAGATTTCTTGTTTTAATCAGTTGATATCGAAATCAGCGTAACCAACAACCTTGTAAATGGCTTCTAATGAATTGCGATCTATTTCCACCAATCTATCCTTGGTGGATATACTACCGTTTTTCAATAGCTCCATATCACCTATGTCACACAGCTGCAACGACGTTGGCGTAATGCTCCATATCTTTTTGATCAAGATCTTCCCGCGGTTCAAAATAACCACAGTAGACTCGGGCGCCAAATTACTTGATGGCTCCAGATACAATGTGGATGAACCACTAAAATGCGGCTTAAAATACGACTCAGCTTTTATTGCAAAAGTCTCATTTTTATCCATAAGCTCTACGGGACGATGACGCCATTCGGATGGAGAGCAGATCTTGATTGTCAGATCAGGTGAATCCTCACTTTCTTTGGAAACGGTGTATAGCGGCATACTGGAATCTCTCGTGGATAATTCCTGACGTCTTTTCCGATTGAACTCAATTGGAGCGACGATGTGGCTCTCATGGGTAACTTCCTGCAAAAGCTCCGCTTGATCGCACCCGTAAGCATGCGACAATCTTTTCATAAGATCAGTATTTAACCTCCTGTTACCAGATTCCAATCTTGATAAATACGAGATAGATATGCTGGTCAACTCCGATAATGCCTCCAGAGTATACCCATTTCTCTTCCGCAAATACTTCAGATGTGTCATTGGTGCATCCTTCCTTTTTCTTCCTACTCTCACTGCTCCAACATCTTGCGGTGCAGCTTCTGAAAACGTTAGGTCCTTCATTGGACTTAAACTTTGTCTTGCCATAATAAAATCCTCTTGCAAACTCTTAACCATAGTACTCCAAAGGACAAAAGAAAGTCTAGAGCAAAATAAAAATAAAAAACACTCCGCAAATTGTGTTCGGCTAACATGTTGAAACTGATGAATCTTTAAGGAAAGGAGGCGCTATATTTTTTTGTTGAAACTTTTCGTTTTTATTATCACAATATATGTTACAACATCCGCATGAAAAATATAAGATTTCGGCTGTCTCCATCATGTTTTCATTGCCGATGTTTTTCGTTTTATGATTATTGGTAAGATGCATCATTGCTTAAAAAACAACGTATTATGTGCAGCAGAGAATGAAAAAATGCGAAAAACACACAATGCCAAAAGATATAAGAAAAAATCAGAATTATTTTTTTTAATCTTATCATTTTGCAAAGTCATATCATCAATTAAAAACACAATAAAAAAATGGGGATCTAACTGCAGTTCTGAATGGTTAACAGAATTCTAATTGGATAAAAATCACGAATGCTATACAATTCACGCAACTGGAGATGTTATATGAAAATAATTTCTTGGAATGTTAATTCCATTCGAGCGAGAATCGAGTCGATACTAACCGTGATAAAAGAATATAGTCCGGATGTACTTCTACTGCAGGAAACACGAGTGGATGATCCGCAGTTCCCATCTGAGATTTTCGAAGATTTCGGCTATAACATAGCAATAAACGGCCAGAAAGGAAGAAACGGAGTTGCGATTTTCTCGAAATATATACTGGAGGATGTAAATAAAGATTTCTGCGAGGAGGCTAGGTACATCGAAGCATTTACGGGCGGAATCTTTGTGGCGTCTGTATATGTTCCCAATGGCCAAATGATCGGAGCCGAACAATATTATTATAAGCTGGATTTTCTAAGGGATCTAAAAGATAAGCTTTTGGCGTTTACCGATGATATTTTCGTGGCTGGCGGTGATTTTAATGTCGCTCCACATGCCTGCGATGCTCCAAGTCCAGATTACGACGGAATTATGTGTTCCGAAGCAGAAAGAAATCTCCTAAATGATATTCGAGACTCCGGCTTCAGCGATATCCTCGAAAAAGAAGGACTCACCTGGTGGGATTATCGCCGTCCGAGTAATTTTAAAAACGATATTGGATTTAGAATCGATCATTTTTACCTGTCGCAAAAAGCCAGTGGAGTATTCAATAACGGTAACGTTTTGCGTTTCGCCCGAGAATTACCTCGACCGTCTGATCATGCTCCCATAATGTGCGAGATAACAATATGACCAACGTGACGTTGGATCCATTAATGGCTTCGCCCTCAGCCGATAGGTATGCAGACTGTAATTGCAATGCAGAGTCAGCTTCAAAGATAGCGCCGGCACATCCATTAGCCGGTAGCGATAGCATTAATGCATGTACAGCACGCACTGTCACGCTGGTTATAAACCTCGCTCAGGCTACGGAGCGACTCGCGTATGTGCTTCCGAATATTTCTGCACTTGGTATTCCATACGAGGTAGTCTCGGCCATCGACGGAAGCAAATTATCGCAGGAGAAGATAAAATCGATCGTTGACATCGAAAGTTACGTGAAGTATTTCAAAATGCTGCCGGAGCCGGGCACCATCGGATGCGCGCTGAGTCACGAAAAGGCGCTGGAACGTTTTCTGGAATCTGATAATGATTTCGCGGTTATTTTTGAAGATGATGTCTTCTTTGATCCCACGCAGTTGTCCGTGATCATAAAAGATCTGATGAAAAAGAGGCATTTGTGGGACATAGTCAGCTTCGAATTAAATCACCATGGTCATCCGGCGAAGATTGCGCAGTTACCGCTTGAAAAATCTCTGGTTTTCTACTTAACCAACGTGAAGCATGCAGGAGCTTACATGATAAATAGAGAAACAGCCGGTAAATTGCTGATATATTTTTATCCAATAAGAATGCCTTTCGATCATTATTTCACGAGATCGTGGGAGTTTGGCGTGAAATTCTGCGGAGTGGAACCGAGAATCGTGGAGCAGAAGTTCGGGAATTCCCAAATAAAAGTTTCGGAAAGCAAGAAGCTAAAGTCTGCTCGCATACTGATCCACAATTTTTGTTACAATTTTTCTACGTCTCTAAAACAAACAGCATATAATTTTTATTGTTATTTATTTCACAGATGGTTTTAGAATGAAAAATGTATAACGGAAGAGGAAACAATATTTATTCCATATCAATTCTAAATATCGCCAAGAAGCGCGTTCTTATGGCGGTGAGCCTGTTTCTCATAATGTTTTCTGCGCTGGTGGCTCGTCTGGTGCACGTCATGATAATCAACGGGAATCAATTGGATAATTTTTACGATCCATCCATACCAGCAATAATTTCCCGCTCTGATATAATGGACAGAAATGGAAACATAATAGCCACGAGTCTTCCGACTGTTTCGTTGTATGCGTGTCCTCACGAGATTATTGGCATTGACGATTCTCTGAAGAAGTTGAAAGAGGTATTTCCTGACATAGATATAAAAAGCCTCAAAGAGAAGCTGCTATCATCGAAAAAATTCCTGTGGATAAAGCGACATCTACCTCCCAAAAAAGAGCAATCCGTGCTGAATCAGGGGATTCCTGGATTTCACTTTTTAAGAACCGAGAAGAGGGTTTATCCGGACCAGAATCTTCTGTCTCATGTTATTGGTGGAACCGACGTTGATAATGTTGGTATCTCCGGTGTCGAGAAAGTGTTTGACGATACGCTGAAAACATCAGACGAGCCTCTGACACTTTCCATCGATATGAAGCTTCAGCACGCAATACATGACGAATTGCAGAAAAGCATAGCAGAATTCAGTGCTGTTGGTGGCGCCGCCATCGTCATGAAAATATCTACCGGCGAAATTTTATCGATGGTTTCTCTGCCGGATTTCGATCCCAACAAAAATTACAATCCATCGGACAAAGAGCACTTTAACATGGCCATTTCTTCCGCCATAGAGCCTGGATCTTCCGCGAAAATATTTAACACTGCCATGGCGCTGGAAACCGGAAGAATCACCGCTTTCACTAAATTTGATGCACGATATCCAATAAAAGTAGGAAGATTCACGATTCACGATTTCAAAGGAAAGGCGACTTTTCTCACGGTTGAAGAAATACTGAAATTTTCCTCCAACATTGGATCGGCCAAAATAGCTCTTGAAGTTGGCGCTGCCGAGCAAAAACGCTTTTTTAAGCAAATCGGATTGCGGGACACAATATATTGTGAATTATCCGAAGGACAGCATCCCATATTTCCGAAATATTGGTCGGACGTAAGCGCAATGACCATAGCATTTGGACACGGTTTCGCCCTAAGTCCTCTGCATCTCATCACAGTTATTGCAGGATTCCTAAATGACGGAATGCTGAATCCTCCGACATTGTTAAAAAGGGACCATCCCTGTTCCGAGAAAAGAATCATATCGTCCAAAGTCTCCAAGCAGATCCAGGCGCTGATGAGGATTAACGTTACGGAGGGAGCAAATAGGTTCTCCGATGTTCCTGGATATTGTGTCGGTGGAAAATCCGGAACCGCCGAAAAGCAAAAAGGCGGACGCTACCTAAAACACTCCAACTACTGTGGATTTATCGGAGCATTTCCCATGACTGCTCCGAAATATGCGGTGTATGTTTTGCTGGATGAACCTAAGGCGACGAAGAAAACCTACGGATACGCTACCGCCGGCTGGATTGCCGCTCCAACCGCCGCAAGAATCATCAAAAGAATCGGACCAATGCTGGGTGTTATGGCAACGTTTGATCCAGAGCCCGACTGGAAAAAAGTTCTAAGGTAAGCATTCTTATAAAACAAAATTTTTTTGGCTTTTTCTCTTGACATTTTTCAATTTTAATTATACAATTCGATATTGTTTTATTAATATATTATATGGGGAAAGAAATGAGAAATCTAGTTTGTGGAGCATTGGTAGCTGTATTGTTTTCAGTTGCATCACTTGAAGCCTTGTCAGATCATGTTTTGTCTGTATGTTACGACAAAACGAAAGCATCTTGGGCCAGCAGCAAAGTCGCTGATATGGTAGTAGGTGCGGTCTATTATCAGCTTGCTTTCATCGATGAAAAAGGGGTGCCGCATGTTTGTGACGCTAAAACCGGACAGCTTAGTAAATCTGTTGGGGGGACCTGGATAGATGTTGGAAATTCGCCATCAGCTGATTTAGAATGTAATGACTCCTGCGAATGGATCAGTTGGTGCACAATTAAGTCAGAAGTGTATGCATCTAATTCTCTTGGACAAGTTGCACACCTGGAGGGATCACAATGGAAACCAATCGGAGCTCCGTCTACAGAGCCGTTAAAAATTTTTTCTTCTTGTGGTCGACTGCATGCTCTTGGGACAAAAACAGGCGATCTGAAAAAATGGAAGCAAACTTTCTGGGAACCTGTCGTCGGAGGATCAGCATTCAAGTGTACGCCGAGCGAAATAAATATATCCGCGGCTGTGGATTCTAATTTTCGATTTTCCAGTCCATGCGCTGACAAATACGGAAACGTGTATGCTCTAGCTAATGGCGGCGAAGGGGGAGAGTATGAATGGTTGGTAAAATACTGTGTAAAAAACCAGAAGTGGATTGGTTTTAAAGAAACATTTTTTAACATTAGTCTGGGTTGTTTAAGTATCTGCTCTGATGGAACCGACGTATATGCAGTTACTGCCGGTGGATATTTATTGAAATTCACTGGAGAGACATTTGAGCTTGTTGGAAACGTCGAAGGGTATTTCTACACAGCTGATCTTCGTTCATACGAAAATAATTTGTATGCCATTTGTAGCGGAATACGTAAATCTTCTTCTGGGAAAGGTGAATTTCATTGCCACTTGGTGCAGTTTTCGACAATTTCACCACCGGCCAAGAAAGGCTAACGCTGTGCGGGATTACGACATGGGAGACACCCTGAACCGGCTTTTTAGCTCAAAGCTGAAGGTTTTATTGATAGATTTCGGCTCAGTCTTATCTTGTGTGAACCAGATATTTTTTCTCAATTTACAGATGATTGCTGCACGAACCAACGAGACTGATATATGGGCATAACTCTTCGAGTTACACACAAATATCAGTCTCCAACCGCAGCTAAAAATGTCTCATTTGTATCTGAACCCGGACACGGAACGCAAACGGGAGAGTGTGGTAAAAAACAGTCCTGTAGAGACGGCCTTTCTTCTGTGAAGTAGTTTTTTGCGTATCCAACAAGACATTTTGTTTGATGCTTGATATGCTCTTATGATATACTGCTCTCGGTTTTTTATTAGTACAGGATGAGTATATGAAGCAAAGTAAATTGATCGTCGCTTGCGCTGCCGCGATGGTGGTGGGAAGCGTAGGAAATGCGTGCGGAATGATTGAAACGCCAGATGCGGCACAAAATCAGAATCCGACTACTGCTTGTTGTAAATGCAGACACAGCTCAAATCCAAATCTCAGATATTGAGAAGCTAAAGCAAACTGCGAAGCAGTTTTATGATCGTTTCGATGTGCGCAATAAAGCCGTCAGCGAGATGCAAAAGATAATGGAAGTAAACCCTAATTTGGCTCCTCAAGTTGTTTCTGCGCTGATTTCATGCATTGATTGTTCCGCTTTGGGCAGAACTGTTGCCGATTCTTTGCATTTTATAGTACAACAACATCCCAATTTGGCCGTACAGGTTATTAATGGGATAGCTCCAAATTTTCAAGAGGGTACGCCCAAAGAAGTAAATAATGTTAGCTGTATGCTTTTACGCCATATTATTGAAAGAAATCATGATTTGGCTACACAGGTCGCTACTTTGTTGACTCCACATCTTAAAAAACATTATTGGGACGGAGAGTACTATAGTTTCATGAATGCTGGGCTTTTGGTTTACATAATAGAAAAACATGCCATACAGGACGTTGCGGTGCAGAATATTGTTGCAGAGCTAACTATACAGCTTGGTAACCATGAGGTCTGTGTGCGCGGGAATGCTGTGAACATTTTAGCTGCCTTAGTGAAAGCAAATCCTAATTTAGCTACGCAGACGCTTTTAAATGCGCTGACTCCACTTCGTGAAGATCGTGAGCACTATGGTATGTATTATGATTGTGTACATAACCATGTCTCTCCAGTTTTGTTAGCCATAGAGCAAGCAAGAGTCATCGAAACTTTAATTGCCACATTGGAAGAAAACCCCGGCTCGGCTATGGAGAAACCGGTTATTGAGAAGCTTGTTGCAGTGCTAACCACATTTCTTGATAAATCTAGCGATGTTTTTTACAAACACGCTATTGATGTTTTGGATGTCAAAGTAAAAGAAGCCACTAATATATTTACTCCGATTGCTACTGCACTAGTTTCATGCCTTAATTGTCCTGATGACTGTGTGCGCACTAAGGCTGGCGACTTTTTGAAGGCACTTGTGGAAAAAAATCCTGACTTGGCCACACAGGTTGCTGCTTTGCTAGCTCCAAGTCTTAAGGACCTTACCACCCGTCTTGCACATTTTTCACGTGATCCATGGCACATGAGCCCACAACTCGTGAAAGAAAGTAGATGAGACGATCATCGAGAAGATGGTTGCCAACCCTTTTGTCAAAAATGATCTTT
>BNWJ01000040.1 GCA_025998735.1 Alphaproteobacteria bacterium | reverse complement strand
GTCAAAAAGCTTTTGGCGCGCTCGGCATCAGTGCGCAAGAAATGAAAAAAGCGATTGCCGAAGATGCGCAAGGTGCATTGATGCAGTTTTTGGAGGCTGTGGAAAAAATCAAGCCACAGGAACGCACTGGAATTTTGGTGGATATTTTTGGAAAAAATTTTCAAGGAGAAGTGGGAAAACTTGTTAATAATTTAGGTGAGTACAGAAAAGCGGTGGCGTTTATTTCCGATCCAAAAGCCTACGGTGGCTCCATGGAGAAGGAATTTCAGGCGCGAGCAGCAACGACAGCAAACAACTTACAGTTGTTAAAAAACTCCATCAGTGAAATTGCTATGGATCTTGGATCAACGCTGCTGCCGTCGATAAATAAATTGGTAGACGGCTTGAGAGCCATTGGCTCTACTGTTTCTGACTTTGCCAAAGCTCATCCAGAAGTTGTGTCGGCAATTACTGGCACAGTCGGCGTTTTGATTTCATGCAAAGTCGCTGCAATTGCTTTGGGCTACGCCTGGACTTTTGTGAAGGGCGGCATTTTGAGCGCAAGCGCTGTGGTTAAGGGAATTCAGGTTGCATTTGCTATACTCCAAACAAAACTTTTGGCTACTGGAACTGTTTTACCGACTGTAACCACTGCATTTCGAGCTCTAACTGCGGTTGTGGCAGCAAATCCAATTGGAGCCGCAATTACAGCACTTGCAGTTGGCGCGACGCTAATAATTGCAAATTGGGAAAAAGTGAAGGCATTTTTCACCACAATCTGGGATAGTATCAAGCCGATTTGGGAAAAATTTTCAAATTTTGCGACAGGAATTTTTGATAAAATCATGTTTCCGTTTAACACAATAAAATCTGGCATTGGAAGTTTATTCAGCTCATCAGAAGAGAAAAAATCTCCTGATGTTAAAGAATCAACTCCAAAGGCAAACGATAGTACTACGCCTGAGTCAAAAAAATCATGGATTGGCAGTTTATTCAGTTCGTCTGACGAAAAACAGAAAGCTGAACCACTGAAATTACCTCAAATTTCAAAGGCGAATGTGAGCAAGAACCAAAATAATAGTTTTAATATTACTGTAAATGCAACTCCTGACCAAAATCCAACGTCAATTGCAAATTCAGTTTCGGAAAAAATGAAGGAATTTTCCGGAGCGTTTTTGTATGACTCGATCGGCGAGGTACCATAACCATGATTTTAGGCGATTTCAAATTTTCCATTCGAACTGCTGCAAACCAGGGATTCAAGCGATCAACGGACTACAATAATGCGAAAATTGATCGCATTGGAGAACTGCCATATTTTCAACGACTGGGAATTAGTGGTGACAAAATCGACATCGATGGCGTATTTTATCCTGATTTCACAGGAAATTACAAAACCATAGACAATCTGCGAAGCTCTGCACTGGCGAGTCATCCACACACTCTGATCACAGATGCTGGCGACGTTTTGGGAAGGTTCGTCATCACAAATATAAGCGAAACCCAAAGCCATTTCAAACCGGACGGCACGCCACGAAAAATCGAATTTTCTCTCAGTTTAGAGCGCACTTCAGAAGAAAGCACTGAAACTTTATCTGGATTTTTGAGTGTGGCCAGCAATTTATTGGAGAGATTGATTAAATGGTAATTTATACAACCAAAGATAACGATGTTTTAGATCACATCTGCTGGAAATATTACGGCACATCAGACGCTGTGCATCAGGTGTTGCAAGCCAATCCGCATCTGGTGAAATTCGATTATGTTCTACCAAGAGGTGTGCAAATCAAGCTTCCGGTGCTTGAAAAACAGCAAATTAATCGAGAGGTGCGGTTATGGGATTAAAAACACCGGATTTTATCGTGAAAATCAATGGATCTGACTCAACGGAGACAATTAGAAAACGCCTGATTTCTATCTCGACCAACGATGAAGCCGGATTCAAAAGCGATTCCTGCGAAATTGCCCTTGATGACTTCGACGATGCCATTGCATTGCCTCAATCTGGAGCAAAAATCGAAGTTTCTCTTGGCTATAAAGAAACTGGAATCATAAAAATTGGCGATTATTTCCTGAAAGAAGTTACCGTCGAAGGCCCACGACAAGTCATGCATATTAGAGCACACGCCATTAACAATTCGCTGAGGTCTCAAGTATCAGAGTCTTTTGGAGGAACTATTGGCAAATTAGTTGAGAAAATCGCGACATCTCAAGGGCTGAAACCAGCAGTTGCGCAGGAGTTTGCAAATATCAAACTTGATAATATCGAGCAATTTGGCGAAAGCAGTTTGAATTTGCTGACACGATTGGCCGGACAGCACGGTGCGGTTGCAAAACCATCCAACGGATTTTTGGTGTTTGCACCGGATATGCGAACTTTGTCGGTTTCAGGACTCGTTTTGCCATCGCGTACAATATATATAAGAGATATTTCCAACTACAAATGTGAATTCCGCGAATGCGAAAGTTACGGATCCGTCGTCACAAAATGGTACGACAAGAAAAACGCGACATATCAAGAAGTGAAAGTCGGAGACGGAGAGCCTGTCTATGAGATCAAAGAAATCGCAAACGATGAAGAATCCGCAAAGAAAACAGCCGAAGCAAAACTAAAACGTATCCAGAAAGAAAATCTTACGTTTAACTTCAGCACTAGAGGAATGCCAGAATTATTTGCGGAATCGGCAATTATTATCTCTGGTTTCAAGAAAAAGATTCCAACCAACTGGATCATCACGCATGTGCAACATTCGCTGAGCTCCAGCGGCTTTACAACTTCCGTTACATGTTCCAACCAGCGTGACGCTGGACCCGTTTTACTTTTGCAATTACAAGGAGACATACAATGCAACCAGAGCGAAGCATAAACGCAGGTGCTGCAAGCACTAAATTTTTGAAGGCTTTTGAGTATCTCATGTATCACGAAGGCGGATACTCCAACAATCCGGTAGATGCTGGCGGAGAGACCAAATACGGCATTTCGAAGCGTAGCTATCCGCATTTGGACATAAAAAAACTGACACAAGACCAAGCTCGACAGATTTATTTCGTAGACTTCTGGTTGAAAGGCAAATATGAAAACATTGACGATGAAAATGTTGCGCTGAAAGCATTTGATCTGGCCGTGAATGTCGGAATTCCACAGGCGAACAAATTGATTCAAAGAGCGCTACGATCTACTGGAATTTCAGTAGCTGAAGATGGAATTGTCGGCCCAGTCACATTGAAAGCCATCAACAACGCGGACAGTACCGACCTGCTAGCAGCTCTGAAATCCGAGGCTGCTGGATATTATCGATTGATTGCAAATATCAGTCCATCACAACAAAGATTTATCACCGGATGGCTCAATAGAGCTTATAATTGATGAGGAAAATCATGCTAAAAGACTTAATTTTGAGCGAAAAAACCAAAGGAACTATCGCAATTATTGCCGCCATTGTGATGTATTTCACACCGGATTGCATCGACGCAATTATTCAAGGGCTACTCGGCGCTTATGGAATTACAGAACTAACGCTACGAGAAAAGAAAAAAGAGTGAAATTTGCTCTGGTTTCATGTACTATTCAATGGCAATAATGATTTTGAATTATGAAACCAGAGTCGACAAATTTAGTAAAACTCAAAGGCCAACTTGAGCGTGTTACCTATGAAAACGAAGAAAACGACTACGTTGTTGCAAAAGTAAAAGTATATGGATATGCCAATTTGGTAACAATTATTGGCAATATTCCGTCTCCAACTCCAGGCGAGGTTCTCAGTATGTCCGGTAACTGGGTTGAACATCCAAAGTTTGGGGAACAATTCAAGGTTGTTTTTTGCACATGCTCTGTTCCCGCATCGGTTGTTGGTATTGAGAAATATCTGGGAGGTGGATTAATTCGCGGTGTTGGTCCGGTCATGGCCAAGCGTATTGTTGCAAAATTCGGTGAGAAAACTCTGGACATTATCGAAGGATCCATCGAAAAATTACGCGAAGTGGAAGGAATTGGAAAGCAGCGCATAGAAATGATCGGCAAAGCTTGGATTGAGCAAAAGGAAATTCGCTCAGTCATGGTTTTTCTTCAGAGTCACGGCGTTTCGTCTGCCTATGCCAGTAAGATTTACAAAAAATACGGTAATGAATCCATTGCAGTTGTGAAGGAAAATCCGTATCGATTGGCGCATGATATTTTTGGAATAGGATTTTTGACGGCAGATAAAATCGCTCAAAAACTAGGCTTTGATACAAAGTCTCCATTGAGAGCGGAAGCTGGCATTATGTTTATATTGCATAAGCTTACTGATGAAGGACATGTCTATTATCCACGCGAAGAATTAATCACAAAAGCAAAAGAAATGCTAGAAGTGGACAAATCTGTTCTGGATATCGCTATGGAATCCCTTCTGGCTGAGAAAAAAATTGTGCTGGACGATTTGCGTGTATACCTTGCTGGGTATTATTTGGCTGAAGCACAAATCGCGAAAATGCTGAAAGAAATCAGAGATTCGTCAAAAAACACAAAAGAAATTCATATAGATGAAGCTTTGGAACAGGCGCAGAAAAAATTGTCGATATCTTTAGCTGAAAGGCAGATTGAGGCCATAAAAGCAGCTATTACAAACAAATTGCTTGTAATTACAGGTGGTCCAGGAACTGGAAAAACGACCATTACAAAGTCCATATTGGAAATTATATCGAAAATAACAGACAAAATCTTGCTGGCTGCTCCGACTGGACGTGCGGCAAAGAGAATGTCTGAAGCTTCTGGGAGAGAGGCGAAAACGATTCATCGATTGCTGCAATTTGACCCGCTGAACGGAGGATTTAAGCACAATGAAAATAATCAATTGGACTGCGATCTGATAATTTTAGACGAAGCATCCATGATCGACACGCTTCTGATGTATCATTTGCTCAAGGCCATTCCAAGACATGCAACGTTGATTCTTGTCGGAGATATCAACCAGCTGCCGTCGGTGGGAGCTGGAAATGTTCTCGGCGATATTATCCATTCAAAAGCATTTACTGTCATCGAGTTGAATGAAATTTTCCGACAGGCACAAGAGTCTGCAATTATCATGAATTCTCATAGAATAGTGAACGGAAAATATCCGGAAATTAACAACAGCGAGAGTTCGGATTTTTTCTTTAATAGCGAGGACGATCAAGAGAAAGTTTTGGAAAAAATTACCAGTCTCGTAAAGACGAGAATTCCCAAAAAATTTGGCTACGATCCGATTAGTGATATTCAAGTTCTGACTCCCATGAATCGCGGTATTGTGGGGACATCTAAAATGAATGAGTCTCTACAGGAATCTTTGAATCCCAACGGTTTCGAGATAACTCGCGGAGGCCGTCGTTACCGTGTCGGCGATAAGGTAATGCAAATCAGAAATAATTACGATAAAAACGTATTTAATGGAGACATCGGATTCATTTCTGATATAGATGCTGAAAATCAGCAAATTTTTGTGAATATCGATGGCAATGACATCAGCTACGAATATTCTGAATTAGACGAACTTGTCTTGGCCTATGCGGTTTCGATCCATAAATCACAGGGCTCGGAATATCCTGTGGTTGTAATACCGTTGGTCATGTCGCACTATATGATGCTTCAGCGAAATCTCATATATACGGGCATTACGCGAGGCAAAAAACTTGTCGTAATCGTCGGTAGCAAAAAAGCTATGTTCATTTCCGTGAACAACGACAAAACAATGAAAAGAAATACTTGGCTGAAGGAGCGCTTGAAATAATTGCATGCCAGTACAAGAAACAACTGCAAAATCAGCTCTTCATTATCATGAGCATATCTTTAAGATATTTTGTGAGCTCTTCTGCTTCAGTGCTGTCATGCTCATTTCCAGAACTTAACAAGAGTTTTATAGGGTTTCCATTACAAGTAGGCACGGATTACAAAGAAGATCATCGAAAGAATAACCATGTTCATCAATTAGGTTTTGCCACTTTTTGACAGTGGAGTTTGAGATGCTACAAGACGCAAAAAATTAAATGTGAACATGGTTAATGATCAATACGCTATCAACTACGTCCCACTTTGTTATGTGGGACGGCGACGAGCTGAATTAGCAATGTGCAATAATTTTTCGAAGCTATCTATATTTTTAAACAAGAGAGTAAGATAAGAAGGCACGTCGCTTTTATCAAACATATCTCCAGACATCATATATAATTTGGCATACCCTAGCTTATATGCTTTTTTGGCTACATCAAAGCCGTTAATATCACATCCCAAATCATGATCAGTTACGATTATTGTATCTTTGGAATATCGAGGCAAATTATCAAGAAAATCTCTTGGATTAGCGTACATATCAACCGACAATCCGTTATCTTTGAAAAAAGTGGGCAGTGTACTTTCCATGCTTTTATCATTGTCTATAATAACAATTGAGACATTTTCAGTTTTTCTTTCTACATCTACTATAACAGGAGTATCAAGTATAAGAGCTTTCGCTAATGTTTTTATGACATCGCATTTTTTGGAGAAATTTTCGATTTTGAACATGTACACGCTTGTTACCAGAATGGACTTATTTTGCATGTTGGTTTTTTCTATTACATCCATACCATTTACCTTTTGATTTCTCAGCTCATAGTCAGTTAACAGTAAAATCTTATTCTTTTCCTTCGAAGAATTTATAAAATGAATCGCTTCTAAACCTTGGGTAAAATATTTTACGGTGATACCATTTAAATAGTCCTCCAGGTGATTCTCCCAAACGCTGTGAATCGATGGATCATCGTCCAACACAACAACCGTTCCTCCTTTAGGTAATACAATTTTCTCGGCAAACCATTTTGGATACTCTGATTTCTGAAATATGAGAGTAAATTCTGTCCCCAAATTCTCCGTTGATGTAATCAACATTTTGCCATTCATTTTTTGTAACGTGTCTTTAATTTGCTGCATTCCCAGACCATGTCCGCTTGTTTTTGTGGTGCCGATGGAAACATCATTTAGAATCTTGTTCACCATTTCCTTTGGCATGCCTTTTCCGTTATCTTTTATGTGAATTTCAACCTGTTGATCTTTCTCAACAAAATTCACTTCCACTAATCCATCTCTACCTTCAATAGATTCTGCGGCATTGTTCAATAGATTAGAAATCATGCGAGCGTAATTTAAAAAATCTCCTTTTATAAACAGAGCATGTGATGAATTATTAGAAAAATTAAATTTTATGTTTGCTGATTGGTATTGACATTTTTTCTCGTTAATAATTTCTGATAAACTAAAAGGAAGTAAAATATACTCTATCCCATGATTCGAGAGCTCACCATTTTTCTTGTAGGTGTTTAGCAAATTATTGGAAATGCTTTCAATGCTTGTTATGACATTTCTCAAAGCCACATATTCATTTTCCGGCAAATTTTTACATGCGCTCAAAAGCATAGATAAAGTAACCAACGGCGAACGTATATCATGTGATATCTGTTGGACAAAGATCTTGAATTTTTCTTGCTCCTCTATTTTTGCTTGCTGTCGTGTGTTTTCCAATTCTAACTTTTGTGCTCTTTTGCGATCTGTTATATCAATTGATACTCCTAATAACCCTATTATTTTACCATGAAGATCAAACAATGGAGTTTTGTGAGATAAATATTTTTTATATTCACATTGAATAGATGAAGGCTCTTCTCCTTCATATTCTTCACCTGTCTCCATAACTTGGTTATTAACTCTATCTAATTCTTTTGCATCTTCAAGACTATGAAAATCATAGTTCGTTTTTCCTATAACATCTTCCTGTGATTTTAGCCCAAAATCTTTAGCTTGAAGTTTGTTACATCCTAAGTATACGTTATCGCGACTCAACCAATACACATGACCAGGAAGTTTTTCGATAACAGAGTGCATAATATCAAAGTTTGTATATTCCCGTTTAAGAAAGTTCAATGTTGAATAATCAAGTTCTTGCTCTTTTTTAAATGTAGTAATTGCTTTTACTACTTTATTATTTTCGGTGGCATATGAGAAACCAGAATAGTCATTATCTCTATAATTTATTAAAAAATCCGCCGTATTTGAAAACTCTAGATTACGAAAGCGAGGCGATAACAGTTTTACTGCATTTTGAAGACTTGGAAAACATCGAACCAATTCCTTGATGGCTGGATTATAGTTTCCTATATGAATTAAATATATTGGTTTGTTCGGATGAAGTAGCATTAGACTCAGTACCCAAGTAGTTTCCTCAAGAACATATAATTCGCCATTTGTTTTGTTCGTACCATGCTTAATCGCATAATCATTGACGCTTTTTAGAAAGGCATCGGAAAAAACTTCATTACTTATTGATAGCTTCATTACCAGATTCTTACACTCTTCGAAATAAAAGTTTTCTTTCTCGGAGATGCATTCCTGCCATTTTTTGGGTATAAACCCGCATAAATCAGGAGAACATCGGTTTACCCATTTTTTTTCTTCTTCTTCTCCTTTTGCTATAGCCTCTTCTATTTCCGCGGTAGTAGACTCATTCATAGGCTTTTGTAGATAATTATGGCGGCTTAAATAGCCAGTGCGCACCTCATATTTTTCGCAAGTTGACAAATCAAACCTTTTAAGAATTAAATCATTTGTCGCTTGTATTTTTTTGTTACCATCTGGATCTTCAGTATGGCTCTCCCAAAGATAAACAACGGCATTCTTTATCGGCATTCCTGATTGTAATGTACGAAAAGAAGCTACTGTAGATTCGATCTTTTTTGAGTCATCAGAATCAATCAGTTGATCATTTAACATTGCATCCTCTTAATTATCTATAACTTAAAATCACAGCAGTGATATTAAAAAACGCAAAACACATAATATTCAAAACTCCTTCCACTGTACCAAAAACAACCACAAGGTGTATCCTGTATAATCTGGCGCTATTCGCATTGAAAGTCAACATTAACATTTGTGTGCATTTCTGAAATTCAACTTCTGGTGAGACATGAAAGCTACCGATCAAACGATAGACAGAAGACTGTCGGAGTTGACAAAACTTGCAAAAGCGAATATCGCAAGAATCTTATCGGAAACACCGAGAGTCCCGCAGACAGATTGAAGCGGGACTCTTATAATCAGCAACCATGCAGCAATAACTTTTTCACGACATCCAGGTTCCGTCAGAAAAAATCACCAACCAACTGATTTGCAAGGCATACACCAACTTTGGTTACTCAACTACCCTACTGATAAACAAGCGAAATTAAATTTTGCTAACAGAACCTAAAAAATCAAAATCCTTACTGCAATGCACTGCCCGCAACACGATTGTAGGTCGCTTTAGCAACTGGCTTAACAACATGATTGTAAGTCATTTTAGCGGCTGGTTTAACAATATAGTTAAAAGCCCCCTTGGACGTATAATACATAGCTTTACCTATACCAAGGCCAATTTTGCCTGCAACTCTGGCTCCTTCAACTATTACTGGACGGGTAGCAGCTGCGGCTCTGCTTACTGCTAAAGCGGTAGGTATGGCCTTATTCTTACGCTGGATACAGTGCCGCGTCGGCTGGATCACTCCACAGACAACCTATGAGAGAATGTTTTTCGACTGTTGGTTGTAACCATCATAACTTACAATTTTTACAAGCGCAGAGCAGTGAGAATCCGGTGGTTGCAGATGTTTCATGGATTTTCTGTGCTACGCATCAAGGAAGACGCGCGTGGTGCAAGGTGTTTTCTCGACGCGATTCTTGGGTGGAATGTATATAAAATATAACAGAATCATGTGTAAACTTCTCGCCATTAATGTAGGTCTATTTTTTATGTGTAATGAGCTTCAAACATACCTACTGCTTTTTTCAGATGATCCGGAGCAAGGTGTGAATATCTTTCTGTCATAGATATCGTAGAATGCCCCATCAATCGCTGCACAGTGTACAAGTCAACGCCGCTCATCACAAGCCAACTAGCATAAGTATGGCGAAGCGTATGAAACACTACTTTCTGGCGATCATCATCTACTCCATTATTGAAGCCTAAAGTGTTTACTGCTCTAGCAAAACTGTTGGAAATTTCCGTGATTTTTGCTCCTGTAGTTGAAATAAAAACCAACCCATTTGTTTCTGACTTTTCTTTGTTTTCCTCAAGTATCTTCCTGATATCTTTTGTCATAATGGCGCTTCTGTTGCGCCCTGATTTCGTATCTTTAATAGAAAGAATCCCATGCTCGAAATCGACATCGTTCCATGCGAGACTGAAAATCTCTCCAGCGCGAAGTCCGCAATGCAAGGACAGCAAGGCCATATCATGAACTTGTTTAGATGCTTTACTCAAATACTCCAACAAAGTATTGGCTTCCTTTTTAGTTAGAAAGCGTATGCGACGATTATCGCAGGATGGCTTCTTTATTTTATTCACCGGATTGTCACCATTATACAAATCTCTGCTTTTTGCATAGTTAAAGACTTGGCGAATAACTGCTATTGTATAATGAATCGTTCTTGCTGCCCTTCCCATTTCACTCATAGACTTTTTTATTTGCTCAAGTAAGTCGGGAGTGATCTCATTCATGGCTTTATCTTTTACATGGTTAGCGATCCAATAATTAAAAATGCCAATTTCGTTATTGCAAGATTTTGCGCTTTTATCTTCCTTCGCCTGAGCTATGTATTTTTCAAAGACTTCAGCGAATGTAATCAATTTTATTGACTCTTCTTTCTGCTTTTCATCATCTTGCTCTCGAACTTTCTTTGCTATCTCTCGCTTTTCAGCAAGAGTTTTTGGACCTTGGCCAGTCTTTTGGTTTTGCTTTAGTTCTTGCAATCTTGCTACGGCCTTTTCTATTGTCCAACCGTCGGATTCCCATCCTAGGGTTTCATTTACTACTTTGCCATCTAATTTATATTGCAAAACGAAATTACGATCCTTTCGTTTTTTGTAGATTCTAGTATTGTGTTCATAATATCTAACACCTTTTACGTTTTCTATTTTAAACCATTTTATAGACACATCAATCTCCTCTTAACACAGGCATATTATAGCATATTTCTTACTACTATTTTACTACTTTTTTTTGAGTTGATGTTATGTTTCGTTATTATTGTTTATTGCGCAAAGTAGCTAAATTTCCCCAAATTTCAGTATATTGAATCACATATTGTGACCCGTTATTGTTTATTAAATCAATGGTACTACCG
>BNWJ01000039.1 GCA_025998735.1 Alphaproteobacteria bacterium | reverse complement strand
GGATATGTTCTTACGGCTGGCGTCGATGTGCAAAACGATCGCCTCGAAATTGAAATTGTCGCTTGGGGACCGAACAAAGAAAGTTGGTCGGTGGATTGCCGCATAATTTATGGCAGTCCATCGGAACAAAAAACTTGGGCTGCGTTATCGCATATTTGAGACTTCTAACCAATCAGTTGGCAAAATTTAGCCTGTAATGTTTCCAACAAATCTCCGTGCTGAAAATGATATAAGAGCGACAGAGATAAGTTGACCATTTCAAGACTTCTGGATGTAATTTTGGATTTTCGCCTGAATCTCCCGATATAATGCCTTGTATTGCTGTTGTCCTGCTCGATTGGATAGGTCAAATCTTTGCCAGTAGACAGCTGAGCCTCAGGGATTAATTTGTGATAAGGCTCACAATCGTCAGTTATAAAATCCCTGCCCTCAAGGCCGATTTCATCGAGAAATTCCTTCAGCGTAGCCGCATCTCTCCTGCCTATTTTCCAAGCAAAAGTTTTCTGTTTCTCTAGGTCGTAAGCCTTCCAAATCCAGACTTTATTCGGCTTTCCGTTCACAAAATGCCACATTTCGTCCAGGACGACATCAGTGCAATCGGACGGTGGTGGAATCTCCGGTTTCTCAAGGGTTTTCGCATATTGTTTGACCCATTTGTAAACAGAAACATCGCTGACTTTTAGAAATCTGCCTATACTTCTGAAGCTTGCCGCAAACATTGTATACATGAGTATTGCTTGAGCTTTCAGCGATTTCGGCTTGCCTCTCGCTATCGGATTATTGGATACCTTTGGGCAACCTTTGCATTGATACCTTTGATTGCCCCCTGATGTCTTTCCGTACTTTATCAAATTCTTAGAACCGCAGTGTTTACAACATTCCATTTCTACCTCCACAACGAAATATGAAACATGATACTGCATTTGGTTGGCTTCACCAACTAATTAATTAGAAGTCTCGCATATTTTGCAGGAAGAATTTGAAGGCGAAGATGGCGTATATCGCAAAATAAATATGATGGCCATCGATACTGGATTTTCAACACAAGAAATTTATGCGTGGGCACGGCCGTTTCATAAAATTTTAATAAAAAAATGATATCGCTCTCTTAACAACCTGCGGTTGTGTATTTTTCGATGAAACTATGATAATAGGATAAACAGAACGGACTATGATATAGTTCCGGAAAGTTTTTTGAGCTTTGGGGCAAAAATTGGTCATTTTTTATGTCGGAACTTTGAATTAACGTAGAGATTCGATTTTATTAAAATTTTATGAAACGGCCGTGCGTCATGCTTGCTTGGAGAATTCATTTTCTTTTTATTTTCAAAACAGCTATTCCCAGCATTCGAACGACTTTGTAATTGCCTTTGTTTTTTATGGAGAATATTTGTTGTAGTACTAATTTCGAAAATTTAATTGCTCGTTTAATTTGAATTTTTATATAATGTTTCATGCATGCAGCAATGAAGATGATTTTTAATTTTGAATTAACGCCTGCAAAAATATCAAACAACTCATATTTGCTATAATTGAAATGTTCAAACATTGCATCTATCGAATAGAAGAAAGATTTTTCGAGCAACAAATTTTGGCAGCACTTATATCTCAAAGACTTGTCTTGTATGTGCTGAAACGAATTTACGTATCCAGCAAATAGATTAAAACTTGCGATTCTAAAATGTACAAATTTAATTCCTCGAGTAAATTGATCTCTTGTTTTCTGTTCCCATCCCTGTATAACACAGTTATGTGAACATATATAAATATTTTTACTTGTGTTGATAAGATGTATGACGATCATCAAATGAGGAAAACAATTGTATATGTTGTGATACATATTTGTAAACACATCATCTGTTATGTTTGAAGTTTTGTATATTGTGCCAGACAAGAATCCGGACAAATTTACATATATTGGAGCAAAATCGGCGTTTTTTTCGAATTTTCCATGAAACTTGAAATGCATTATGTGAACCATAATTGCATCATATCCAAGTTTTATGACATCCTGAATTTCTTTCCAATTTGACCAATCATATTCATCATCGTCACATAACACCCATACATATTTCTTGGAGGCCTGTTCAAATGCTCTTATTATATTTGCATTCCCGCCAATATTATGTTTATGTACAACATGCTTGATGTTAGGAAACTGTTTTCTATATTCTTCGATAAGCTCAGTTGTTCCATCATCTGATTTATTATTTAGAACAGTTATATCTAAATTTCTAATTGGCGAATCATCGGCTAAAATCTGAGAAAACGTCTTGTCTAACAATTGTTTTCTGTTAAATGTAATGAGAAATATTTCCAACTCATCTTTTAGTGACATATCTTCTCCAACCTGTTTTTATACAATTTTTTTAGAAAACCAATCTTATTAATTATACGTCGCCACACAAAAGCATCGAATCGCCTTATGGCTCCTCGTTTCACGGCAAGTGCGATAAAATCAGATTTGCTGATGGTACGCCTTAGACCTCCCCACCTGTACAAAATCATCACGTATGCACAAACACACAGTCGGCACATTATATGGTTAACTTTTCCGTTGCATGGTTCGAGTTTCTCGCGATAATAGTCAACCAAAGATAGCAAGTGCTCCATAAAGTCCGCAGTCTGTCCGATATTACTATCTTGCTCAGAATGGATTCTATACAAAACATATGGATCCTTGAATAAGGCAGCTTTTCCATCTTTTATGGCATCGATGACAAAAGGTTTGTCAGCAACTATTCCAAAAATATCGTTTCTTGAAATGGTGTTTTTAAAATAATCTGTTCTATAAATTATAGATCCAAAATTAAAAGTTCTCATCAGCAAAGTGGTAATTAACCCTTGCGCACCACAAAGAAAAACATCATTTGATGGCACACAATCAAATATTTTAGATTGTTCGTCATGAAAGTCTTTGCATGCACCGATAACAACTGATACATCTTTTTGGCGCAAGATTATTTCCATTGCAGCCTCAATATATCTTGGATGCATTATATCATCATCGTGAAACACCATGACATATTCTGCGGAGGCCAGTTTTTGTGCGCGCAAAAAATTACCAGAAGGTCCTGTATTTTCATCGTTGCCGATAAATTCTATCTCTCTTTGTAGATAACGCTTTTTTATTTTCTCCACAACATCTTTAGTGTGGTCTGTACTGCAATTATCAAGGATTTTTATTTTAAAACCTTTGGCAGTCTGCACACAAATTGAGCACAGAGCTTCCTGCAACATGTCTGCTCTGTTATAGGTTGCAATAAAAACTTCTAGGTTGCTGTAATGGTTACACACAATTTCTATAAAAGGCTTTTTCAAACACTTTTCTCGCCAACATATATTTTCTTCTAAAAATGCAAGCAATACACTTGTCAAAATTGCTAAAAAGTCCCTTTTTAATAGCAGACTTAACAATAGCTTTCGGAGCTATTTTTTCTTTGCAAGGCACGTAGTAGAATATATCCATAAAATGATTGTAATAGAATACCTTATGTATAATCATGTGTTTGAGGTTCATGGGTCTCATGGCGTTACTGCAGGCGGAAAATAGAGAAAACATTCCCGCTTCTAAGTTAGTTCTTTTTAGAGAGCAGCTATCTTGCTCACTATGAATTCTATAATAGATATATGGTGACCTAACTAATATTACTTTTTTTGAGAGCGGTACAATGTCCAGTAAAAATATTCTATCTCCATATTCATGCTTATGCAAATCACTTAACGGAATACTATTCAAATACTCTGTTCTATAGATAGCAGAAGACACAGCAATGTCAATTCCAAGTAAAAACCATGCCACAAGATCTTGCTTGCTCCCAATATAGCAAACAGTTTTGATCTCATCTTTCAAAGATCTGACGTTGTGTTTTTTTTTATAACAAAAAGCCACACGGTCATTGTTACACGTTTTCTCATCGTAGAAGCGTGTGCATGCTCCTAATAAAAGTGTAGCATTCTTATTTTTAGATAATAAATTCATGGAGATACTAATGTATTCACGATGCATTATATCATCATCGTGAAATACCATAGCATACTCTGCGAAGGCTAGCTTTTGTGCGCGCACAAAATTACCGGATGGTCCTGTATTTTTATCGCTGCCGATAAATTCTATCTCTCGCTGAGGATAAAGCTTTTTTATTTTCTCCACAACATCTTTTGTATTGTCGGTACTGCAATTATCAAGGATTTTTATTTTAAAACCTTGGGCAGTTTGCTCACAAATTGAACACAAAGCTTCCTGCAACATGTTTGCTCTGTTATATGTCATAACAAAAACTTCTAGGTTGTTATAATAGACCTGTTGCGTAGGCCTATTTTTGGTCCTGATAATCAGTGACTCCAAGAGGCTTTTGCAACAGGTCTAATAATTGCACATTTTTGATTACCGCAAAATTTATCTAGGAATCGCATACATCACAGCATCATAAATGTTATAGGAATAATGTCTTAGATATATGTCATAATTTGGATTAATGGATAGAACATATTCAGGAATTCCTATAACATCTTCAGCTTTATGATAAAGACAGATGGCAAGAGTTGAACCATTTCTAATGAGTCGCTCTGCACCTTGCAGTGCTTTTAACTCAGCTCCTTCAATGTCTAGTTTTATGAATGCTCTGTCTTCTTTTACAATGTCGTCAAGTGCACAGCATTGCACTTGTTTTTTTCCACTTGAACAAAAAACACTTCCCTCGGAGCACCGTTCATCAAAACAAAGAATTTCATTTGGATTGGATAAGCCCGCCTGCCAATATTCAACATCACTGTGTTTTGCAAGATTTGCCTTTGCTTTAGCAAAGTTTAGCGAGTCCGGCTCAAATAAATATATTTTTTTGTAATTTCCTTTACTAAATTTAATGAATGTAGTGGACGAATATCCGTCATATGCTCCACCATCTACAAAAACCGTATTGTTGTCACAATCAACCATTTCGTCAAAATATATCAATACATCATCAGATTTTATATCATAATAGCAGTCGAGATCGAATAGTTGTCTGAATCGTATTATTGCAGATAAAATCTTCTTAGATTGTTCATCTTTCAATATATCCATTAATTTTTGATATTTTTCCGTGTTTGCAGCATAGTGCTCTATCACTCCAATAAAACACATATGTTGTTCATAAACATCCTCATCCAAGAGTGGCAAAACATGAAATGGCACTATTTTCAAGAATCCACTGTCAATTAATTGCCGTGTGATCTCGTTTGTAAAAAACGCTGTAGCAACCACAACGACTACATCTTCCTTTTGATCAAGCAATTCATCAAGCGCGTAGACTTTTTTACCTAAAATATATGTGCCCTGCCTGTTTTTATCATTATCTATAAAACCACCAACAGAGTATCCAGATTCATTCAGAGTATGGAAAAGCTTTCCCCCCATAGTTTTAGATCCAAAAATATAAATCTTATTGGGTTTGTCGTTTAAAAAATCGTATCTACTTAATATTCGAGACTTTATCTCTTGAATTTCATTTTTAAACTCACTCATACATCATTCCTCTATCATATTCTCCGCTAACTCTTCCCTATCCAGAAAAGGAAACATATCTTCCAGACTGGCGCTGACCATGGTTCCATCCTCAAGAATTCTACTGGATAACTTGGGGATGAAAATATAATCAGGATCAATCACGACTTCACAAAGCACTGATCCTTCCGTAGATAAAACTTGTTTGATTGTGTCTTCTATGGCTTCTGGATTGCTTAATTTCACGGATTTTATGCCAAAAGCCTCACTGATTTTGGTGAAATCAGGCATGCCGACGCCATTGTCTTTTCCAACTCCGACATATTCGCCATGGAAAAAATTATTCTGCGTTTGTTTTATGGAAGCGTATCCGCCATTATTCAATACGAAAATCTTTATCGGAAGGTTATTGTCTTTTATCGTCTGCAATTCCTGCAGGTTCATCATAATGGAACCGTCGCCAGCGATGCAGATGACATCTTTTCTACCGTTAGCAATGCATGCTCCTATGGCCGCCGGTAAATCATATCCCATGGATGCGTTTCCGGAATTTGTGATGAATCTCTGGTTCTTCTTGACCTTAACCGTCTGATATATGCAAATCGTGGGAGAAGCGTTCGCCATTACACAGATGTCGCTTTCTCTTAGACAGTCACTGAACTTACAAAAGAAATGATAAATGTTTGCAACATGGGCGTTTTCTGCAAGCGTGACGCCGGATCCATTTTCGGCTTCGCGACCTTCTGAATTGTATGCGAGATGTGTTTGCGATGCTTGAACTGCCTCAGCATGAGTAAACGAATCCAACGTCACGTTGGCTGGAGAATATTTCTTTTTGCGTTTTTTGCACCAATCCAACCATTCTTCTCTGGATAAGTCGCCGATTTGACCGCTAAATGCGGGCAGGAAATCGGCTAGGTCGGCGCAAATGGCAAGATCTGGCTTTATTGTTGTTTTTTGCAATTCGGCTTCGTCTATGTCGACAACGATTTTAAATGCTTTGGGCGCGAAATTCTCCCAATTGTAACTTATCTGGCGAATATTATTTCTGGTTCCTAAAAACAATATGCAATCGGCGTTTTGCAGAGCGAAATTTCCCGCTCTCTGCCCTATGGTTCCGATTCTCCCTATGTAATTCGGATGATCGTCCTCGAGGATATCAAACCCATTGAGAGTGGTAACAACGGGAATATTCACTTTCTCCAGTAAAGCTCTGAATTTCCCATCCATTTGGGAAAGACGAACGCCATGACCACAGACTATCAATGGCCTGATGGCAACATTTAATTTCTCAACAACGTCAGAGACATCAACATCAGATTTTACAGCACTATGTTCGGGATAAAACTCGAGTAAATCGGTTTCATCTATCATCGCCCCTTGTACATTCATCGAAATGTCCAGCCATACGGGGCCTTTTCTTCCGGTCGTTGCTTCATATACTGCTCTATCCAGATGATATTGTATGTCTTTTGGATCAGTTACGGAGACAGCATATTTGGTGATAGGCTTTACGATACTTATGATATCAACTTCCTGATCTCCCAGTTGCCGGAGATTTATATGCGGACAACTGTGCATCGTTGTGGAAGTCTTCACCTGCCCGGAAATATACAAAACTGGAACGGAATCAGTCCATTGTCCAAAGACACCATTTAAACAATTGAGTCCACCGGGACCAGTGGTTACATTAACTACGGCCAGTTTCTGACAGCACCTTGCATATCCTTCCGCTGCAATGGCAGATGCTTGCTCATTGTGATTACAGGTATACTCAAAATATCGGCCAAAGCTATTATTCAGGTGCATAGCCCCACCACCTGTTATCAGAAATACATGCAAAATGCCGTATTTCTCCTTTAATCGCTGTGCCACAAAATCCGATAGTTTGATCATGATTGGTTAATTCCTATAAAGCATAACGCTTATCACACCATCTGTGGACGAAGAGTGGAGTATTTTAAACTCATGATTTTTTGCAAATATTCTCTGGAAGGCTTTTTCAGAAAAAAGTTTATGTGCTCATGCAAACCGGTCGTGCATACTCCATCCATGCTGCAATAAACTGGTTGAACTGGAACTTCGATATAAAGGATGCCCCCGCGTTTTAGCAGTGGCAATACTTCATTCTTTAAAAAACCAGCAGGATCAGAAACGTGTTCAAGAACATGACAAAGCATCATAAAATCCCATTCCTGCTTTAAAAGCTCATCGTAACTCGTAATTTTTTTTATTCCCGGCAGTGGATTTATGTTTGAAATTTCATAAACGCATCTATTGCAGTCTGATAATTCATCAGGCATAAACTGTCCTTCATCTCCACCATAGTCCAATACATTCTTTATTTTTGAAATATCGCATACCTTATTCAAGATTTTCCCCACGTGTTCTTTTCTTTCTTTTATGGCTGCATGCCCCAGATCAAAGTTAAATTTCTCAGTATATTCCGGCTCATACATCTGTCTAAGCTTCTGATACTCAACTCCCCTATAATCTTTATAAAGCTTGGCCATTGCAGTATTGTCCGGGCGTAATTCAAAAAAACTAAAATCACACTTGCGACAATATAAAATATCTGTCTTTACGTTTTTATCATTATTAAATGCTCTATCAAGCACAAACGGATAAACATAAGCCCCATAACGTTTAATACTATGCGAGTTACATAAAATACAACGGGAAGTAAAATACTTTATATAAACACCGACACTAATCAAAATAGCAAAAACCCCAAATATACAAGACTTGAGAATTCGTTTGTTTAATATAATCATAGTCCTCTCTTCTGTATTAATTCAATCAATTGTTTATCGGTGGAATATGCGCTTTCCACATCAGTTATGCCAACTGGAGCATCAATAGAAATATCCTGCAACAATTTTTCTCCACTGAGGTATTCACGACAGGAGATTTGTCCTTTTCGAAGCGGAATGGAAAGATATATATCTGCATCGGTGATGACGTGTCCTTTCTTCAGATCTCGAGCGGCACAAACGCCTCGCACCAGAGCATCTAAATATTCCGTTTCCGGAGCAGGTATGTCTCTTCTTTCATCTGAACCACCGCCACACATGGCGACCGCTCGCTTATAGCCTTTGATCCATAAATCCATATCCTCTGGCAAAGTACAGTAGGGGGAAACACGAATACCATCGGCATCTATGTCCACATGTCGCTCGAATGTTCGAGCTCCCTTCGCATAGGCAAGCATTATGGATTCATCAGCTCTCTCGTTATATTCGTGCGTGGAAAAACCAATGACCAAATTTGGGTATCTTTTTCTAAGGAAATCTATTTGATTCAATTCAAGATTCTCTTTTGGGGTGGGATATAGTGATACGCAATGATTAATGGCTATGCTAATACCACACTCAGTGAAAAATGTGACGAATTTATCGATGTCCGCGGTTGAAGCTCCTCCCGTAGAGACAATAACTGGTTTTTTTGTTTTCGCTATGCGCTCGATCAAAACGCGATCATTAATGTCGGAACTTGCAATTTTTATTATATCCAGCTCTAATTTTTCACACATCTCTACAGATTTTTCGTCAAATGGAGTTGCCATCGCCAAGCAATTGTTTTTTCTAATGGCATCCACAAGAACAGCATAATTCTCTAGGCTCATTTTGGTGGCTATGGTTTTTTTAATGTAGCGAATATCTTGTCTATCTCGAAAATCTTTGTGGATAAATCCATCGACGTTTCTAATTTGCAATTTTATGGCGCATTTTATCTCATTGTTGTTTGCAATTTTTGCGTAATCATTGATAATTTTAACACCACGCTCAACTTTTCCCCAATGATTGTTGGCTATTTCAAACACAAACAATCCATCAAATATACAATTATCCATTAAAAACCTTTCTTATTTATCCAAAAGAAAACTGTCACTTATTAAACTATTCTTAATTTTTCTATAGGAAGTATACAGTTGTTTGATTGCTGAGTCAATGTCGATAAAATGTAAAGCACTAAACTCTGTTTGCAATCGAGAGTTGCTCCCATAATAATCCAATCCAAATCCTTCGCGAGCAACGCTTATTGGCACATCTTTGCCACTTATGTCTCTTACCAAAACAGCAAGATCGTACAAAGTCACTGCCGCATCTGGAACAACGTTGTAGGATCTGTGTTTGACATTATTTTCGATGAAAAATTCTAAAATGTGGTATAAATCATCGATATACAGGTAGCTGAAACGTCGATTTTGGCGTAATGTAATCGGCAAACCGAACAAAGTCTTGCAAATGGCATTTGATATAAAACGAATCTCGTAGTCCTCGTACTTTCCAAAAATTCCAAAAATATTTAAGTCCACGAAATTTGGAATGTTTTGTATGTGTTTGGATACAACGTACTTGCAAAAACTATGATCGTCTTTTCCCAAATTTTTGAAAAGATCCTCTTCCGAAGCATTGGAAATATTTGTGTTGATATCATACACAGCTCCACTGCCACAATTGATGAATTTGCCGTATTTATTCTTATGTCGCTCCAAATTGAAAAACATTCGAGTGTTTGTATAAAACAAATTTGAATGATCCTTCGCGTTTCGATGACCAGGCTTCGTTGCGCAATGAATTACGGCATCAAAGGCTTTTCTGGCAAAAAAGTCGTTGACGCTTTCGGTGTCCGCGATGTCCAATTCAGCTCTAGATGGCGCATAAATCTCATATTTGTCAGATAAATACGACTCCGCAATATTCCTGCCAATGAACCCTGTTGCGCCCGTCAGTAGAATCGTTTTCATTTTTCAAAAAATCCACGAATCGTGTCGGCAATTTTCTCCAGGTCTTTTTCGTATAAGCCATGGTAGCATCCAACCCAGAATGTGTTATTCATTATGTAATCGGTGTTTGGAAGTAGAGCATATTCTTTTTCAGACAGTTCGCCAGAGCATATCTGTACAGAGTTTCCAATTTTGAGTAAAATCGCTCCATCGACAAACATGGGATGGCGCAATATATTCCCGGCAAACAACTGACGAGTCCCTATTCCATGCTCTTCCAGATATTTCACCAGCTCCAATTTTCCAAAATTTTGATTTGGCTTTACGGAAATGGCAAAACCAAACCAAGAGGGATTTGATCTTTCATCATATCGCGGAAGTACTAGATATTCTTCAAAATCCACGAGACTTTCTTTTAAAAGTTCAAAATTTTTACGCCTTTGTGCTATAAAGCCTTCTGCTTTTCGCAGCTGAGCCAGCCCAATTGCCGCCTGCCAATCGGTGATTTTTAAATTATATCCAATGTGCGAGTACGTGTATTTATGATCATAGCCAAACGGGAGATTTCCGAATTGCATATTAAAACGATTTTTGCATGTGTTGTCTCTTCCGGTGGGACACCAGCAATCTCGCCCCCAATCTCGCAACGACATAATTATTCTGTAGAGCAGCGGATCGTTGGTGACGACAGCTCCTCCTTCTCCCATGGTTATATGATGAGCCGGGTAAAAACTGAAGGTTCCCACATGACCTATGGTGCCAGTTTTTCTATCATCGTATTCTGCTCCAAGCGCATCGCAACTGTCTTCTATCAACCAAAGCTTATGTTTTTCGCAGATTTCCAGAATTTTTTCCAGATCAAATGGATTTCCCAAAGTATGCGCCACCATTATGGCTTTTGTTTTTGGTGAAATCGCTTCCTCTATTTTGGATGCATCGATGTTGTAGGTCTGTAG
>BNWJ01000038.1 GCA_025998735.1 Alphaproteobacteria bacterium | reverse complement strand
TGTTGGTTAGACTCTGCCTGGCCGGTCTATCTCCGACTGTATTCCAAAAGCTTCAAACTTCAGAATCTCTTCTTTCATTTGGAGTCTATGATCTGATTCACTCCTCTCATTTCCTCTCTGTTCGCCCTATCCAATTTCTCATATATTCTGTTCCGGCATTGCAAGCACACTTTTCCGTAGGTAGCGAAGTAGAAAACGCATGTGATGAAATCATAAAGTGCAACTAGTGCGTTGAAAAATAACGATTTTTAAAAAACTTCTTGCGTTCTCACAAAAAATGTACGATCATTAGAATGTTCAGTTAAACAAGTATTAAAACTTAAATGGAGACAAAAATGCGTAATTTGTTGAAGCATTTTGGCGTAGGGAAAAGTGCATCCAATGTTTTCTTTTCCTATCAAGGTACAAACGATCCCCAATGGACACCATACAGATACGATGCCATTTCTGAAAGCGGTTTTCAGAAAAACGCAATTGCATTTCGGGCGATCAACCTAATATCGAGGGGAATCGCGTCAATTCCCATGAGCATAAAAAACTGCGAAGATAATTCGGAAAATATAGAGCTGACAAATCTGCTAAATCGTCCGAATAAATCGCAGTCCAGAGGTACGTTTTTCGAGACTCTGGTAAATTATCTGCTGATTTCCGGCAATGCATTTGTTCATTTCGGAGAGGACGGTGAGTTAAGCTGTTTGCGAACAGATCGCGTGCACGTTGTGCCCAATGCATCGAAGACATTCGTTGAGTCATACAGCTATGAAGTTGATTCATCGAAGTTTATGATCTCGCGAGAGAATATTTTGCATTTAAAATTATTCAATCCGCTCAATGATTGGTATGGATTAAGTCCACTGCAGGTTGCGTCCAGATCTGTCGATCAGCATAACGCAATTTCCGATCATAATCTTGCTATACTTCAAAACGGAGGTCGTCCTTCTGGATGCCTGATGGTGAAAAATGGCACGGAAAATCTTACGGATGAACAGCGGGAACAACTGCGCGCCGACATAAAAAACTCCTATGCCGGGTCCATAAATGCTGGCAAAATGATGGTTCTCGAGGGTAGTTTCGAATGGAAAGAAATGGGACTTTCGCCGAAAGATCTGGATTTCGATTCTGGAAAAAACATGACAGCTCGGGAGATTGCGCTAGCTTTCGGTGTGCCTCCTTCCATGATTGGATTGCGTTGCGATTCCAGTTTCAGCAGCTACAAAGAAGCGCGTCTGCATTTGTGGGAAGATACGATTCTGCCGCTGGGTGAATTAATTCGCTTGGAGCTGGGCAATTGGCTATCGAAAAAATTCGATAAATCCGTGGAAATAGTTTTCGATTTGGATGCAGTGCATGCACTCACATCTCGACGCGAGATGTTGTGGCAGAAAATATCCAACGCCGATTTTCTCACCACAAATGAAAAAAGAGGAATCCTGGGATTTGCTCCACTGGACGAATCCGAAACGAAAGAGGCTAACTGATGAAACATTTGACACAAAACCTGCAGTTGAAATCAATAGATGAAAACGGCGAAATCTCCGGCTACGCCAGTGTGTTCAAAGTAGTCGATGGATACAACGATAGCGTCGAAAAAGGAGCGTTTGCAAACTCAATTCGGAAGTTCAAAACCGGCAAAAGGCCAAAATTATTGTGGCAGCACGACGGCAATACCCCAATTGGAGTCATAACCGACATTTACGAGGATAGTCATGGGCTTTTTATGAAAGCAAAATTATTACTGGAACTTCCGAAGGCGAGAGAAGCCTATGCGCTGCTAAAAAATAGAGCAATAGACGGATTTTCCATCGGATATAAAATAAAAAACGACTACTTCGATAATAGCGTGCATTATCTGACGGATATCGAATTAATGGAAGTATCCATCGTTACATTTCCGGCGTGCGAAGAAGCTGTCGTCGATGATGTAAAATCAAATAGCGATAACGCATTGAATGATAATGAGTTATTTGATGAAGAAAAGTGTCTGCAACTCATAAAAAACATATCAACTAAAATTAATAACATTACAAAAGGAAAAACAAAATGAATAAAAATTTTCAAAATGCAATTGAAGAACTAAATAACAATATCGAGAATCTAGTGAAAAATAACGAAGAAGAATTAAACGCCATAAAAGTAAAAATGATGAAAGGAGAAAATAATATGTCACTGCCACTATCACAAAGTCTAGAAGATAATACATATCAAAAGCACGATTTTTCGGATTACATTCGGAAAGGAACAGACGCATTTCTGAAGAAGTCACTCAATGATGCTAACGAAAACCAAGGCGGATATTTCATACCACCCAAGGTTGCAGTGCAAATAAGAGATATGCTGAAGTTTTTATCTCCCGTGAGATCCATCGCAAAAATTATTACGATATCGACGAATTCCATAGACATGTTGGTGGATTCCAAAACGCCGGATGCCGGATGGGCTGCTGGCTCAGATAATGAAAGAAATGAAACCAACACTCCGGAAATAAAGAAAATCAAAATCCCAGTTCATGAAATTTATGCAAAACCAAAAGCAAGCCAGCGTTTGCTGGACGATTCCCAAATAAATGTCGAAGAATGGCTGATAAATAAAATCGCAGAGAAAATCGCCGCTCTCGAAAACAGCGCATTTATAAATGGAAATGGCACTGATAAACCAAAAGGACTTTTGCAGTACGAATCGGAGGCGTCTGCGACTCGAGGCTTCGGGAAATTGCAACATTTTTGCACCGGAGCAAATGGGAAATTCTCAGCCGAAAACAATGCGATAGACATTTTGGTAGATATGGTGTGCTCACTGAAACCAATCTATGCAAAAAATGCAAAGTGGTTGATGTCTCGCTCCGCTCTGGCGGAAATCCGCAAACTCAAAAATACGGATGGCGTATGTTTGTGGCAACCATCGCTGTCAGAGGCTACTCCGTCGACATTATTAGGATATCCTGTCGTAATGGATGACGATATGCCAAGCTTGGTCAGTGGAGAGTCATCGGTTCCCATGGCATTTGGCGATTTTTATTCCGGATATCAAATAGTTGATAGGCAGGGATTAAAAATATTACGGGATCCATATACATCTAAGCCGTTCGTCGAGTTTTACGCCACCAAACGTACCGGAGGAGCAGTTGTGGATTTCGATGCCATAAAACTTTTGAAATTTTCAGAAAACTAAAATATAAACACAAATAATTTATCTAAAAATGTCAAACAAAATTGGCGATGGGGCGCTGCTACCCAAAAATAGCAGCAAACAACGGACTACTGCATAATGGATCTTTTTCGCAATTGGCGTCGTCAGATCCGCTGCTCGGATCCTCATGTACATCTAGTACACTGCGATCCTGCGCTGCGTTCTTCCTAGCTCTTGCAAAAAATATCTCATTATGAAGTCGTCTCAACAAGACATAAGAGGAGTACAAAAAATGGATTTACATCTGGTTGAGGGACCAAAAGACGAAATGGTTTCCCTAAAGGAAACAAAAGATTATCTTCGTATAGATCATGATTGCGACGATAATCTCATTGGAACACTAATCAAATCGACTCGGGAAGCGATCGAATCGGTAATACAAAAAACCGTGATGAAGCGAACGTGGAAATACACAATACATAGTGATAGTTTCAATGGATTGACCGCACCAAACGATAATCATCCGTCTTTGTGCGGAGGTACGTTGCAGATTCCTCTGCCAAAACCTCCGGTGATGAAAATTATCGAAGTAACCATAAACGATAAAAAGATAGACGCGCAATATTACAAGGTGCACAAAATCCAATCGAAATTCCATCTGGCGATTGCTTTGGATAAATTGAACAACATAAAAAAATCGAAAGACATAGTTGTTTTGTATGAAGCCGGCATTGCAGAAGATCCGGACAACGTTCCATATCAATTGAAACTCGCTAATTTCATGTTGGTGATGAACGCCTATCAGGAAAGATATTCTTACAATTCAGATGGATTATTTGCTGGCGGAGTTAAGGAGCTGCTTCGTCCATTTTTGAATCTGAGAATGTTCTAGGAGGAATAAATGAAAAGAAAATTATTCGATAGAAAAGTAAAAATAGAAATCGCTGAACGAAAGCTATCAAAGGACAATGCATGGTTTTCCGAATATGTTCATTGGAACGAATTATGGGCGTCAATTTCCCTAAAGGATATTTCTGCGCGAAGAGTTTTGTACTTTTTTACAGTAAAATGGAGGAGGAATTTTCCCAATAATTTCAGAGTGTTAGTTGATGATAAAGTGTTCCTGCCGACTCAGCCGCCAGTCGTGGATCCATCAAATGATTGCGTTGTATTTCATGCAGTAACAGCAGAATAAAAATAAAATAATAGAAAGGAAAATAAAAATGTTTATACCTTGGGATTTCGGCATTATAAATGCCATCAAAAAAGAACTCGGCGCTGCGATATTTCCACCAAGTCCGCCGCGCGAATTGCGCAAAACACCCTATTTGGTATTTGAATTGAAAAAGATCATGCAGGGAAAGAATCTTATGTCGAGAGTTGAATTTGTAATAACCATCGTTGATAACGAAAATGTTTCGTCGGAAAGTATTGGCATTATGAAATCCATCGGCAAAATAATCAGTCAAGAACTGACGCTGCATCAGGAAAACGGAATAATTGGATCCGCGCGAATAAAAATCGACTCACTGGAAAGTCGGAAAAATCATCTCATATTAAATATGGTGGCTATACTAAAACTAAAAGCAATATACGAAGACGGAGAAAACGATGACTGACACAAATACGCAAAATACAAATTCGGAAAAGGATAATTCGATGGACACGTTGGCAGAATATTTGGAATACGTATCCCGCACTACGCCGACAACAATGCCGGAATGGATGGATTAAAATGAGTGAAACAAATTTAATACTGGGAGTTTTGGGATTGCCTCCGGAAAGCGCGCGAAATTGCACGCAGGAGTTGCATCCCATTCCCAACGGAGAATTCAAAAAAACCGTAAATGGAGATCTATTATTTCTGGAAGCGTCTGGAAATAAAAAATACAGGAGCGTCATATCATGCAAAGATATAAACTCTCCAATTATCGAAGGCCTATGGATTGGATCATCAATAAATGTCGGATGCATACAAAATCTTTGGCAATCGATTAATCCAGGAGAACAAAAAACAACGCTGATAAGACCGCCTGTAAAAGACTCCATAAATGCCATGAAAGCCTCTGGAGATTCCGTGAAATTCGATTTCGATGATAACAGCAACGAAGTAAAACTTCCAAAGATGTACGACGAGAAAATATTTGTGAGCTTTCGTCCGTGGCTAGTTATGACGGTGGTGGATTTCTCTCTCGAAACAAACGAATGGAACATGAACGGCGGATGGAAAATAATCCTGGAAGAGTGAGTGCCAACGTGACATTGGATCCATTTTCTAAACCTTCCGGAAGGTATGCGAGTTGTGCTTGCACATGTTGAAGTTGCTTCGATACGAGTAAATGCCAGTGATGCAATCACCGTTAATGCGCGTGTGGCACACACTCGGTATAGGCTAGATATAAGGTAGTAGGAATTAAAATGACAGCTCCGACAAAAACATTTAGACCAGGGATTTCGCTGAAAAATATGAATCCCATTAATGCTGACACTAAAAATTCCACATATCTAAAGGGAGCCAGTGCAGATAGATCCGTTGCTTCAAACGCGCGGAAAATAAAATATTGCATTAGATTTGCGAAAGATCCAAACAACAATAGCAGCGATGCTTCGAATAATGTCGGTGTTTTCCAAACTAAAAGCGCAAGAGGAAAAGTAAGAATGCTGGTTACGATGGCGAAGTACAGTAGCATGGTAATTCTGTCATCGTTGTCCAGCATTTTTTTTACCATAACATCCTGCACCGCAAACATGAATGCTGATGCAACCGGCATTATATATGCAAACCTGAACGAAAAAGAGGATTCGTTGTTATACAAAGTTATAAACGCCAAACCAAAAAAGCCGATAAGTGTGGCAATCCATCTTGTGCAGTTAACGCGTTCGTTAAGGAAAAACATAGATAAAACAAGCACAAACAGTGGGATTGTCCACATAATTGCCACAATTTCCACGAGCTTTATTTGGACCAATGAATAAGTATACAGACAAAAACTTGCAGCTCCCCAAACACCTCTTAGGATATTTGTCTGTAGATTTGATGTTTTAAAAATACTGCAACCACGGGTAATCACAAATGGAAGAAGAGTTATGAAACTGAAAAAGAATCTAAAGAAAGTGACTTCTATCGGATCGAGGCGTCCACCAACATGTTTGGCAATGACATCATTGGCACAGCTCACCAACATCATCAATAGAAGGAAAAAAATTCCTTGATAATAACCTTTTTTACTAAAAAAACTGGACATAAGTCCCCACTTCTATATGTGCATATACTACGTTTTTTTTACGAGAGATTAAAGATGAAATTAATATTTGATTGGAGTTCTTCATTTCACGAAGAGAAAAACTCATGGCGTGGCGACGAACAGATGATATCGCTGGAAATTATTCATCGCGAATGTGGATTCGCTTCCGCCAAAGTAATTATTTTCGCCAAAAGCACCGAGTTTTTAGCGAACAAAAAATATGCGAAAATAGGAATTCAAAAAAGCAAGGAAAACAATAACATAGAAACAATTTTCTCCGGTCGCTTGGTGTCTTTTCCGATTGGTTTGGGAAATAGTTGTCTGAAGTTGGAATTTATTTCTGAGCCGGATAATTATCAGGATCAATTAAACGATTTTTGCAGAACAAATCTTGAGCAGCGTAAAATTATCGACCAGCACAAACTGCTTGATAGCTCGACGAACTTTGATGAGTTGTTTTTTTCGTCCAAGGACATCAATAATCCGACGGTTTTTCTCGAGGGAGATCGCAAGGTTTTCTACTGGAACATGAAAAATGGGAAATTATCGTTATCGGACATAAATCATGGAACGAAAAATTTCGAGGCAAATCAAAAGCATATAATCCAAAATTCATTTCGGGTGAAATTATTTCGCGAGCCATACAAAAACATAAACATAAGCATCGGCGCCAACTGGGTTCAACATTTATATGGTTGCATCGATTTATATCCACTGATCGCCGCGAATTTCAAAAACTCAATTGTAAGCTCATACACTGATATTGGAACGGCAATGGAAAATATTTGTGAATTTTCTGGAAATAGCGGATATGAGCTAGCGAATTGTAAAATAAAGAGAATTTCTCCGGTTCAAAACGCACATTTTTTTAGTTTTCCGCAGGTATCGAGGGAATTCGTCGTCGAGAAGAGTGCATCGAAGCCAAAAATGTCCGTAAGATTCAAAAGATTTTATTTCGAAGGACGAATGCTAATAAATTGGCATTACAAACAGAAACGAAAGGAAAATATAACGCTAAAAGTCGTGAATACAAAAGTAAAACATGGTCGAGAAAAAGACGTTCACATAAAACTTAATTCACTGCAATTGCCAAAGGAATATCAGAGATGGAATTACTTCTGCTACTACGGATGTTGCCAAAAGGTTTTACATGGAGAATGCTTATTCGAATGTGTGGAATCGCATATTTCGGAGGATAAATTCGACGAAGCGAAATGGAAGTTTTTATCGAAAATTCCTGACGCTCTTCCGGATGAATCGGCGTCTTCTTTCTTCGGAACAGATCGCGGAAAAAACGCAATTCGTTACGCAGTCCAGAAGGCAATCGCGCTAATAAATTATTCTTCAAGATATGTGGAAATTGACTTTAGCGTATGCGCAAAAGATTTTATGGATACAACTTTAGATGACCAAGTAACGCTAATCGATAACCGATTTCCCGGAGGATCCATCTGCGGAAAAATCACAAAAATTGTGTTCTTCGCGGATTGCGATTGCAGAACTTTAAACATCACGATTTGCTGTAATTTGGATGGATTAAACGAAATCCCTCCGGAGAAATTAAACGAATATTTTCACCAATTACAAATAGCAAACGACACACCAAAAATGAATAAAGAAGACATAGTTATGAAAATATCAGTTGCAAATATGCCGGAAGAACAGGAGGAATTACTATCGAAAATTAAAGCAAAAACTCCTGCCGAATTGAAATCAGAATTGAGAAAATACCCGACAAAAATCAAGATTATGTTGCATCCATTAAGCACCATGAGAGTCATAACAAAGGACTATCAAATACCGGATATCTTGGTATAGAAAGGAGGAAAGACGATGTTTTTGTCGAAAGGAATAAGGTCAATTTCAAAAGGATATATTCGTGATTTCACAGAAGTTCACGATACGGAAGAAAATATAAAATCCTCCGTTACGCTGGAAATGGGAAACGATAACTGTATGGTAAAATTACTTGATTCTTGGCCTGATAGCGTTTCACTAAACGCAAGCATTAGTTGCGAAAAAATAGAGTCATCTGCATTTGTGGAGCGCATTGAAAACAGCAAAAGTCTCGGAAAAAATAGCATATATAAATCGCCAATAATCGATGGTAATTCTGGCATAAAAAATCATAATTCTTTCTGCTCGAAAGTAACTATTTTCTTCGAAAATTCCGGAGAATATATTACGGAAAATGAAAGAAATATCTTTTTTGATAGGTCATTTGATGACTACGTTATGGACTTTGAAAAAAAAGATAACATATTGTTCGAAAAGGATTTTATGACAGTTGGGGCACCAATAATAGAGAAATATGTCTCTGCTTTGGGAGAGTTTTTGCGTGACGAAGGTTCTTCCGGAAAAGCCTCACTTAAGATTTATCCATATGGTGGATTTTACGAATATGGAACGCATCCGAAAAACATAGAATTGTGTGTTTTTCAAACCGCCGCGGACTCAAAAATTACGTCCATAATAATAAACCAAATGACCACATTAATATCTCATGGAATAAACCCATTTGCAGATCAATTATTGAAAAGTGGAACGCCATTTGTGGGATTAAAAGGCATTAAGGAAGAACAAAAGACAAATCTATACGATGATATAAAAAATGGACTTTGTACGATAGCGTTAAAAGATGTTACGAATGGAGATTCTAAAAGTTATAAAAGCTCGAGTTTAATTCACATACAAAATACAAATTTAATAACAATCAATTTTATAAGGAATGATACACAATGAAATTTACAGAACAGGATCTGGATACTCTATCCAGAACAATTTATGGAGAAGCAAGAGGAGAATTTTACAAATATGGAGTATTATCGTTTATTGCCGTTGCAAACGTCGTGGTAAATCGAAAAAACAAGAAATTCGCAGAAACAATACACGATGTGTGCAAAGCGCCATATCAATTTTCTTGCTGGAACAAAAACGATCCAAACCACAAAAAAATCACAGAACAAATAGGCAATTGTGCAATTTTTAGAAAATGCATAGAAGTTGCGAAAAACGTTTTGGTGGAAAGATGGCCGGATATAACAGATGGCTGCGATCATTATCATCAAAAATGTATAAAACCATACTGGGCGGCATATATGCAGCCGAAAAGAATATTGGGATCACATTATTTTTATGAATTAAAGAAATAGGAGAAGAAAAATGAAAGATATTTTGGAAAAAATAGTTTTAGATTCCACAGAAACTTCCGGAGAAAAAATAAAAAAGAACGGAGTGCCGGACGGTGGAAATATCCCAGTAATAAACGCCCACAGCAGAAACAAAAGATTAAACATAATGGTAATCGGAGCAGCGTTGGGCTTGATATTCTGCCTGCTGATGCTCACTTCTTACAAGGGAGATCTACCCGGCGAAGTGGTTGGAATTATATCAACGGTGTCAGGAATTTTCGGCGCATGTCTGAAAGACGCGTACAGTTTTGAGTTCGGGTCATCCCGCGGAAGCAAAGACAAGGACGACAGAATCTCATCCAGAATACTAGAAAAGCTAAACTCACAGTAATTTTACGTTTTGTTAATTTGTTTTTGCTAAAATGCGTAGATGGGGTGTCCGAGGTAGGGAATTGCACTACGCATTTTTGGCTGTCTTCTTATTTTTTTTCAATATCGAAGCTTCGTATGTAAGCTACGACGCTTCAGGATTGTCGACAAAAGACAAGTATATGGTAATTGGACACGACCTGTTTCTGCATTTATATGGTGGTAATTATACTAACGAAACAAAAAAGGAAATCAATAGGTTATTCAAAATAAACCTGATACTTTTAGATGAATGCGATGCGGACTGGAACGACAAAGAACCAAACGCAAAAGTTTACGCGGAATCAATACATCCTGGCTGGGATACTGGTTGGGACAACGAAATCAAAGCTTCGTATGTAAGCTACGACGCTTCAGGATTGTCGATAAAAGACAAGTATATGGTAATTGGACACGACCTGTTTCTGCATTTATATGATGGTAAGCATACTAACGAAACGAAAAAGGAAATCAATAGATTGTTCAAAATAAACCTGGTACTTTTAGGTGGATGCGATGCAGACTGGGACGACGAAGAACCTGACGCAATAGTTTACGCGGAATCAATACATCCTGAGTGGGATGATGAAGGACAACAGGATTCAAAGCCAGCCCCAGATCCAAAGCCAGCTCCAGAGCCAAAGCCAGATCCAAAGCCAGATCCAGAGCCAGAGCCAAATCCAGATCCCAAGCCAGATCCAAAGCTAGATCCAGTGCTAGATCCAAAGCCAGATCCAAAGCCAGATCCAAAGCCAGATCCAAAGCCAGATCCAGATCCAGATCCAAAGCTAGATCCAGAGCCAAATCCAGATCCAAAGCCAGATCCAAATCCAGATCCAAAGCCAGATCCAAAGCCAAAGCCAGATCCAAGGCTAGATCCAAAGCCAGACCCAAGGCTAGATCCAAAGCCAGATCCAAGGCTAGATCCAAAGCCAAATCCAGATCCGGAGCCAGATCCAAGGCTAGATCCAGATCCAAAGCCCGTACCACCGTTGCCACAATCTGACGATGAGCATTTTGACGATAGCAATAACAAACGTGATAATAAAAAACGCAAAAATGAAGAAGACGTAGACAATGAGCCTTTTGATAGGGATGATAGCGGCGGCAATCAAGGCAGCAGCAGTCAAGGCGGCGGTGGTCAAGCCGTAGACAATGAGCATTTTGATAGAGATGATAACGGACGAGACAGTCGAGGCGGCGGCGGTCAAAGCATAAACAATGAGCATTTTGATAAGGGTGATAACGGACAAGACCGTAGAGCTGAAAAAACCATAGATGGCGAGCCTTATGATAAGGGTGATAACGGCGGCAATCAAGGCAGCAGCAGTCAAGGCGGCGGTGGTCAAGCCGTAGACAATGAGCATTTTGATAGAGATGATAACGGACGAGACAGTCGAGGCGGCGGCGGTCAAAGCATAAACAATGAGCAT
>BNWJ01000037.1 GCA_025998735.1 Alphaproteobacteria bacterium | reverse complement strand
TTTGATGCGAAAATAACAGGAAAGCGTAGTGCGGGAAATCCGCACGCTGCGTTTGACGTGGCGGGCGATGGAAACGTGGCTATCTCAGCTAACGCGCCATTGCTCGACCCTACCTGTGCGGGGGGGGGACGGCCGCCAAAGCCGTACCCCGTCTACCGCGATTAGGGTATATGATATAAATCGCCATGAAAAAGCCCTTGGGCAAAATTGAGAATACGAATTTCGCGTTTGCAACAGCATAGGTATAGGGCTAAACTGACAGCCTGGGCTACGATAGACCTGTTGCGAAAACGACTATGTTGGATCTTTTGGTCGTCGCTGCTTGCGATACATGTGTTTTATTATTGTTGGATCCAATGTCATGTTGGCCTAAAAAATCCTCCAACATAGTCGATGTCGCAATGGGGCCAATGAATATTGTACTTTTTTGTATAATTTATCTTTGCTATGATTAGTATAGTTTTTGGGTTTTGGAGAGTTGATGTCTATAGAAGAGCCGATTATATCGTTCGATAATGTCATGGTGCATTATGGAGATGGAGCTCCTGTATTAAAAAATGTGAACCTTTCCCTATATAAGAAATCTTTTCACTTTCTTACGGGCGCGAGCGGATCGGGAAAAACGACTCTCATGAGACTGCTATACATGGGGATAAAACCATCGTCGGGGATATTGAAAATTTTCAATAAGGACGTGGCCGAGATATCACGGGAAGAGCTGTTCGAGATAAGGCGGAAGATCGGCGTCGTATTTCAGGATTTTAATCTGCTAAATCATCTGACGGTGCTGGAGAACGTAGCTTTGCCGCTCAAGGTCATTGGCGATAACGAAAAACGCAGAGAAAATCAGGCCAAAGAAATTTTAGATTGGGTTGGTCTTGGCGGATGCTTCAATACTTTGCCCGATGTTCTATCCGGTGGACAGAAACAAAGAGTCGCAATTGCTCGTGCAGTAATTGCTCGGCCAGATATACTTCTTGCGGATGAGCCAACGGGAAATGTCGATGAGCAGATTGCCAATAAACTCATGGGGTTGTTTTACGGAATGCATCAAATGGGAACATGTGTTATCGTAGCTACGCACTACAGGCAGTTTGTTGATACTTTCCACTACAACGAGCTCCGAATAGAAAATGGTAAGATTGTCGCCAGTAAATCGAATGTTGGTCAAGGAGGAGGAATCCTAATATGAGGCTATCTTTGAAGCGCGATTTCGATTTTGATTTTTATACTGATAAAACAAATCGTTTTATAGCATTTATCATTGGATTTCTCATGTATTCGGTTACAATAGCTGTAATGAGTTGCTTTTTCACATACAATTTAACTTCCGATTGGAACAAGGCCCTTAAGGGACATATCACGATTGAATTTCAATCCAGTGTCGATGGAACCGATGAAAAACTTACGGAAAAACAAATCAGCGATATCATAGAAATAGTAAAAGCAGCCGATGGCATAAAATCCATTAGGAAATTGCAGGAATCGGATATGTTGAAAATCATTGAGCCGTGGCTAAGTGGCACGCCAATTCCCGACGACTTTCCTTTTCCTACTATATTTGATGTGGAATCAGAGAAGGATTCTCAGGTTGATCTGTTGCTATTAACCGAAAGACTATCAAGAGTATCGTCGAACGTAAAAGTACACGATCATGCAAGTTGGTACTCACAGATTTTAAAGGTTAGTAGCGGGCTATTTTCGTTTTCCATTTTGCTGTCTATACTAATCTTTACAACTGTATGTGCAACGGTAATATTCATAACGAAAAGAACTCTAAACGTGCACGAAAATATAGTGAAAATACTTCAATTAATCGGGGCAAGCGATTCGTACATTGCGTCCCAATTTAATAAGTATTATTTCTCCATAGGATATAAGGCGTCTTCCATCGCTATACTTGTGGGGATTGTTACGATTTTCAACATGTTTTCTATATTTTCAGAAGGAATTGGTTCTCTAACACTTACTTACATTGCAATAGCAGTTGCTGTGCCGGTGTTCACAACAATACTGGTGATGATTACCGCAAGAAAGTCGGTGATGTTCTTTCTGAATAGCGACGAGTGGATCGGCTAATGAAGGCGCAGGTCTGGTTGGTTGTTCTAGCAGTCTCGTTCTGGGGTGTGCTGCTTGGTTGCTTTGTATTGGACGTTCACAGGACAAAAAACGAAACATATACCTATTGTGATAATGTCGTAATTCCAACGGGAGGAAGAAATAGAATCACATATGCGTTGCAATTTATAAAAAACAACCTATCGCAGGCTCCTAAAAATATATTTATATCAGGAGTTTATCGCAAATCAACAATTCAAGATATCCTCATGGGTAGAAAAATCGACGATGATCTCAATTTTATTCTGGAAAAACGTGCAAGAAATACCAAAGAGAATGCAAAAGAAATAAACGAATGGATAAAAGGTAATTGCATAAAGGAGATTCTGATGGTAACGTCGGACTATCATATGCCCAGGAGCGTTTTGGAATTAAGACATCTAAACATAGAAGTAAAAATATTAACGCATGCAATGAGATCTGAATTCGATTTTAGATTCATTTTTAATTGCTTCAAGGAATTTCATAAAATAACATATGCAGGCTTAAAGCATTTTTTTGAGAACATGTAAAATGATAGTTATCAGGTCGATTATTTTTAATATCCTATTCTTTTCGGCTGGTTGCATTATGATGCTGCTGGCATTTCCGGTACTGTTTTTCAAAAGAGAATACATATACAATTTTTGGGAGCTATTTTCAAAAATCATGGCGTTTATCGCCAAAAATGTCGCTGGAGTTGGATATCACATTGAAAATGAACAAAATCTTCTGAGTGAGCCAGCAATATATGCGATTCGTCATGAGTCTGTTTGGGAAACTATTGTTTTAATTCAAATGTTCAAAAAGCCAATCTTCGTTTTGAAAAAAGAGCTGCTAAAAGTTCCACTGTTTGGTATTTTATCCAGTATGGCCGGCAGCATAGATGTGGACAGAGGCGGTGGGACGAAGTCTCTGGTTGAGGTTTCTAACAGAATAGAAAAAGCAATTGCCGCAGGACATCCGGTGATTATATTTCCAGAGGGCACTCGTGTGCCAACTGGGGAACATGCTGAAATAAAAAAGGGAATCGCTTTTTTTTATAGCAAGAACAAGTGCCCCGTTGTACCGGTCGTTCACAATTCCGGAAAGTTCTGGCCAAGAAGAGATTTCCTAAAGATTCCGGGAATTATTACGGTAAAATTTCTAGATCCCATTCCTCCTGGCTTGTCTCGAGACGAATTTATGACTAGACTAAAAGATGTTTTTTATTCGGAAATAGAGTGCCAACGTGACGTTGGATCCTATTACTGATTCGCTACTAGCGGAGAGGGGGGATGATGCGCTATTTTCGATGTTGAAGCTGAATCCACAGAATATATGGGGCCAGCAGCATGCACTGGAGAGAGATTATGTCTTTAGATGTAACGTTAAAAAAAATTTTGGAACGATATGACTCTTTGAAAGAGCAAATGCTTGCCAATGTCGGCAATTCCGATAGTTTCATCAAGTTGTCGAAGGAGTTTTCTGACCTGGAGGAGTTCGTTCACGTCATCAGTAAGTATCAAAAAGCTCAGGACGAACTAGATGAGCTGAATAATGCGCTGGCTGATCTAGATACGGACGCCGATTTCAAAGAATTAGCAAAATCTGAGGTGGAACATCTGAAGGAGCTTCTTCCATCCTATGAAAAAGAAATAAAAGTCCTATTGATTCCCAAAGATGCGACTGACGAAAAAAATGCCATCATAGAAGTGCGAGCCGGAACCGGTGGAGATGAGGCCGGTCTGTTTGCGGCGGATCTTTTCAGAATGTATCAGAAATATTCCGACCATCGCGGATGGAAATTCGAGATTCTATATACCCAGGAGTCCGGCATTGGCAGCATAAAAGAGGCCGCTGCGAATATTTCCGGAAAAGGCGTGTTTTCATATCTGAAATTTGAGTCCGGAGTACATCGCGTCCAAAGAGTTCCAGTGACGGAATCCAGCGGCAGAGTTCACACATCGACGGCGACCGTGGCGGTTCTTCCGGAAGCTGAGGAAGTGGATCTGAAAATAGACGAAACCGATCTGAAAATCGATGTCATGAGAGCGTCGGGAGCCGGCGGGCAGCACGTAAACAAAACCGAAAGCGCTGTCAGAATTACGCATATTCCCAGTGGAATAGTTGTCGCCCAGCAGGACGAACGTTCCCAACACATGAACCGCATGAAAGCTATGAAAATCCTTCGGGCGAGACTCTACGAAATGGAAAGACTGAAGCTACATTCCGAAAGGGCCGAAAACAGACGCCTGCAGGTGGGAACCGGAGAACGCTCAGAACGCATCCGCACCTATAATTATCCACAGGGAAGAGTCTCGGATCACAGAATCAATCTCACTCTCTATAAACTACCACAGATCATGGAAGGTGAGGCTCTTGATGAAATAATTAAGGCACTGGTCGAAGCAGATCAAGAAGATCAGATTGCCATGTATGTACAGCTCTAGATTAAATTTTAGTAAAGCTTCCATGGAATCGTCCGCGCTCATTTTTGTCGTCCTTGCAAATGCGGCGCGGCGAGGATCTTGATTCTCAGCTTCGCCAAGAATTGCAAAATAGGCTTGGTCTTGCACTAAAACCAGACATTTCTAAATTGCGTTGACAGAAAAATGTCATTTTTCGCAAACAAAACAGCGAGTTTTTTCGCAAAACAACCATGCGTCGCCAGCCGCCGCTAAAAATGTCTCATTTGTATCTGAACCCGGACACTGATTGTTGTTGAGTCTTATGTGCAATCCGTTATATCTAACTTCACCATAAATCTTGCATGATCTTCCGAGGCATCTGGGTCCTTTTCACGATACACTTTAAGGCAAGCGTCAAAGTCTACCGGTAATCCCGTGCTACGTGCCTTATTTAGGAGTCCGTTATAAAGCAAATCTTCTACTATGTTACAATCCCCATACACCCATCTCTTGCATTTATTATAGTCCTCAAGCGTGGGCGAGTAGCGAAAGTTATCCAGGTAGTCGTAATAGGGGTGTCTTGCGCAGTCTCCACCAGGGGATTTGTGTGGGCTAGACAACGCGCCTCCAGAGGCGGCGACCAAAATGTGCGGTAATACAGTCTCAAGAGCCCTTGCAACTATGGTTGCGTTACTGGGATTTACATTAGCAGCGCTGGGATAAACGCTTACGAATTTTGCAATGGCTACATCAGCTTTGAAAAGACGTGCCAAAGGCAGTGTTCTCTCCAAAATTGATTTAACAGTTTCGAAAGGAATACCATTCGGATCACCTACGGTCTGCTGTATCGCGCACAAATCACTGTCGACTTGTCGAACTTCCCCCTCAGGCACCGACACAACCGTCGACGAACTACTTTCAGTGGTTAGTGTCTTCTTTTTAGAAGCCTGTATATCGCACAATGTCCATGACACCAGTGCCATCACACAAGCGCTACAAATTATGTGTCTCATTTCATTCACCTAATATAAAAACATACTGTGATTGTATATACAAAAAAACAAAAGTCAAGAAAAAAAGTCATTTTTCGCAAACAAAACAGCGAGTTTTTTCGCAAAGCAACTGTGCGTTTCTGAAAAGCTTTTTCGCTTATGAAAATTAGTCACCTAAACTTGAGAAGACCTGTTGATGTAGTAGGTTCTGCAGGAATAGTTCAGGTATTTATCAAAAGTAATATGGCTCTTTGCTATTATTTGTGATATGAGAAATTGGACACAATATGGGAAAGTAAAATGCGTCTAGTAATCGTAGAGTCTCCGGCAAAGGCGAAAACAATCAATAAGTATCTCGGGAAAGATTATTCTGTGATGGCCAGTTACGGTCATATTCGAGATTTGCTTGCGAAAAATGGAAGCGTAAAGCCGGACGATAATTTCTCCATGGTTTGGGAGATGAGCGACCGTGGAAAGAAGTGTATCAGCGATGTATCAAAGCAATTGAAGTCCTGCGATGAATTGCTGCTGGCCACCGACCCTGACCGTGAGGGAGAGGCCATTTCGTGGCACATAAGAGAAGTCCTGAACGAAAGTAGAAAATTGGCGATTCCCGTTCGGAGAATTGTTTTTCACGAAATCACGAAAAATGCCATAAAAGAGGCCATTGCACACCCAAGAGATATAGACATCGGGCTGGTCGATTCCTATTTGGCTCGTAGAGCTCTGGACTATCTGGTTGGATTTACGCTTTCTCCGATTTTATGGAGAAAATTGCCGGGGAGCAGGTCAGCCGGCCGAGTACAGTCGGTTGCGCTTAGAATCGTTGTTGATCGGGAAGTCGAGATAGAGCAATTCGAGTCGAGGGAATATTGGTCGGTAGAAGCTAAATTTACGGCCAAAAACAAGAAGATATTCGGCGCCAAATTAACTCATTTCGAAGGGAAAAAGCTGGATAAATTCTCGGTAAATAATCAGGACGACGCCTTTCGTGTAAGAGATGCTCTGCTGTCCCAGAATTTTGCAGTGACTTCCACCGAAGAGAAAACCGTAAAGCGAAATCCAGCGCCTCCGTTCATAACTTCGACACTTCAGCAGGAAGCGTCGCGCAAGCTTGGATTTACTGCGAAAAAAACCATGCAGGTGGCGCAAAACCTCTATGAAGGCATTGATGTTGGCGGAGAAACCATTGCGTTAATTACATATATGAGGACGGACAGCATAAATTTATCCAAAGAAGCCATTGAAAAGATTAGAAATCTGATATCAACGAAATATGGCAGCGATTTTCTTCCGGCAACTCCACGCCTTTACAAAACAAAAGTGAAAAATGCTCAGGAAGCTCACGAGGCCGTTCGTCCCGTCGATGCGGACATAATTCCCGAATCACTAAAGGGAAAATTAAGCGCAGATCAGCTTAAGCTATATACGCTAATCTGGAAGCGAGCCGTAGCTTCCCAGATGTCTTCGGCGGAATTCAATCAGGTGCAAGCAGATATTGCCGATACTCAAACTTCGAAAAACGTATTTAGAGCCGTTGGAAGTACCCTCAAATTCGAGGGATTCCTCAAGGTGTACGTGGAAGGAAAAGATGCATCTGATCAGCCGGATGACGAAGAAGCGGAAGGCACACTTCCTCCATTGACCAAAGGCGACAACGTTGGGACGAAGAGCATAGAGGCGTTTCAACATTTCACCATACCGCCTCCGCGTTTTTCAGAGGCCAGTCTGGTGAAAAAGCTGGAGGAGTTGGGAATCGGCAGACCGTCCACCTACGCTACCATACTACAGGTTTTGCGGGACAGAGGCTACGTGAAATTGGAAAACAAGTCTTTCATTCCGGAAGTCAGAGGAAGGTTGGTCACATCGTTTCTCATGAATTTCTTCGACAAATACTTGGAATACGGTTTTACGGCGGATATGGAGCAGTCGCTGGACGATGTCTCCAACGGCACCAAACCGAAGCTAGATCTTCTGGCGGACTTCTGGAAAGGGTTCTGCTGCTATGTTAACAATACGAAGGAAGTGACCATAACCAACGTCATAGACCACCTAAACGAATCTTTGGGATCGTTTTTGTTTAAATCCAACGAAGACGGGACTCTGAATAGAGTCTGTCCAGAATGCAAAGTCGGTGAGCTAAGTCTGAAAATAGGGAAATACGGATCTTTTCTGGGATGTTCAAGATATCCGGAATGCAGCTACGTCAATCGACTGGACTCCTCGCAGCAGAATGCAGAAGGAGACGCCGCCGCGATAGAAGCGTCGGAATATCCGAAATTCCTCGGAGTTTCTCCGGACGATCAAATGGAAATCACGCTGCGCAAGGGGCCATATGGTCTGTATGTCCAGAAGGATGTGAAAGCATTACCAGTACCGGAAGAATCAACTGAACAACCTGCCGAGAAGCCAAAGAAAAAAGGCGCAAAAGAATCAGCCGAAAAACCAACGAAAAAGAGAGCGAAAAAAGCGACTGCTCCGAAGCCAGTTCGCTCTTCCATTCCGAAATTCATCGAGCCATCCAAGATGGATTTGAATACGGCTCTGTGGCTCCTGAAATTACCAAACTCACTCGGGACATACGAAAACGACGACGTGAAAGTTGGCATAGGAAAATTTGGTCCGTACATATTATTCCGTGAAAAATATATATCCATAAAAAAACCAGAAGACATACTGACCATGACCCTTGACAACGCCATCGAAATCATAAAAAACCGAAGAGAACGGAAGCCGGCAATTGCAAAGTGAAGGAATTGGCGCATCAGTTCTTTTGCTTTTATTAAAAAACGCATTTTTCGTTTGACAGGTTTTTTTTATATGTTATCATTGCGAACAATGACTCATTAGACCTGTTGCAAAAGCCTCCTGGAGCCTCTGATTATCAGGCCTCCCAAACGGCATACGCAGCAGGTCTTAGAAGTTTGTCGTAATTTTTATTTTTTAGGAGAAAGTCATGGTTATTAAGAAAATTTTATTGGCATCCGTTTCGTCTTTTGCTTTGGTGAACATTATTCAAGAAGGGTATGCAACGTTAGAAGTAGTTCCGAATCCTATCAATGGTTCGCCGATTGGTGTAACAAAACCAGGCACATTGGGTATGAGCAATCCACCTCCTGGAGATCCTGCGAACCCCGCTCAATCTATCGGAGCACAAGCGTCAAAGGCCCTAAAAACCGTTTTAATAAATTCTGGAGATGTGAATAATAAGTCCACGTTAAGCCACTCTATTCCGTCGAGTGCGGCTCAGGTTAATGATACTAATCGTTCAGATGATATAGATCATTCCACTGATAATCCGAATTCCTTTTCAAGTTCTTTGGCTAGTACAACAAGCACTGTGGAGGCGAATCCCTTGAATTCGAACTCTTTCGATGATTCATCTGCTAGTACCACAAGTTCTTGGTCTTCGAATTCTTTTGCAGATTCTTCCAGTGGTTCAGGTATTTACGCTAATACAACAATTTCGTGGTTTTCGGATACGGTTTCGAGCTATAATTCATTGTTTCCTGAATCTGGCTCCAGCAATCCCCCTCCACCAGTTCGTTCTGGCGTTCCCACGAACCCAACTCCATCTACCAGAGCACAAGAAAGCGGCCAAGAGCAAAAAAACGTTCCACAAAAATCTGGTGGTGAACATAATATGGTTCCGCTGACTCAGCCGTTTCCATTGGCAGAGCCTCATATTAATGATACTAATCTTTCATCTGCTAGTTCCACAAGCACTGCGTACTCGAATACTCTTACTAGCGGAAGTTCGTTGACTCCTGAATCGTCTGTCGAAGTAAAGGAAAGAACTGCTACGAAAACGCAGGATATTATTCCACATGCTCGTACTGAAGTAGATGTCGTGCCTTCCTCTAGTAGCTCAAACGGTGATATTGAAGATGCATACTGCACAACTCTAAGCGATGAAGCGTGCTTGGCTAAATTTAAAATTTTATATAACCTGGCGTGCGCACTTGAAGTTGCCTTCGAGACGGAACACGACATAACCATGGCATATGCCTTAGCAAGGTATATAGAAGGTTTTCCGGCTCAGGATTCGGAGACGGTGTTGGAGTTGAGGAAATGGAGGGAAAAAGCCGGGAAGGGGGCACAGGCGACCGCTGAGGAAATTGAAGCGTACGTTGAAACGCTGAGACCAGTAGCGCCGAGCCCGGCTGTGACCGCTGGACCTGCGTCTGCCGCATTTGGCGGTTTTGGTCATTCCATGGCGCCTGGTTTATGTCAGTCGATTGGAACAGACGGAACTAGAAGAGATGCGAGAACATTTTTAGGGAATATTGATGGAAATGGCACTGAACGCAGCTTTTGTTTTATTGTATGTAAAGATATTATCTGCGCGTTTGATTTTTATAAACGGATGAGAGATGGCTTTGGGGTAGTTTTATACGCAGGACGCAATTCCTCGCAGAAAAACATCTTACGCGCAGACTATTATGTCGGAGGGATGAGAAGAGACGTAAGACATGGAAAAGGCTTTGATTCGCAGGGTGGAAACACGTATTTTATGACGTGGGACAATGGTAAACAAAAAGGCCATGGTGTTAAAACATACGCAAATGGCACTGTTCATGAAGGCCAATGGAACGGCGATAAGTCTATGACTGGAACTATGACATGGCTCGACGGAACTAAGTTTGCCGGAACTTGGATAAATCTCGAACCGAACAAAAATGATGAAGTAGTATGGTCAGGAAATATGCATCGAGGCAGATGGGTAATGGAAGGGCCTGGCACCGCAACATATGCAGATGGACGCGTTTATGACGGGCCGTTTAAGGATGACCAATACCATGGAGATGGAGAGCTTACACGTGCTGATGGAGCAAAATATACAGGACAGTTTGCATCAGGAAAGTTTCATGGACAAGGGACTCTTACGTGGCCGGATGGGAGAGTTTATACAGGACAGTTTGCATCGGGAAAGTTTCATGGACCAGGGACTCTTACGTGGCCCGATGGGAGAGTTTATACGGGACAGTTTGCATCAGGAAAGTTTCATGGACCAGGGACTCTTACGTGGCCAGATGGGAGAGTTTATACGGGAACTTGGGCGAACGGACAAGCAACACAGGGAAAAATGGAATTTCCAAAAAACGCTATGCATAATCTACCTTTGGGCAAAAATGGCTTGCCACATGGAAAGGGCTTCTATACAGCTCCAGACGGAAGTCGTTATAATGGATCTTGGGTTGATGGAGAGAGAGAAGGATGTGGAGAATATACATCAAGCCCAAGCGATGAAGACACGCATCATGCTAAATACCGCGGAGACTGGTATCGGAATAAACGAGCTGGATCCGGAAAAATTCTGAATTATAAAGACGAAGTCGTATTCGAAGGCCTTTTTGACAACGACTTAAAGCATGGTGAAGGCAGATATTATGTAGATCCAGACGGATTGGATTGTGTCGGAACATGGGAAAAGGACGAATTTGTAACAGGAACTGTAACATTGCCTGTCGGAAAGACAAACACTATATCCCAGAACTACCATGCCGGTCAGAAATACGTAAGAACCGGTAGAGGCAAGCTCGTGCGAGGCTGGGGATTTTTGCCGGAGAACAAAGCACCTGTATATTTCGAAAAAGACAAATTGGAAGGTACATACGAGGGCGCCACAAACGCTAAAGGCATACCACATGGAAAGGGCGTTCTGACATTCATCTCAAGCGGCACAAGATATGAAGGAGATTGGATAAATGGCACAAGAGCAGGAAAAGGGATTATTGTATTACCAAACGGGAAACAGAAATATGCCGGTGATTGGGTAAACGATGTGAAGGAAGGAAATGGCGTATATAACTTTGACGACGGAAGAGTTTATACTGGGCAATTTAAAGAAGACAAAATGGAAGGAACTGGAACCATGACATATCCTAAGAAGCCTCTGGATTTTATATGTCCTAAATATACTGGATCCTTTGTA
>BNWJ01000036.1 GCA_025998735.1 Alphaproteobacteria bacterium | reverse complement strand
CGAAGAAATCCGATTTCAAAGACGTTTCTGATGAAAAAATACAAGAAATAGAAGATAAACTTAACAATCGACCACGGAAAGTGCTAAACTTCAAAACACCATTCGAGGTCTTCTGGGCAAATGCTGGGGTTCCGCAAAATGATGCACTTCGTTTCTGAATGGGCGGTTCAAACAGATGCGAAGAAATAACCGGATCCTTGTTGTATGAACATCAACTGTAGCCTTTTAACAGGAATGGTTTGTTACGCCGAGCCTTATAACCTCGTATACCGTCTCTGAATGTTGATTCCGTGATTGTGATATCGTGGTGAGGCTTGGCGTTGCGCTACCTCGGATGCGGCCGACAGGTGTAGAAAGTCATCGTGTTTTTAGCATTTTTCGTGTTGTTTGCCTGTTCGGATTGGACAATTCCATGTTTTGAGATTGCAGAAACAATCTGTTGATTTATCCGATAAAGATGTATCGAATCCGGTCTGTTATCCCAATCGCCCAGAGGCCTAGGGTATTCCCTTTCACGGCGACAACGCGAATTCGAATCTCGTTGTGGACGCCGTCTGGATCTAATATTTCTTAGCAACAAGTATTGCTCCTAAAATGCAAGAGTTTACCTCGTTTTCGTTTTTTCTTGTAATTATTACAGTTTCCGTATATATTACCGGCGGTAGTCATTGATTACTGAATATGCACGCAAAAATTGGATGAGCGGGTGGTCTGTTTATCCTTTCGGTCCGGGATGATTTCTCGGTATTTGTTTTTGCGGAGGTTCAACCGAAAAAGGGGATAGAAATGGTAGAAGTTTCAATTAAAAGTTTGCTGGAGGCCGGTGTACATTTTGGACACCAGACTCGTCGCTGGAATCCGAAGATGGCGCAGTACATATTCGGATCAAAAGATAAGATTCACATAGTTAATCTGGATAGAACACAGGCGCTGCTGCAGGAGGCTCTTAAAGTTGCCGGCGATGTAGCTGCGGAAGGCGGACGTATTTTGTTCGTGGGCACAAAGCGTCAGGCGAGCGAGCGCATAGCTGCATCCGCCCAAAAGTGCGGACAGTACTTCGTGAATCATCGTTGGTTGGGCGGAATGTTAACCAACTGGAAGACAGTTTCCCAGTCTATTAAGAAGCTGGATAGCCTCGAGAGGAGATTGCAAGATCCGGATGTAGCACTAAAGAAGAAAGAAGTTCTCAGCATCCAGAGAAAAACCGATAAATTGAATAAGGTGCTGGGCGGTGTGCGCAACATGGGCGGCGTTCCGTCGATGCTTCTGGTGTTGGACGTCATTGTGGATAAGACCGCTGTGGAAGAGGCGAAGGTTCTCGGCATTCCGGTGATCGGCATATGCGATACAAACTCGGATCCAACCACAATTGATTATCCTATTCCTGGAAATGACGACTCGGTCAGAGCCATAGATCTCTACTGCGCTCTATTTGAAAGCGCCATAATCGATGGTATACAGAGAGGACTGACATCAGCAGGAGTCGATATTGGAGCTCTGGAGAAACCGATCGATGAGGCCGTTTCTAATTATTCCGAAGACGAGTCTGAAGAAAATTAACATGCTGTGATTTTGTTTTTAAAAAATTAGGAGAATCTTATGGCTAATGTTGCAGCAGATAAAATAAAGATACTTAGAGAGCGCATCGGAGGCGGAGGCTTGTCGGATTGCAAATATGCTCTGGAGGAGAGCAATGGTGATGTGGAGAAAGCCATCGATTGGCTGAAAAAAGAAGGGCTTGTGGATGCAGACGGTAAGTACAAAAAGAATTAACATATTGTGATTTTGTTTTTTAAAAATTAGGGGGGGGATTTTATGGCTAATGTTACAGCAGAAGAAGTAAAAATGCTGAGAGAGCGTTCCGGTGCCGGCATGATGGATTGCAAAAAGGCTCTGGTGGCGTGTGATGGAAATGTGGAAGAAGCCGTCGATTGGCTGAGAAAGAAAGGACTTGCGGCTGCGGCCAATAAATCCGGCCGAGTGGCAGCCGAAGGATTGGTCGGTGTGCATGTGCATGGACATCATGGTACCGTTTTGGAAGTAAATGCAGAGACAGACTTCGTGTCCCGCAATGAATTGTTTCAGAAGTTCGTTACCGAAGCGGTTGAAGTGGCGTGCAAGGGAGATCTGTGCATTGATTCTTTGAAATCGGCGAAGTATCCGGGAAAAGAGCATGCGATTTCCGAGGAATTGACGAATCTTATTGCCGTTATCGGCGAGAATATGCAGCTGCGTAGAATTGGTCATGTGTGCGTATCTTCCGGAGTCGTTGCGTCTTATGTGCATAATAAAATCTCGCCAACTCTTGGGAAAATAGGTATTTTGGTCGCTGTTGACTCGACGGGAGATCATGAGAGACTGAAGGAGTTCGGAAGGCAGATTGCAATGCATATTGCCGCCGCTCATTCCGTATCTGTTTCTGTGGACGATCTGGATCCCGCCATAATTGAGCGCGAAAGGGCCGTTATCGTAGAACAAGCTCAAAACATGGGAAGAACTGGTTTTATCGAGAAAATCGTCGAGGGAAGATTGAGAAAGTTCTATGAGGAAGTGGTTCTGCTGGAGCAAACATTCGTCATGGATGGTGAGACTAAAATAAAAGATTTGGTTGCGAAGGTTTCGACGGAGATTGGTGCTCCAATTACCATCAAAGGATTTGTGAGATTTGCTCTCGGTGAAGGAATAGAAAAACAAACAGTTGATTTTGCCGCCGAGGTTGCTGCACAATTGAAATAGTTTTGTTGTAAGTAGTTTTCGTTGTATTGAGGAGATGGATCTCATGGAAAAGAAGTATCGTCGTATACTGCTTAAGATTTCCGGCGAGTTTCTCATGGGGAATTTGGACTATGGCGTGGACGTGAAAACCGTCGATCGCATAGCCGGCGAAATCGTCTCCATCTATAAAGACGGATACCAGGTGTGTGTGGTTGTCGGGGGCGGAAACATCTTTCGGGGAGTTTCTGCTGCTGCCTACGGTATGCACCGGTCCGTCGCTGACAACATTGGCATGCTAGCGACGGTGATGAATGCCATTGCGTTTCAGAATTCCGCTGAGCGATTGGGAATTCAAACGCGGGTAATGTCCGCCATACCAATGCCAAACATATGTGAGCCGTATCTCCGCCGAAAGGCACTGCGTCACTTGGAAAAGGGGCGCTTGGTTATTTGCGCGGCCGGATCCGGTAATCCGTATTTCACAACAGACACTGCTGCGACATTGCGCGCCCTCGAAATGGGGTGCGATGTGCTCATGAAGGCGACGAAAGTTGATGGTGTCTATACTTCCGATCCAGAGAAAAACACAGATGCTAAATTCATAGGAAAGTTATCCTACAAAGAAGTCATTGAAAAAGACATCAGAGTCATGGATCAGACGGCTGTTACTTTAGCAAAGGAAAATAATATTCCCATAATTGTGTTTTCCTTAAAAGAATGCGGAAATTTGGGAAGAGTTCTTGCGGGAGAATGGCCTTGTTCACTCATATCGTAAAGTTTTTGGAGGAAAAATGCTTTTGGAAAATCTAAAGAAAAAAATGAACGCGAGTTTCGATAATCTGCTGAAGGAATTCGGTGGACTTAGAACTGGACGCGCATCCGCGACAATTCTGGACAATATCATGGTGGAAGCGTATGGAAATTTGGTTCCTATACAGCAGGTAGGTACAGTCAGCGTTCCGGAGGCTCGTCTTATTACTATTCAGGTTTGGGATACATCTCTGCTAAAGCCGACGGAAGTTGCCATTAGGAATTCCCACTTGGGTTTAAGTCCTGTTGTTGATAGTCAGTTGATACGCATAGCAATGCCAGATCTGAGCGAAGAGCGCCGAAAGGAAATCTGCAAACTCGCGGGAAGATATGCGGAACAAACCAAGGTGACCGTTCGTAACATCAGAAGAGAAGGTATGGATGACATCAAAAAGCAGGAGAAGAACAAAGAAATAACCGAAGATGTTCATAAAAAAATGGCCGATGATATACAGAAACTGACTGATGAGTTTATTAAAAAGGTAGATACCTCTCTGGCTTTAAAAGAAAAAGAAATAATGAAAGTATAGTATGAATCAACGCGCACAACGTGACCAACGTGGCCAACGTGACGCCAGCGTGACGCTGGACACAGTTATTCATGCCAAATCTGCTTCGATATTGCAGGAACGATCGGCATGCCTTGCAACAGAAAGCGAAGCCATTAACGCCAGTGGTGCTCCCTCTGAATTGAGGCATTTGGCGTTTATTATCGATGGAAATCGGCGTTGGGCAAAAGCTCACAATCTTCCGGCGGTAATGGGCCATAGAAATGGCTACGAAAACGCTAAAAAATTAATTTCATACATCGCAAAATATGGTGTGAAATACATAACATTTTATGTATTTTCCATTGAGAATTGGAAGAGGTCAGCGGAAGAAGTAGCTTTTCTGATGAATCTTGTCCGTGAGCTATTTTGTGCTTCAAGTGGATTCTTCAGAAAGAACAGCGCTCGTTTAGTGGCCATAGGTAATCTAGAGAATCTTCCGGAAGATATTCACAAAGACATATCTGGTCTGGAGGAAGAAACTAAAGCAAACGATGGAATTACGGTGATGTTGGCCATTAGCTACTCGGGGCGTGATGAAATTCTGCGGGCTGCCAAGAAAATCGCAAAAGACGCAGAATTAAAAAAAATAGATGTTGATGCATTGACTGAAGACGATTTTTCCAATTATCTGGATACTAAAGGCGTTCCCTATCCGGACGCGATTGTTAGAACGAGCGAAAAACGCATAAGTAATTTTCTCGTTTGGCAGTGTGCATACTCGGAAATATTTTTTGTTGATAAGTTGTGGCCCGACTTCACAGAGGACGATCTAAAAGATGTTATTGATGAATTCTCCAAGAGGAAAAGAAGATATGGCAAGTGATGTGAGGGCAATGAAAAAAGAAGAAGGGAGTCCTCCCGTAAACAGCGAGAAGGTTGAGTTCGTGTCTCGTCTGTTGTCCACCATCTTGTTTGTGCCACTGATTGCCCTAATGTGTTTGGTGCCATACGGAATCTTTTGTTTGTTGAGTTTTGCCACCTATGCTGTCGTTCTGAAGGAGATATATTCCAGATCTCTGAAGGGAAAATATTTTCTTAGAAATATTGCTGCAGTCGTATGTCTTGCTGGAATTTGTGCCTTTATATATTGTCGCAAGGTTTTGGGACTTTCTGGGTGTATTTTTCTCATATGTGTATGCAGTTTTACCGACATAGGCGCCTACGGTTTTGGAAAAATCATTGGTGGACCGAAATTGTGTCCCAAAATCAGTCCTAAAAAAACATGGGCTGGATTTTTTGGGGGAATAATCATGGCAAATCTTGCATGTTACGCTTTCGAGAGGTTGTTTTTTTCTGTATCCGGTGCCGAAGTAGCCTTTAATAACATATATAATTTAGCTACTATCCAATATGTTATAATTTTTTCGATATTTGGTGATCTGTTGGAGTCGTTTTTTAAAAGGAAGATGGCCGTCAAAGATATGGGAGCCGTATTTCCTGGGCACGGCGGTTTTCTCGATAGACTTGATAGTCTGATAGTTGCGTCGATAGCCCTTGCTCTAGTGGTGATTTTGCTTTAGGATTTTTTTATGGATTGGTTTTATTATCTGGTTTCGTTTTTCGTGATAATAAACACTATAGTGTTTGTGCATGAATTTGGACATTATTGGGCAGCACGAAAAGTTGGCGTAAAAATAACGACTTTTTCACTTGGTATGGGACCGGAAATATTCGGATTCAATGATAAAAACGGTACCAGGTGGCGTTTCTCTCTGCTGCCCATTGGCGGCTACGTAATGATGCTCGGAGACGGCGATGCTTCGTCCACAACTGAGGATGAGAAAACCCTCGAGGGGCTGAGTGAAGAAGAAAAACAACGTTCGATAATATACAAAAGCAATTGGGAAAGAATGTGGATCGCGTTTGCCGGCCCGTTCGCCAACTACATATATGCTTTTGTTGTATTGCTCATAATGGGCATTTCCTACGGCGTTCCAAAACACTTGCCAATTGTCGGCGAAGTGCTCAAGGATTCTCCTGCCGAAACTGCAGGATTCGCTGCTGGAGATAAAATACTTTCTGTCGACGGAACGCAGGTTGAGAAATTCCGCGATGTCCTCATAAGCATCTCCAACGATGATAATGAAAAGCTCTCGTTCGAAGTGGAACGCGATGGGAAGTCGATTACATTGGAGGTAACTCCTAAAATAACAGAGAAAAAAAAGCTTTTGGGAGGAGTTAAGAAAACGAAGCTCATCGGCATAAAACCCGGAGATCCTATTTTTGAGCGCACATCTCTTGTGGATTCTTTCACAGGTGCCATTGGTGTCTGCATTTCATCCACTAAAGAAATGTGTTTTATGCTTTCTCGTTTATTTTCCGGAAAAAAATCTTTGGATGATTTCGGAGGCATTGTTCACATGGCGTCTGTGGCGGGAGATCTGTCCAAAAGTGGCAGTTTCGCACTGTTAATTCTCTTTACAGTGACATTGTCATTGAATCTTGGATTTATCAATTTGTTTCCTCTGCCGGTTTTGGATGGTGGAAGAATTCTCCTCTGTTTTATAGAGCAGGTTATAAGACGAAAATTGAATGAAAAGTTTCAAGAATACATAATGATTGCATGTGCACTATTGCTAATTTTGCTCATGTTAGCTACAACAATAAATGATATATTACGTTTAGAATCTGTTAATAAGTTTGTTTGTAAAGTATTGGAGTAGTTTTTGTAATGAAAAAAGTCCTAACCTTAGCCTGTTGCTTGCTTCTAAATTACACGCATGCCTATGAAGTCGATGAAATTGTTTTTGAGGGATTAGACATAGTAGAGGAAGAGGCGCTAGACGATTGTCTCACCATAAAGCCTCATAAAACCTTTGACGACAATGACATCGATACGACCATAAAGGCTTTGTTCCAGAAAGGATTTTTCTCAGACGTAAAGCTTCTGAATAAAGGTAGAAAACTTGTCATCAAGTGCGTGGAAAAATCAATTGTTGATAGAGTAGCATTTGAAGGTAACGACGCTGCTAATGATGAAGCTCTAAAAAGTATTATAGGAACTCGTCTAGGTGAAGGTCGTCTATTCAGCCTATATCTCATAAAGGATATCCTGGCTGATTTCCAGATAATGTACCGGTCATTGGGATACTACTCTGCAATTGTTGTTCCGAAGTTAATAAAACGTCCTGGAAATAAAGTGGACATCGTGTTCGAGATAAACGAAGGATCCAAAACGACCGTAAAAAAGATCATCTTTATCGGCAATAAGAGCTTCAGTGACGACGAACTGAAGGATATAATGTCCACCAAAGAAGAAAAAGTCTGGAGATTCTGGGATTACGAAAGCCATGTCTTCCGAGAAGATAAAATTGACGTTGATATCGAAGCAATTACGGCGTTCTACAAGAATCGCGGATATCCGTTCTTTATGGTTGCTTCATCTTCGGCAGAGATGGATTTTGATAAAAAATCCCATCGTTGCACATTTATCCTGGAAGAAGGGGAGCAATACAATATTTCAGACGTATCTCTCTCGTCGGATGTAGCAAAAATCAAAGCAGATGATTTTAAACAGTTCCTGACCATAGAAAAGGGAACCTTGTATAACGAAAGTGTGATCAAGAGCAATCAAGATGTGTTGCGCAGAAAAATCGCTCTGCGTGATAATCCGTTCATCGATGTCGTGGTGAAAATCGATTATGATAAGCAAAAGAAAACGGCTTCCGTTAAGTATAAAATTGTAGAAAGAGCAAAGGCCTTCATTGAAAGAATCGATATAGTTGGCAACAGAAAAACGCTTGACAGGGTTATTCGTCGGGAATTCTCAGTTCATGAGGGAGATGCATGGAATGTCTACAAGGTTCAGAGAACCATAGAGAGACTTAAGTCGATGGGATATTTCGATGATGTGGAGATATCAGAAGAAGATGGATCAAGTGACGATAAAAAAGTCCTAATCGTATCCGTAAAGGAGAAAGAAAGCACTGCACAGATTAGGTTCGGGTTAAATGTCAGCGATTCCGATGGATTCGGAGGATTCATTGGGTTTGTCGAACATAACCTTTTTGGTACGGGGCGTGAACTTTCGGCCGATGTGCAGTGGATGCAGAGGTACTACGGAGTAAAAATGGGTATATTCGATCCGAGATTCATGGATCAGAATTTTGGAGCAGGTATCAGTGTTGGTGCAAATGCCTCCAATAGAAAGAATATAGATCGGAGTAGCATTAAAAGATTGTATGTTTCTCCATACATCAGATATTCGATAACGGACAATCTGTATCACACAATTAGATATACGCTCTCCAGAGACAAGAGGGAGTTCAAAGAAAGAGATGGGCATCATCATGATAACCACAGGAAGGATCTAGGTCTTCTTCTGAGGGGAGAAGATGGGAAGTATACCACCGGTGAAATATCTTCGGCTCTCACGTACGACAAAACAGATAATCCGTACAATCCTAGAAATGGTTATGAATTGACGATGGAAAATTCCTATGCTGGCGTAATAGGCGATGTTCGCTACTTTAAAAACGAGTTGGGAGCTAAGTTCTATAAGGGAATAACCGAAAAAGTTACATTTATTGTCGATGCAAACGTTGGGCATATAAAAGAAATAAACGGAACCCGCAGCCATCATCGCTTCTCGCTTGGAGGGGATGGCATGAGTATGCGCGGATTCGATAGCGGTGGTATCGGTCCTCGCGAGCACGATGGCGAAGACAGCATTGGCGGAACCAGATATTGGACCTTAAGCCTCATGGCCAAAGCTCCTTTGTCCACGAAAGAAATGGGCATAAATGGCGTGCTATTCGTTGATTTCGGTAGTGCATGGGGCAGTAAATATCCAAAATATAAGGAAGGTGCTAAACCTGGTACATCTGTGGATGACTCAAGTGGCATGAGAATTTCTGCCGGTGTCGCCATCGAATGGGCTCAGTCTCCTTTGGGGGTCCCACTGTCGTTTGTGTTTGGTTTCCCTATTAAGAAGAAGAGTTTTGATAGGAAACAAACATTCACACTAACTGGAATTATGTAATGTGTGCCGCATATGCATTAATTGCTTCGCCGTCTGTTGAAAGGTATGCGAGATGTACTTGCAATGCTAAGAAAGTAGACGGATCCAACGTCACGTTGGTTGCAGCAGCGATTATTGCAGCAGCTTTGTCTTTTTCTGATGATTGCTTTGCTGAACCAGATTCCACTCAGAAAACAGAAAAATCGGCGAAATCTAGTGATAATTCTTACATCCAGAAATCATTTGCCATTGTAAAGCTCGGGACAGTTGCTTCCAGGTGTAAAGCAGGAATAGATATAGAAAGACAAATGACAGAAATCAATGATCAGTCCAAAAAGGGGCATTTGGAACTGGAAGATAAAATCAAATCAATGGAACACAATAAAACATCTGATTTTGATAATAGAAAAATAGAAGAAATGCAGCTCATTCTCTACGATATGGTACGCACCAAAAAGCAGCAAATCAGTGACGCGTACAGGAACGCCATTTCGGAACTGGAAAGAGTGATAAGACAAAGCGCAGAAACTATTGCAGTTCGCGATGGCATATGTATTGCGGTAGAATCAGATGTGGTTGTGTACGCAAGCAAAGATTGCAGAGATATCACAGAGGATGTCATCAAAGAAGTGGACAATACGTGCCAATCCATAAAGGTCGAAATGAAAGAATAGGTGTTTTCATGATAGATAAAAGTTTTTTTGGAGATTCAAAAAGAGTAACTCTATCTGAACTGGCAACCATCTGCGGATTTACAAAAATTGGAGATGGGGACTTTCAGATATCTGGAGTTGCAGCATTGGTGTACGCTACTGCCGATGAGTTGTCTTTTTTCGCCAATAAAAAATACATAAACGACTTGAGAAACACCAAAGCCGGGGCCGTAATCGTGCCGGAGGCAAATCTCAAGGATCTTCCGGAAAATGTTATTGGATTGATATGTGCCAATGTCATGATAGGATATGCAAAAGCTCTGGAAATTCTGTATCCACCGGAAACGCATCTGCATCATATCTGCGCGACAGCAAAAATTCATGAAACCGCAAAAATTGGAACCGACTGCTACATCGGAGACAACTCCTTCATCGGAGAAAATGTGGAAATCGGAGACAACGTTTTCATAGGCCGAAATACAGTAATTGAAAATGATTGCAAAATTGGATCCGGCAGCTGCATCCGAAACAACGTGGTCATTTCCCATAGTATAATTGGTACAGACGTCAAAATCAATTCCGGAGCTGTAATTGGCGAGTCCGGATTCGGTATTTTGCCGAGCGGCAGCGGCATGGTATACGTAAAACAAATTGGCCGTGTTATCGTTGGGGATCGGGTGAGAATCGGCGCAAATACAACCATCGATAGAGGTAGCGTCGATGACACCGTAATAGGCAATGACACTATCATCGACAATCTCGTTCAGTTGGGGCACAATGTCAAGATAGGCGAAAGATCCATATTGGTCGCCCAGGTTGGAATTGCCGGCAGTACCAAGGTCGGAAACGATGTGGTGCTAGCGGGACAGGTGGGTGTGTTGGGTCATATTGAAATCGGAGATGGCGCCATTGCAGCTGCTAAAAGCGGCATTTCTGCCAGTATAGAGCCTGGAAAAGTGGTTGGCGGAATACCGGCGCTGGATGCAGGATTATGGAAAAGACAAGTGGCGTTTCTGAAAACGTCGGTTACCAGAAAAAAACAGTCGCAACAATAACGAATTGGGAGGAAAAAATGTGTGCGGAAGATTCAGTGAATCTTAGTCTCGATATAAACGAAATAAAAAAATGTTTGCCCCACAGATATCCAATGCTAATGATCGATCGCCTAGAGCAACTGCGTCCCGGAATAGGAGCGGTTGGCATAAAAAACGTATCCGTAAACGAGCCGTTTTTTCAGGGGCATTTTCCCGATAGACCCATAATGCCAGGCGTTTTAATCGTTGAGGCCATGGGACAAACTGCCGGCGTAGTCGTCGCCAAAAGCATGAATCTGTCCGAAAATGGACTGGTGTATTTCATGTCGATGGATAATGTGAAATTCAGAAAATTAGTCGAGCCCGGGGATCTCCTGCGACTGGCTGTCACGAAAGAGAGAAGTCGCGGCAATGTCTGGCGCTTCAAGGGAGAGGCCTTTGTCAATAACGCATTGGTGGCGGAAGCAACATTTACGGCAATGATCGTGATTCCGGGAGAAAAATGAGTTATCATATGCACATTCAGAGTGGGATCTGGAAATAATGTCCTGAAGCAACGCTCAAGGAATTCTGCGACGCTAACAAAATTTCTCCTAGATATGTGCGCTCAATAACGTCCATGAATAGGCTCAGTCCTTACCACCCGTCTTGCACATTTTTCACGTGATCCATGGCACATGAGCCCACAACTCGTGAAAGAAAGTAGATGAGACGATCATCGAGAAGATGGTTGCCAACCCTTTTGTCAAAAATGATCTTTTGGATCTATCTTGTTTTTTCTCTGTATACTTTTCTTTTACTTCTTCGGCCAGGCCCACAGAGGCCCCCCAGTAAAGCGCTATGGCCAAAATAAGCAACAATCGTTCCAGTCTCTCAACGTCCCTCAAAT
>BNWJ01000035.1 GCA_025998735.1 Alphaproteobacteria bacterium | reverse complement strand
TTCAATGCACTTTGACAAATCCGATACGCCCCCTGTTTTTCTAAGATGCATAGCTCCTCATTTGGTTAAATACATCAACAGCTTAGCACATCTTATTTTGAATGAAAAGACGAGAAGGGTGGTAAGGTTCTAATGGTTATTGTGATCTAGTAAACTTTTTTATAACTATGGGGGATTTTAAAAATGAAAAGGTTTTATGAACTTTGTGCACTTTGTATGATTTGTATGTTTATTGATTCTGGTGATGCGGAAGCAGCAGATAATAATCCAATCAAAGCACTCCAAGCGAGCAAACTACTAGAAGCAGGGGCACTTCTGTATCGATTCGCAGACTCACTCGATACACCACAAATTAAAAATCTCACTCCTGATCAATTAGCGCTGCTGTTCGAAACAGCGGGGAAACTCTATCCTTCTCCAACGCCGTTCATACTTAGCAAGAAACAAATTCATGAACTTAACGAACAGCAGTTGACGGCGATAAAGGGCTGTTACCGTCATTCTGTTGGTTTTAGGACTAATTTGAGTCGCGAACAAAAAGAAGAACTCCACTACATGGAATCGAAATTCGGCATTTGATTCCGCAATGTCTTCAGTTGACCGCAGGCGGCGAGTATATCGTCGCCCCGAGACTTTCTTATGATGGTGCGGACTCCCTTAGATAGCAGAATCGATAGGAACGCGTCGGCTCTTGCGCGCGAACTACCCGTGAAAATGGATCCGCTCCAGCTATTGAACATGATTAAGTTGACTTTGCAGTGTATATTGGCCAGGAGCTTGGCCAATTGCCGCGCATCGTCGTCGGAATCGTTAACTCCGTACAACAATAGATACTCGAACGTGACATGCTCGGTGTTGCTCAATCTGAGATATTCCTTGGCGGCGTTTAGTATGGTTTCAATGCCGTATTTTCTGTTGATTGGCATGAGCTCACTGCGTTTGGCGTCGTTGGGAGCATGGAGTGATATCGCCAACTTTACGCCGAACTGCGCCAGTTTCAGAAGATCCGCCTCGATTACGCCGGCAGTCGATACCGTCACCTTATTTCGGGAAAAATTGTGAGTTTTTTCTCCCAGAAGTAGCTCCAGAGCACTAAACAGACTCTCGGAATTCAGCATTGGCTCTCCCATGCCCATAAACACCAGATTCGTGAGACTCTTTTGCTCAGCCGATTCTAACAGCAGATCTTTCCAGAAAAAGACCTGTGCCATTATTTCGGATGCAGTCAGATTTCTCGAGAACTGCTGTCTTCCGGTATTGCAGAACTTGCATTCCATGGCGCATCCTACTTGGGCGGAAAGACAGACGGTATTTCTCTTTTCTTCCGGAATAAATACGGTTTCTATCTGGTGGCCATCTGCAAATTCCAGTAGTGCCTTCTGGGTTCCGTCAGACGATTTTTGCAGATTGCAGCATTTGGGACGCTCCAGCGAAAATCGCTCATTAAGTACTGACCTAATCTTGTGCGGAACGTCCGTCATAACATCAAATGACGAAGCGCATTTCATGTGAATCCATGGAAAGACTCTCTTGGCGTCCAATCTTGTCAGACCGATTTCTGAAAATTCATGCTCTAGAGCACTAAATGTCATCCCAAGAAGAGGTGCGTGCCGCACGTGCGCTTTATCATTTATAGGTAGTTCTACAAGAGATCTACTCATAAATTCCCCACCCATTTAGGTTTTACACTGACTTCTGGCGAGTTTGTCCGCGATCTCGTTGTATTTATTTCCGGCGTGTCCTTCGACCCAATGCCAGGAAATTTTATGCGGTTTGGTTGCTTCCAAAAGACGCAGCCAAAGATCCTTATTTTTCACCGGTTTCCCCTCAGAATTCGTCCAATTCTTTTTTTTCCAGCTGGAAATCCATTTGGTAATTCCGTTTTTCACATATGTACTGTCTGTATACAAATTAATTGAACGGGGAGATTTCAGATATTCCAGTGCGCAAATTGCCGCCATCATTTCCATACGGTTGTTGGTGGTATCCGCTTCGGAACCGCACAATTCCTTTTTTTGCTTACCTCCGAACAGTATAACTGCTCCCCATCCTCCTGGACCGGGATTTCCACTGCAGGCGCCGTCCGTATATATGATTGCATCATTGGCGTTTTCTGCCAGCGTGACGCTGGACTCTCTTATTTTTGTGGATTCAGCTTTAACATCGCAGGTACATCTCGCACACAATACAACAGGTGGCGAAGCAGTAAACGAATCCAATATCATGTTGCCAGAAAAGACATGAGTCGCCGATCCGGTTTGGATACAATTGCCATCGTCGTCAATGGCCACTAGTAATGTGCCTCCTCTTTGATTTACAATAATTTGATTTAGTTGCAAAAATCCGTTTTTATAAGCCGCGAAGGCCGTAGCCATGGCGCCACTTCCACAGGACAAAGTAAGCCCGTCTGCTCGTTCAAAAACAGTCAAATCAATGCATGCTACTCCCTTATCCAGTGCTTGCAATACACATGTTTTGTCATTATCGGATCTAATGTCACGTTGGACTTTGGCAAATGAGACGTTTGTTTTATGTGGAAACAAGGAATCTGCCTCAAATCTCGCTCCCAGATACTGGGCCTGATCCAAAGATGGCATATGTTCTAGAAAGAAAATCAGATGCGGATTTCCAACGGACAAACACGAGACATGATAAACTCCTAATTCTTCCAGACTATTCCAAAGAGTGCCATCCACATGAAAGTCATCAATTAAACTGAGATTCATTTGGTTTGAAACCGGTCTTGCTAAAACAGTCGTTGTCGGTTTTCCGAAATTCATGGAAACGTTATTTTGGGTATCTATGCTTATTTGATACGTTTTATCATTAGTAGTTGCATCATAGGCGTTTACTTTTGCTGAGGCAGCGTTAACATCGCAATTACATCTCGCATACGTTTCAGAAGTTCGCAATAGAATTATGGATCCAACGTCACGTTGGTAACGCATTTTTAGAAGAAGCCCCAAACAACGAGCGGCGTTTCCGCAGATTTCCGCCTCACTGCCATCGGCGTTAAAAAAAGACGCCTCAACAGTTACCGACTTGGCATCGTATTTGTATATGGTAACCAAATCACAGCCAATGCCGAATTTCCGACGACTTATGGTTCTGCAAAAATCGGGTATATCATCCACATCAGTTAGCTGCGACGCTTCAATCATCACGAAATCATTTCCGAGAGCCTGCATTTTGTCAAAATTAATCGCCATCAAGTTGCCCCCAGAAGATTTTTGGTGATTATCTTGCAACGTTCCACCGCTGGCTGATCAAATGCATTCACATTTACGACGCGACAGTATGCAACAACCTCCAGCATAAAATGCATAAAAAGAGCCCCCATGATTTCTGGAGTAATCGTAGGAAACTCGAATTTCCTTACGGGAAGCCCTTTTTCCACTATCGATTCAATTGTAGCGTTGTATTGGGCCTCGAAAATGTTCGAAACATTTTTGTTCTTTAGATATGAGAACGAACTCGGTACGAAATCTCCAGCTATGGTAAGTTGCGTTGTTTGCTTTTCCAGAAAAAATGTAAAACATTTATCCCGTGGGCCATCCAGATACAGCTGCAGCTGACTGTGCTGATCGACGGATCCAATGGCAGTTATCGGAGTAACGCCCATTCCGTATTTTCCACTACTTTCGGCGTATAGTTGCGCCAGCCAATTTCCAAAAAGCGATAATTTATCGGAATATATGAAGGAAATATGCTGAGAATGGCCACTGACAAAATGTGCCCCCTCAATAACTGGTCCAAAATAATTCTCATGATATTCTTCGGCGCCCTTTCTGATACGCATGGGATCAATACCGCAAATCACCGCCGGAAGCATACCAACAGCGGAAAACACCGAAAACCGGCCACCAACGCTCTGCGGATGATCAATGCAGAAAAACCCGTATTTCGTGGCTATTTCCCGCAGAGACGATCGTCTATCTTCTGTTATCAGGACTATCTTGTTTGCAACGCCGCTGACGCCCTTACTTTTCAGCAACTCTATTGTCAACAGCAGTTGCGAAATTGTCTCGATGGTTTCCCCGGATTTTGAAATACAAAGAAACCCCGTGTTTTCCAAAACCAGTTCCGAAAACACATGTTTTAATGTATGTGGATCCAAATTGTTGACGAACGTAACCTTGTTCCCGACACCGGAGATGGCATGTATACACTGCCCACCGAGACTCGATCCTCCGGTGCCGAAAATCACGAATTTCTTAAGCGACAGCCACTTCCGTAGACGTTTATCTTCGAGAAAATGCAAATCCTCATTACTTTTCACCAGGGAAATGCATTTGGACAAAAGCAAACTGGATTCAGCATTCTCGGATTTTCGGCTGCCGCTTAAAATATTCTGCGTAATTGTCATTTTGCTACACCAATCGCAGGCACTTTAGGCATGGTTATGCAGATTACGCACGGATCCTTTCCAAATATTTCCTTGCCCTGCTTATTCACTTCATCGACAGGATACTTATCATCTGCTGCAAAATTCTTTACGGATTCAAAGTCGTTACAGGCACCTATTCTCCTGGAAATCACATCCAATATTTCCAGCAAGTTGTCACAGGATCTTTTCGGTGTATCACACAGCCTTTTAGAGGCAACATCCGCCCGCTCCGGTGCTACGCCCGTGGACGCAATGTATTTCATTTCCGATAGGACCGCCGTTATGACATCCTCGATGTTGTTTGAATGTGGCGTAGTAATCGTCATGCAGAAATCGCCATGCTCGTAATTCCGCAGCGAATAACTAAACGCAATGGACGCTGCCGCTTTCTGCGCGTCGATCAGACTATGCTGAAGTGCTTCGCTCATGCGAGTGATATAAATTTCCGCCGCCTTAGCCTTTTCCTTGTTCTGCCTGTAATTTGGGACTTTCCAATACATGTCAATCACAGGTACGCTCACCTGGTCGCTACATTTGGTAATTCGCGTAACAGATTCATGGTGTTCCGGCTCCTGCAGACGCTTAATTGCAGACGATGATTTCGTTTTGCCGAAATAATTACTCACAACCTTCAGAGCGTCACTTTTATTCACATTTCCGGCGATAATTATGGTTGCTCTATTTGTCGTGTAATGCTTTTTCTTAAACAATTCCACATCATCCGAAGATATAAGTTTCACCCCATCTGACGTTCCAGAGATACTAGACCCATATTTGGATCTCCAGTACATGGATTTTCTGGCTTCTTTTTTGATAATCGCACGATCAGACTGGTTCTCCTTATCAATACCCTGCACCACTGAATCCTTCGTTGTGTTTACATCCTCAGCACTAAAAGACGAGGCATCAAATAGATCGGCCAGATTTTTCATAAATCCATCTAAATTTTCCAATTTTCCACACAGATAGTACACGCTCTGATCATAGCCGGCGTAGGAATTGCTTTCTGTACCATATTGCAGTGCGTTTCCATTGAGATTACTCATGAACCTTTTTGCTAAAACCTTGGAGAGAACATTGGCGACTCCCTCCTTATCAACTTCGTCAGTGCTGCCGGCAGACACCGAAAGCACCACCATTAGCGAATCAGACTTTGATGTTTCAACAAAAATAACAGACATACCGTTTTCCAGCTTTTCTACGGAACTATTTCGATATTCCTGGACTTCGGCGTTAACACAACAAGAAAAAAACGACAAAAACAAAGCAAAAGCAAGATTTTTCAACATTTTTCCACTCCATGCATTAGTAAATTTGTACTAGATCCCCTCATTTGCATCATGCAAACGAACTTTATGTTTAGCTTCTTTATCAGACTGCTGTTTTTCATTGTGCTCTTTCCCAATGGACGCAGACGGCCTACTAGCCACCGGCGGAACCAATAACCTGTTGGTTTTTTTCATTTCCTCAGTATCAATGTTATCATTCTCATAACTACCGCATCCGCCAAGCAAAAACAATGAACACAGTCCACATACATACTTCACATTTACCCCAATCATAAATCACCACCATCACATTTCATCATCACCTCCTCGAAAAACATCACAATGATATCACATATTCACTTCAATTGCAAATTATTTTTATACGAAACAAAAAATAAAAGCATTGCTCCAATCACAATGAAACTATCGGCAATATTAAATGCAGGCCAATGGTATCCGCAGACGTGAAAATCCAAAAAATCTATGACAGAACCGCGAAAAACCCTGTCCAGGATATTACCAATAGCTCCGCTAACTACAAATCCAGATGGTAATCTACATGATACATTGCTTCGAGCCCAGATAACAAGATATATGACGATCGCCACCGATAACAACGTCAAAATAATCGGAGGAACAGTATTAAACGCGCCGAAAGAAACTCCGAAATTTCTCACGAGCATCAGGTCGAAAAACGGAAGTATCTCCAGCGAACGACGTCCCCTCAAATAGGTTTCTGCCAACTGCTTGGAAATCTGGTCGCTAAATAATATGAAAAGCGACCAAATGACAGTCCACTTTACCGAGCTAAAACATTCTGGCACCTTGGGCATACTTTATCTCCGTTGAGTGACGTCGAGACCCTCCAGCATCTTTCGCATTTTTCTCCGGTGGCTACCGAAACGATGACGCCAATGTTTCCAATGTCCTCACTAACAAATGCCCCCTCTGGAATTGGAGCGTTATACAACTTTACCTCTGAGGTTATCGTGATTTCTTCCCAGAAATCTTTGCAATTGATTGGATTTATTCCATCAGGATCAAATATAGTGACGCTGGCTTGCAAACTTGATCCCAAAAGCTTATCTTTTCTGGCGATTTCGATAGCAGTCGTGACACTTCTGCGAATTTCCTTAACTTTATTTATTTGAGCATATAATTCAGGATTGAGCCACTTATCGTCAGGAACCAAGAATTTTGCCAGGTGTATCGATCCATTGTCTGAATTGAAGCTCAGGAAAGCCTCTTCCGCGGTGTATACGATTATCGGAGCCAAACGTCTCACCAAATGTTGAAACAATATATATAACACATAACGATAGGCCTTGCGTTTTGGATCATCTTTATGATCGCAATAAAGGCAGTCTTTTCTTATGTCAAAGAAAAACGATGACAGATCTCCGGAGCAAAACGTATGTAGAATCGTGAAATATTTGTTGATATCGTAGGAATTTATGCACTGATCCAGTTCCGTCTCCAACACATGCAATCGATGCAGTAGCCATTTCTCCAAGTCCGGCAATTCCGCGTATTCCACAGTTTCGGATTTCTCATCGTAGCCGGAAAGCGCTCCCAACATATAGCGCAAAGTATTCCTCAGTTTTCGGTAGACATCCTCCAACTGCTTGAGAATATTTATGCCCAATTTGAGATCCTGCGTGTAATCACTGCCAGAAACCCACATTCTAAAGATATCCGCTCCCCAGTTTTGCACAACTTCGTCCAAAGTTATGGTATTTCCGAGAGATTTGGACATTTTTCGCCCTTTTTCGTCCACAATGAACCCGTGAGTTAGCACCGCCTTAAACGGAGCATTCACGAAAGCACCGCAGGAATTCAACAGAGAGTGCTGGAACCATCCACGATGCTGATCCGACCCCTCCAGATATAAATCCGCTTGCTGAACACCCAGACCATTTCTAACAACGTAGCAATGTGTGGACGCACTTTCGAACCACACATCCATTGTGTCTGTCATTTTCTCGTAATCGTCCGGATTGTACTTATCTCCAAGAAAATACGCTGAATCTCGCGAAAACCAAGAGTTCGAACCTTCTTCTTCAAAGACATTCGCGATGCGATCTATTACTTCGGCGTCTTTCAGCGGTTCTCCGGTTTTTTTGTTTAGAAACAGAGGCAGTGGAACTCCCCATACACGCTGGCGAGACAAGCACCAATCCCCTCTATTTTCAACAAACGATTTTATGCGATTGTACCCTTGCTTTGGTATCCAGGCGACTTTTTCTATCTCCTCCAGAGCCTTTTTCCGAAGTCCAGTGTTATCCATGCTTATGAACCACTGCGGAGTCGCCCGAAATATCAGCGGAGCCTTGGATCGCCAAGAATGCGGATAGCTATGTGTTATAATCGACTTAAACAGCAGCGCTCCGACGCTATCCAGCGCCTGCAGCAACTCCGCCTCTACCTTAAAAATGTGCTTTCCGGCGAACAGCGGAACGTGATCGTAGTACACCCCTCCTTCATCGACCGTTTGTGGCACCTTGATGCCGTACTTTTTACACACATGGAAGTCGTCAACACCATGTCCCGGAGCCGTATGAACCAGGCCAGTACCGCAATCCGTTTCCACATGATCGCCAGCTAGCAGTGGAACATCAAAGTCATAGCCGGATTCCCAAAGTGGATGGCGACATATCACATCTTTCAGTAGTTCGCCGGAAAATTCCTTCAGAATTTCGCATCCTATGCCTGTTGTATTTGAGAAACTTTCCACTAGATCTTTAGCGACAACATATTTTCGATCTCCGGCCGCCAGAAGACAATATGTCGTATCCTTCGAGTAGCAGATGGCTCGATTTCCGGGAATTGTCCAGGGCGTCGTCGTCCATATCACGCAAAAAGCATCGCGCAAAAAATCAATTGCCGAAGATTTTACCTTGAACGCCAAGTAAATACTGGTGGATTTCTTATCCATATATTCTATTTCAGCGTCGGCCAGAGCGGTTTTCTCCACCACTGACCAAAACACCGGACGCTCACCGCGATAGAGAGCTCCATCCAGTACGAATTTCCCCACCAATCTTATGACGGCGGATTCCGCCTTGAAACTCATGGTCAGATACGGATTTGCCCAATCGCCGTTTACTCCGAGCCGCTTGAATCCGTTGCGCTGAACGTCTATCCAATGCTCGGCAAATTCTCGACACATATTTCTGAACTCAGCGATGGAAATACTGTCTTTATTTATGCCTTTTTCCTTGAGTTTTTCTTCTATTTTCCATTCTATGGGAAGTCCGTGGCAGTCCCATCCGGGAACAAATGCCGCATCAAACCCCTGCATTTGCTTCATACGCACCACGATGTCCTTCAGCACCTTATTCATGGCGGTACCGGCATGTGGAGTTCCATTGGCAAAAGGAGGGCCATCGTGCAAAATAAATTTCGGCAATCCAATCGAAGTGGATCTACATTTATCATATACACCAAGATTTTCCCAATAACTCAGGATCTCCGGCTCCTTCTGGGACAGATTGCCTCGCATCTGAAAATCGGTCTCCGGCAGAAAGATTGTATCCTTGAAATTCATAACATTCACCATAAAAACATAAGTTAGAAACTAAACAAAATCACATGAAAAGTCAACGAACTGGTCGCTTAATACGACACAATTCAGATGTTCTCTGACCCCTGGAATTCAACTAGACTTCGTAAGTCGTAAAACGGTCTCCCTATCAATGGAAGACCGTTGCCGGCGAATCAACTATGCGTTGCAGATGGCCTTTACCATATGGTCATGTTGCTTTTCTGGTTGGAATGAACTGTCCCATCTGGTAGGGTAATCGTCATTGCTCCGACCGATTTATGGCCTATCCAAGTTCCAGCCCAGGCTGTGCTATCGGCCGCCGACGTCTACGTTCCCGGTCCATTTATGGCACCATTTTCGAACATTCCCTCGAAGTGCCCATTCTGATATTCCACTACCCCTTGTCCGTGTCGAAGACCAGCTGCATTGACGGGACCTTCATAATTTCCACCGTCAAATGCAATGACAACTGTCGCTGCGGCTGCCCCATGCGCACTATCCGCAATTCCTAAACTTGCCACTACCACCGCGGCAGCGCAAGCTATGATCAATTTGCTAGTTTTCATTTGTTTACACTCCTGTTAATTAAAAACTACAATCAATATATCACACATTATTTTAAAAGTCAAGCAAAATTGAAACAAATATTTCTGATATTTTCCAAACCTTTTGAATAGGCGGAAACATTGACGGCGTGCTAGCTTTGACGTGATCCTCTAATGGTTTCACTGTATCGCAAAGTTCCTCTGGGATCGCATGCCTTGTTTTCGTCATCCTTCAAACATAGCGCAACGAGGATCCAGTGTGTTCAAGAATTTCCTGGATTCTAGAGACCGCTGCATAATGAGATATTTTTTGCAAGAGCGAGGAAGAACGCAGCGCAGGAACGCAGTGTACTTGGTGTACATGAGGATTCCTTAAAAAGTGATATTGCGTGTGCTGCAAGCACCGAAGCCAATTGCGAAAAAGAGCCGTTATATAGCGGTCTTTTCTAGGCTTCGCCAAGGACGGCACAGCAAGTCATGGCGCTTTTTAAGCAGCCTTATCATAACGTGTTTTTCGATTATTGATTTTCGGTGGGTTTTATTATATTAATTCTGTGTTGATAGTATATGGGAAAAATTATGCATTCTGGTGATGTAAACAAACTGAAGCAGTACATGGAAAAAATCGAAAATCTTGAAGTTGAGAAAAGTGAAATTCAGGAGCAGATTTCCGATGTATTCTCGCAGGCGAAATCCGATGGTTTCGACGTAAAAATAATGAAAAGAATCCTGAAGCTGAAAAAAATGAGAACAGAAGATCGAGAAAATGAGGATCTGCTGCTGGACACATACATGCTTGCGCTTGGACTTGTTCCGAGCGATGATTCAGAAGAGTAATCTTTGTATGTCAATCGATGTTCTGGAGGCGGGAATTCTGTCGTCTCTATCCGCAAAGCACGGTTTTTTTGGTAGAAAATCCGGATGCAGTGTTGGCGGATATGAGTCTCTGAATTGCAGTCTCTATGTTGGTGACAAAGAATCATCTGTCGTCAAAAATCTGGAGTTAGTGAGGGGGGCAGTTGGCGCTCGAAAGCTAGTTACACTGGAACAGGTCGCCGGAAACGGATGCATAGAAGTTGACGATGAGACTCCACTATCCGGCACAAGAGCAGACGCAATGGCAACAAATATGCCAGGAATCGCTCTTGGAATTCTTGCGGCGGATTGCGCTCCAATTCTTTTCTTCGATGATAAAAACAAGGTCATAGCCGCTGCCCATGCCGGATGGCGCGGAGCTGTTTCCGGCGTTATAGAGGCAACAGTAGATAAAATGGTGCATCTAGGAGCCGAATTGTACTGCATAAGGGCGGCTGTTGGTCCCTGCATAAGCCGCAATAACTACGAAGTCGGAGACGATTTCAAAAAGAATTTCAATGGAAATGGCTACTGCTTCTGCATCATCAATACGAAATTGCACTTTGATCTGGCGAGGTATTGTCAGGAGCGCCTACTGGAGTCCGGCCTAAGGAATCGGAACATCGAGCTCCTCAACGTCGATACTTTTTCCTCCGACGAATGCTATTTCAGTAGTAGATATGCTCATAAATTCGCCGATGGAGTTTGCGGGAGAAACATTTCCGTAATCTATCTGTGACGCTAGCTCCGTTTTCTCTTAGGAATCGCCACAGAAAAGCAATATGTCTAGTTTATTTAACAACAATTCCTTAAAAGAAAATCAAATAAGCGTATCTCATGTATTTTCCTCCTAGAAACACATTGCTCCATATGTCCAGATGCCGCTCTCCGTTTTTAAAAAATTCCACTTGTACATTACGGATAAAACATCTACACCTTACCACCCATCTTGCACATTTTTCACGTGATCCATGGCACATGAGCCCACAACTCGTGAAAGAAAGTAGATGAGACGATCATCGAGAAGATGGTTGCCAACCCTTTTGTCAAAAATGATCTTT
>BNWJ01000034.1 GCA_025998735.1 Alphaproteobacteria bacterium | reverse complement strand
TTAGGATTATCGCCGGAATTGTTAACATGAAAAATGGATTTGGACTTGCATGAGAAATAAAATAATGTTACACTGACCTCATCAAAATTCATTACTGGATCTGCGTTTGGGTTATGCAACAGGTCTAGTATTTTATCCTTTTGCTTCGATGAATTGATGTAATCAATCGCCTCGTTGCCTTGTGTGAAATATTTTATGATGACGTCGTTTGAGTATTCCTTCAGACGATTCTCCCAAATGCTGTGAATTGACGGATCATCGTCCAATACAACCACGGTCTCGCCTTTGTGCAATACGATCTGTCCAACAACCCAAGCAGGAGGTTCTGTCTCTGGAAATACAAGGATAATTTCAGTGCCAACATTCTCAGTGGATTCAATTGACATCTGACCATTCATTTTTTGCAGTGTACTTTTAACCTGCTGTATTCCAATACCATATCCGCTTTCTTTAGTGCTACCAACAGGAATATTGCTCATAAATTTATCGACCATTTCTTTAGGCATGCCCTTTCCGCTATCTTTTATACTAATTTCAACTTTTTGGTTTTTCGCTGTAAAAGACACATTTATAACACCTGATCTACCTTCAAGAGCTTCAACGGAATTGTTGATGATGTTGGAAATCATACGGCAAAAATCAGAATAATCTTCTCCTATAAAGACAAAATTGCTCGAAGTATCACGGGAGAAGTTAAATAATCTATTGGTCAACAAATTCCCCATTTTTCCAAATGCCGCTGTGCGGCACCTTGCCATCTTTGTCTGTCTCAACGCCCTCGTGCCTGGCGTTATTCTGCCATTTTCCCACAAATTTTTTGCCATCAGGCCATGTCATAGTACCGGTTCCTTCTCTTGCGTCTTTTTTCCAGTGGCCGTTATAGCTTTTTCCGTCCACAGTCGTTAAGGTACCAGTCCCGTCTCGTAAATTACTCACCCATTCGCCGACATACGTAGATCCATCTTCAGCATAGGACATCTTCCCTTTGCCATCTCTTTTGTCTGCTTTAAAATGTCCCTCATAGGTGCCTTCTGAAGTTTCCAATAAGCCATCTCCGTCTTGCGAATCGTTCACCCATTCGCCGACATACTTCTTCATTTCATGCCCAGCAGGCCAGATCATAATTCCTTTTCCATGCCTTTTATCGGCCCTAAATTGTCCTTCATACACCCGTCCATCCGCATAGCTCAGTTTGCCATCTCCGTCCCGTAAATTCTTCGCCCAATTTCCGTCATACGCCTCTCCCCCAGTGGATGTTAGGATTCCCTTTCCGTCTTTTTTATCTCCTTTAAAATGTCCTTGATACACCTTTCGGTCTGCATAGGTTTGTTTACCATCGCCTTCGCGTACATCGTTGACCCAATCTCCAACATATTTTACTCCGCTCCCTGGTAGTTCAAAAGCACCTTTTCCATGCCTTTTATTTGCTTTCCATTGTCCTTCATACACTTTTCCATCCGCATATGTACGCACTCCGTTTCCTTCAAATTTGTCATTCACCCAATCTCCAACGTACTTTTCTTTTCCTTTAGGCCATGTCAGAGTGCCTTTCCCGCACCTTTTGTCTGCGTTCCATTCTCCCGCATAGATGCGTCCATCAGAGTATTTATATACGCCATACCCTTCTGGCTTCCCTTCTTTCCACTGACCTTCATACACCCGCCCGTCTCTGTACGTCAATACACCATATACGTTCCTTACTCCACCTTCAGAAATCCCTTCATATGTACTTTCATTAGGAACGACAATAGTGCTACTTCCTTCCATTTTATCTGCTTTCCACTGTCCGCTAAACATAACTACACAATCTGGGCTTTTAAGCACTCCAGGTCCTTCCTTCTTTCCAGCAAGCCATTCCCCTTCGAATGTTCTATCATCAGAATAGGAGTAAATTCCATGACCTTGCATTTCGCCATTCGCAAAGTAGCCCGTATATTCATCTCCATTGACGAATTTCAGAGTGCCCATTCCATGCCATTTTTCCGCTAGCCAGTTGCCAGTGTATGTTGTGTATTTGCAATCTTTGGCTAGATATACCGCTGTACCTTGTCCAGTCCGCGTCCTCTGGTCATATTTTCCACGATATGCAGTATCATTTTTCCATGTTCCTTCAAATAGAACATTCCCATCCTTGTCTTCAAGGGCGCCATAGCCATTCATTTTTCCATCAATCCATTCCCCGCAATAACATATTCCTTCCTTGCCAAAGGCATCCTGGAGTTCTCGATTACTCGGAGCTAAAGCCTTTATATGCGTCAAGTCGATTTTGCCGTCAGAAAATGTAAAAATGCCCTTTTTAGAAAAAGTATATTTTCCTGTACCGCACATCTCTCCTGTCACAAAGTTTCCAGTATATTTCTCGCCATTTCTGAATATCAGAGTGCCATTACCATGCCATCTGTCGTTGTCCCACTCTCCATCATACGATACCCATTCATCGTTTTTCTCGTTGTAGGTCTGTTTACCTTTTCCTTGTCTTCTTCCGTCCACGTAGTCTCCTGTATACTTATCATTTTTTTGACCCGCGCCATTATAGTAGTACGCAGTTCCATACCCATTCCATTGGTCGTCGCGCCAGTTCCCCGCGTAGCTACAGACCTGACTTCCGGTTAGGTATTTCATTGTTCCATGCCCATCTCTCCGACCGAACGTCCAATTCCCGCCATACGATCCCTGAGCATTGTATAGTATGATGCTTCGTCCAACGCGCTGTTGTCCTGAATCGTAACTCATTTTACCTTTACCGTGTGGTCTACCTAGTTCATCCTTAGGCCCGACATAACGACCACAATTAACGTATTCACTATATTTATCTTCGCTCCAATACCCCTGCTTTTCTATTTTTCCATCTTTATCTGTGAGCTTTCCCAATCCTTCTCGCATGCCATTTGCGAATACTCCATCATATGTCTTTCCGTTAGAGTATTTCAGGCATCCTTGACCGTTAAATCTATCTTTGTCGGTTTTGCCGGTATAGGTAACAAACGTGTTTCCGGCTGGATATACTATCACACTGTCACCATACATGTCGCCTTCTTGCCATCGTCCTGTCCATGTGGTGCCATCTGGCCATGTCATCGTCCCTTTTCCTTCCGCCGGTATACCATTGCTATCAGTGCTACCTTTATATGTAACTGGGTTATCTATTTTCCACAATCCGGCACGTAGCACTTCCCCATTTTTGTTTTTAAGGATCCCTATTCCATCTCGTAAACCATTTTTCCAGCTTCCCTTAAACACATCGCCATTTTTGTACCGCTGGACACCCAAGCCATGCGGTTTACCTTCAGAATTGCAATCTCCTTTGTAGTCGATTTCAGACAGCGGAAGCATCGCCTCGAAGGCATCTAATCTTTTTTCGGGTGGGGCATTCTTGTCAACGAAATATCCCCCGGTGTCACCAGCTGGAACGTTAGGAAGAGCCTGGTCACTAGAAGTAGAGTTCGGAGCATTCGCAGTTTTGTATATCATGCCGGCAGGATCAGGATTAATCCCAGGCCCTTGCTTCCCGGCAGAAGGAGAAGGGCTAGATGTCGGTGCGTCTGGATCCGCCATAGATGTCCGCCTACAGTCATGCGGCATTATAGAGCGATCGTTCAATTTCCGCATAGCAGCCACCGGTATGTCAGGTACTGTATCAGAGGACGAAGTCGCAGATGGATCTCTGTATGAGCTAGAGGAGGGCGAGGATGCAAATGTTGGCGATCTGTCTCCGCGAAAAGGCTTGTCTCCAACATAGCTACCAGAAAAGAGTGGGTTTTCCAACCAGGAGTCGCTATCTGTCGAAACAGATGAAGACCACAAAATCGAATCAGCAGGAAGAGAGTTAAGTAGCCCTTCGGTTTCTGGGAGGGGGGGGGCGTTGCAGAATTTTGTTGCCCGCGCGGAGAGCTGGTTATTTTGTCTTTTTTCAACTCTTTCAGGGTCGGAAGTTGGGGGGCATAGTTTTGCGAGGGCGCAACGGAGCGGCCAATCATAACTATTCCGGCGCCGAAGTTCTCAAACGAATCTGTGTCGTCAGGCTCATCTTCGGCGTCATCGGAGTCGCCAAATGCAGCGAATGCGTCAGCTGAGTCGTTAAACGTAGCGGGACTGCCACGCGGGCGGTCTACCGTTATGGGGGAGCCACCCGAGTGGAGAAGCAGAACGGAGTCGCCAGATGAGCTGCCTAACATAGCGCAAGCCTCTCGAACAAGGCCTACTAACCCCAAAAATGCAATGGACGACAATAAAATATTTTTCTTCACAATTACCCCCTAAAAGTCAACCAATAATCTTTTGTGTTTCATTCAACGGCGGCAGGCAAAGATATCGACAAAGCTAATTTTGCTCACGCTTCGCAACAATTTTTTACCTTACGCTGAAAATAATATCTATGATGATAACAGCATCCCCTCTAAAAGTCAAGCGTTTTTTTGAGTTTGTACGCACAATTTGATAATGTCCGGTCGTGCAATTTAGAAATATCAGCTTTAAAAATGTGTGTTACAGACGTCAATTCACAATGAATGAATTTGGTAAACAAAAGCAAGCGAGATCTGTCATATTACTAAACAACGCTAATGTATCACGGATCGCTGAGACTGCGTGATTTCTTCTCATCCCACTCATGTATTTTTCTCCGTCATAATAAGGTTATGATTAATTTGTTTAGTCATTTGCGCTGAGAATGTGTTGCAACATTTTCTCGGGATTTTGAGGCTTAATCGGTACCACTGAGAACGAATGTTCGTTGCGAGTCAGAAGCCTCAAAATCAGCGATAATCGAACAGTTGACAGAGCCAAGTGCTCGTACATGAGGAGGATTGTAGCATGATAAACATTGGTTGTGATATAGGGAAATCTGAAATCGATACGTACATTAACGGAAAGCATTGTAAATTTAGCAATGATATCAATGGGATACAGCAATTGATTGCTCGTTGCAAAGAGCAAGATGTGGCGCGCGTTGTTTTGGAACCGACAGGAGGTTACGAACGGCACTTATTGAAAGAGCTGCTGGCGCATCAACTTCCAGTTGCGATGGTAAATCCTATGTACGTGAGGAAATTCGCGGGATCTAGACGCGATCTTGCGAAAACGGATAAGATAGACGCGAAGATTTTGTCTGAGTATGGGGAAAAAATGGAGCCAAGAATTTACGAGCAAAAAGCAGAGTTTCGTATTGATTTGGAGGCGTTAGTCAGCCATCGCGACACATTGGTTGAGATGCGAAAAGAGGAAAGAATGCGTCTTTCGAAAAAACCTCTGCAGCTTGTGTCTGACAGCATAAAAGCGAACATCGATTATTTTGATAAACAACCTGAGGTTGTGGAAAGGGCGATTGAAAACTTAATTGCTGCAAATGCACCGAAAGAATCGGAAGCTTTGCAAACGGAAAAAGGAATTGGCGCTCAAACATCAGCGGTTTTGATTGCTTATTTACCGGAATTAGGTCGTTTGGATAATCGGCAAATTGTGAAACTGGCAGGCCTAGCTCTGATGGCTAACGATAGCGGAAAAAAATCCGGCAAACGCTCGATACGAGGCGGTCGAAAGCGAGTTCGCAACGCACTTTTGGTTGCTTCACTCAGCGCGGTTAAGGGAAACAAGAAGGTTAAAGATTTCTATAACCGATTGATTGCAAAAGGAAAACTTCCCAAAGTTGTTCTCACGGCAGTAGCTCGAAAATTGTTGGTGATTTTGAATTCAAAAATGAGGCTTTTTCGCGAAGAAAAGGAGTACTTCTAGGATTTTTTAAATCCCAATGGCAGCTGTGGTAGCGAAGAAATTGTGTAAAACTCGTTTGCACAAACGGTCTTTTGTGCTCAAAATCCAACAGAGTTTTGCACATTTTCTTTGCTAGGATTCTTTTTAAAAAATACAGTTGACTCGCTTACCATCTCTTTTCTCCAAACCTGTCTTATCTGATTTGCAATGAATTACAGCGCGAACTTCCAAATTTTCCAGGTCTGTGATTTTGGAGAATGGAGAGAGAATTTTCGGAGCAAAACCGTGCGCTCAAAGCTGAAATGGGCGCTGCATAAAATGCGCGAAGAAAATCTAAATGTAATTTGCCAAAAAAATCGTATGGGGATCGAACCGCTATGCTTCATTCATTATTCGCTCGAAATTCATTGTCGCTGCGTTTTTGTGGCGATATAGCGTTTTTTGCTTTGGCTTTTAGAGTTTTACGCGAATTCCTCATATTTCAACAAAGCATTGTTCTTGGAAGTTCGCTTTGGTAGACATTCGCCCGACCGATTGAATTCTCTAAACCTAAATTTTGTGCTTTTCGCGGAAAAGCCTGGAAACGCCTGCGGTAGAAAGCATAGCTGGGGGGAACACTGCGATTCTCCCAGCCCCCCTCATTTGGAGAATAATCGGAGATTTGGAGAGAGATTCTCCCACTTGGAGAATGCTGCATTTTATTGAATTTGTCGTTTTAGGCTTATCGTAACCCCGCAAACCCTCTGGGGCAGCGACATCTTTAAAACATTGGACAAAAGAAGCAATTGGAGAAATATGCATTTTGCCACATTGTGTGGTGGAGTGGACGTCCCTCTAATCGAACTCGTTCTCCACTTTCATCATGAAAATTTCCATTGCTTTACAAGCAGTTGCAAAATTTCGTTAACCTTTGAGGACGTATGGTAAGCGAACATCAAAAACTACATTAATCTTGAAATGTTGCAGGCTTCGATATATCGTAATTCCACTTGCTTTCATCCCACAAAAATATACTATCATTTTTATGAGGTACAAATGAAACCAATAGGAATTTTTATCAGCAGTGTTCAGAAAGAATTTATCGATGAACGTCGAGCATTGGCTGACTATTTGGCAAACGATTCACTGATGTCCAGATTTTTCCGATTCTTTCTGTTTGAGGATATTCCGGCAGTTGATCGCAAAGCAGATGCGCTTTATTTGGAAGAAGTGAATCGATCAGATATTTATGTTGGTTTGTTTGGAAGCGAATATGGATTCGAAAATGACGATGGCTTATCGCCGACGCATTTGGAATATCTGGAGGCCACAAAAAACAATAAGTATCGGTTGATTTTTGTGAAAGGAACAGAAGATTTTACTAGAAATCCAAAAATGAAAAATCTGATAGCAACCGTAAGCGACAATTTAGTCAGGCGAAGATTTAACACAGCGGCCGAACTAATCCCTCTTTTGTATGCAAGTCTGATTCAATTTTTGGAAGAGAAAAAATTGCTGAGAAATGAGCCTTTTGATCTGTCATGCTGCAATAATGCCTCAATTGCTGATATTGATGAAGAAAAGGTCAGATATTTTCTGAAAACAGCGAAAAAATCCAGAGGATTTCCATTGTCGGAAGATTCTGATATTGAGGACGTATTGATTCATCTGAATCTACTTTCCGATGGACAGCCGACCAATGCAGCGATTTTGCTTTTTGGGAAGAAACCTCAACGCTTTATGCTGTCGTCAGAAGTGAAATGCGCTCATTTTCACGGAACAAAGGCCACAAAACCAATACCATCCTATCAGGTTTTCAAAGGAACGTTGTTTGAGCTCATAGATCAATCGGTTGATTTTGTGATGTCAAAGATAAATCTCTGGGTTGGGGACAGATCCGAGAGTAATCAAGTGCCTGTTCGCTATGAAATTCCACGAGAGGTGGTTGTTGAAGCTATTGTCAATGCCATTGCCCATCGGGATTATACGAGCAATGGAAGCGTTCAGGTAATGCTGTTTGCAGATCGTCTGGAAGTATGGAATCCAGGTTCGCTTCCGTCCAATTTAACGACTGGAAAAATTAAGGAAACGCACGGTTCTTTTCCAGCCAATCCGTTGTTGGCAGAGTCACTGTATTTGGCGAAGTACATAGAGCGTATGGGAACTGGCATTCAGGATATGATCGAGAGATGCAAAAATCATGGCCTTGCGGAGCCTGAATTTTCAGCATCTGACGGCGTAAGCATCCTAATCAAGCGATCCACAGAAAGTACGAAACCAGAATCACAGCCAGAGTGGCAGCCAGAGTCATGGCCAGACTCACGGCCAGAGTCGTTAGAAAATAGAGTGCTTATGACATTGAAAGAAAAGCCACTAAGTAAATCTGAAATTGCCGAAAAACTCGGTCAAAAAGAAATTGCTGGACAGTTGAACAAAATTATCAGAATACTTTTATCTGAAATGCAGATCGAGCAAACAATTCCAGAAAAACCCAACAGTCGCCTGCAAAAATATAGGCTCAAAAAATGAAACGACCATACGATAATATGATAAACAAAATGTCTATCTTTCATTGAAAATTTTCTTCTCCTGCTCATTCCACAGTAGCGGAAACTTTGCACTCGTAAGCTCCTGCACGGACAAGGTTTGCTTCAGCGTTCCATCCACGATTGCCTTCTTTATTCTCGGGCTGAGGTTGTTGAGCGACAGAAGCGACCTCAAGTATCGTGGTGAAATATTATTGAGTTTGCAGAATTGGTTCAGCGTAGTTTCTTGAGCAGACTGGAGCAGTCGGTTTTCCAGCAGATACGCTTTTCCAAGAAGTTTAGCCAGATGCGTGTTGGCAAAATGATCATCTGGTTTGATTATGTTTGCGCGGCGGCCTTTTCGCGTATCTAGCTTCAATGAAATGAATACTTCTTGTTTCAATTCTGAAAATGTGTCTGTCATAATGACCTCTCAAAATATCCTTGCCTAATGTTGCGCAATCTATGCCCACATGCAAAATTCGTCTGCAACTACAGCGGCGTATGTGAGCATAGATATGATGTCATGCAGCTAATTCCATGAACAAATGATCAAAGCCATCGGGGTTCATATTGAGCTTGATTCCATTTTCCTGAACTTCCACGCTATCGACCAACATTTTCACAATTTTCCGCTGTTCTGCTTGGTATAGATAACTCCATGCCTCATTGAGATTTTTCATGGCTTTGACCAAGTCTTCTCTTTTTATTTCTTTATGCTCTTCGGCCAGTTTGTTTATGTTCACTACCACTTCCGGTGATTTCAGTATGCGAATAATTTCTGATAGCGCGTGCTCTTCCACAGGAGCCGCCGGAACATTCTTGAGCGCAGATTTACAGTCTTTGTATCTGACGTGGCGGTCACAGACATAATAGCGATATCTCAACCCATGGTTGTTTGTGTGATGGGCAAAAATAATCTTGAAAAAAGCCACGCAAAGAAGTTAATCTCGAGTTAGTTTTAATCAAAGAGGTTAACATGGCCAAAAAAGCCTATCATCACGTGACTCTGTATATAAGGTCTCAGATTGAGGCTCTGAAGTCAAATGGATTTACGCAGCAAAAAATTGCTGAACAACTAGACATAAGTCAGTCGACTGTCAGCAGAGAAATAAAAAGAAATTCAAAAGGTTGTAAATATTCTGCTCTAGAAGCTGATTCTGCATCTGCGAATCGAAGATCTAATGCAGCTCGAGTTCCCAAAAGGCTCAAGGACAACTTAGAGTTGAACACCCATTCATGTATGTAACCTTAATGGTTATGCGAGTAATCTTATGGGTTAACTCTTTGTAATATATTAGCTAATATTACGAAGAGGGGGAGGCGGTATACTGTGCCCATTCATAGATTCTTAAGTCTTTGATTCTGATTAGACCGCCTCTCCACGTAGAGACGCTGGACCGTATCTTAGCGACTGATTTATCAGACACGCTGTATTCACATGAATAGCGAACCTACTGTTTTTATTGTATTTTAGGAGGCGTAAAATGTCAAAAATTGTTCTCGGAATCGACGTCGGCAAGCAAGAATTGGCGTTAGCTTTGCTCAAAGATGAGCGTTTCTTTAGCAAGACTGTAGCTAACTCAGAAGCAGGCTTTAAGGCGATAGAAAAGTTCATATCTTCGCACACTTCGGCACAGCCTGAGGTTTATATGGAGGCTACCGGAAATTATTCGACACCCGTAGCTGATTATTTGGTTGATCATGGATATGTCGTAAAGGTTGTAAATCCTCGCAAAATTCATTATTTCATACAAATGGAATTGGGTAAGACAAAAACCGACAAGTCAGACGCTAAATTTATCGCCACGTACGGGACGAAATTCGAAGATCGTCCATACAAGAAACCCCCGGAAAATCTCAGAAAAATCAAGGCGTTATATAGGACATATCTTGCTTTGATCGATCAATCCACGATGTGCAAAAATCATTTGGAGAGTTCGATGGAAAAAGAAGTGGCCGAGCATTGGAAAGATCTTCTCAAAAGCATAGAGAGTCATATCAAGGAAATTGTTAAGCAGATTGTGGGAATAATCAAAGCAGATCAATGCCTTGCCAAGCATTTCAAGAACCTGCAGACTATACCTGGGGTTGCAAAAATTACTGCAATAGCAGCGATTTCTGAAATCCAGGATATCGAAAATTTTGATACAGCGCGCCAGCTTGCTGCGTATTTTGGAGTGACGCCGAAACATAGAGAGTCTGGAACTTCAGTACATGGACGATCGAAGATGTCGAAAATGGGAAATGCTATTTTTCGAAAAGCGCTTTATTTTCCGGCTATAACGGCGATGACCAGGATAAAATCGCTTGAAAAATTTAGGCAGAGGCAAGAATCGAAGGGAAAAACAACGTATCAAATTATGGTTGCTGTGATGAAGAAACTTATCCATGCAATGTTCGCTATCATGAAGAAAGGCTCGGAATTCAACGAAAAATCACTCTTCAAAAACGCTTGACTTTGGAAGTGCAACACCGTATCAACACTAGTGCATCAACGACTTCTCTCCGCCTCACTCAACAACAGTTTAGCTAATTCCGTTGCCTGATTTAAAGATACTAGTGCATTATGTAGCGAAACAATTCGATTTGCCACAAAGACCTCTCGAGGAGTTTTGAAGTTTAGCACTTTCCGCGGTTGATCGTTAAGTTTATTTTCTATTTCCCTAATTTTTTTACCCGAAACATCTCTGAAATCGAATTTTTTAGGTAAGTATTGTCGTATCAGGCCGTTCGTGTGCTCGTTAAGCCCTCTCTCCCAGGAATGATACGGCGTTGCGAAGTAAGTGTTCGCCCCCAATTTTTTACCGCTTTCTACATGTCCGGCGAACTCGCCTCCGTTGTCATAAGTTATGCTATCCACCTGTTTTTTAATTGGTTTTAGCATGTTCACAATGGCTTCTCCTACAATTTCTTTGGTTTTATTTTTAACTCTACGATATGTAAGCCACTAGTTTGACTAGTGAGACTCTAAAGGCTTGGCCTAAAGATTCAGTTGAGAAAAAAACATATGGAGAAATCATGGAATTGTTGGAACAGATTTTTTACGAAATTGCATTGCAAATGTGATCATTATCAAATGGAACATGATTTGGGATCATGTACATATCGATTCCTCCTAAATATTCAGTAGGGGAAATGAGATAATCAGCCATAGCTGATGCAATACAATTTGGAAACCAAAAGAAGAATTTCAATTTGGAACAGCTATAGGTTAGAGGTATGGTGTTTTTACAGTTGGATTATTGGCAGCCTTTGAGGCTGCTCACATTCGTCAAGCTCCCGGCTCTGCCGGGACGTCATGACTTTTTTAATTTTACTGAACTTAGATTTGCGTTCCACAATCGTGACGAGAGGAGTCTTGCTGCCATGACTTATGACTGTGTCGCCTTCCCAATGTCCTATGGTACGCAGTGAGCATGTTTTTCATGAAGCAATCATCTGGTCGAAAGTGATGTCACCATTGATAAAGAAAGCGATTGTATGAGCGCAGAGTTTTCGTCTAATTTTCGATATTAAACGCCACATATTTTTA
>BNWJ01000033.1 GCA_025998735.1 Alphaproteobacteria bacterium | reverse complement strand
GAAAGGTCACGGATAACGAATTCAATGCAGTTAATATATGCCGTGATGATTTTCACGGTGAATGGAACTATGTCATTTCGCCTATAGAAAAGCAAAACCTCTAGTTTATTTGGTAACAATTGCTAAGATGTTTTCTTCCAGAATGTAATTTTGATGGTCTTTTTAAAGAGGGGGGCGGCATTAATAGACCTGTTGCAAAAGCCTCCTGGAGTCACTGATTATCAGGACCAAAAATAGGCTTACGCAACAGGTCTAATAAAGGCAACGCAGAAGAAATTTATAAGGCCTATTGGAAAAAAGTAATCGAAGCAATTAATAAAGCGATCTTGGGAGTAGCACTTGGAAGTTTCAGCAGTGACAATGTTGAGCAATCTGCTATCGTAAAGAAACACCTCATACATCTGAGCAAATTGAAAACAAAAATTGCACGCCTTGCTGTCCCAGACAACAATAGAAGCGTTGTCAAAGCATTTGAAGATTGTCTAGGCAAAGAAAGAGAGAAAAACGAAACATTCGTATTTTATCATGGAGGAACTTCGGTGGATTATTTCACCTATTTGGTGATAAATTCATTAAGGAAAGCGCTTGCTCCAGAAACGGGGGGATTGCAAAGGTTGAGTGCTTTTAGAACATTTAGTTTTGGAGATCAATATGTAGCAAAATTTTTGACTGAACGCGCCAAGGAGTACGGAGACACCAAAGATATAGTTGCCGATGCATTTAACTACGTTGGCGATTTTGACCAGCATTGCATATCGACAAATATTTTTCTTACCGGAAATCCGCTAGACATGAACTCCAATAGCCTTATGTTTTTTGCCACCAACGCCAATGCGCAAGGAGGAGCAATCAAACAAACAACGTCAACAAAATTTAAGAATTTGTACAAATACATTCTTCCGGAACTATTTAAAAGGAGTGGGCGAAACGAGAAAGAAGTTGATGGGCTTGTTAAAAAATACATAGATGAATTTGCAGAAGTATACAGCCGATGTCGTGTTGAAGAGGCTGGGGGCGTCCTATACCAGATTTTTTTGGATGCATCAACGGCGGACAAGATCGCTTACGTGAGCGAAGACTATGGCGTGCCGATTGTTATGAAACGCGGCACAGAAGAATCTGTAAAAAACGCGTCTGGCATACTGACGCAAATAAAAATTGATAGACTGGCTATAAATAAAGACCCAAGCAAGCTTCTGGTACGCAATGAAAAAAAAATACGAGGAGTCTATAATAAATTAAAACGAAGTAACAGCGTCACTGGTATGCTTCTGACTAATGCCAATTTAGGACAAGGAGTTTGGGGTATTGAAGATAACCTCTACTATGAACGTGGAAGTGCATGGGATTACCTTGAAGCACGAATACTTGTCGACCCGCCATTGTTTTTATTAAAAAACAGCGACAAAGAAGAAGCTAATGATAATGAAATAATCCCTTATCGACATGGGGATTGGACGGAGAAACAAGAGAAAGAGTTAAACCAGGCAATCGAAAAAATAGTCGAAGACCTACGGAAAGAGAAAGCATGCGACTGGAAAGACGTCTTTGCCAAAAAAAAGGACACCCAAGAAAGTCTTCAGAAAACAGACCTGGCCGCACTACAATCGTGCCTGAAACCGCTTGAAATCGCCATTGAAAGTTTGATACCTAAAGCAAAGAACCGACTGAAAGTTGGAAAAGAGTATAAGTCCATAAGGCATTGGATTACGCTGCAAGATGTCCGAGAGACTATGAGGGAGAAACTACAGCCTCGTCTGGCAATGATGGCGATATATTGAGGATAGCATACAATTCGGTGTATGCTGTAATAGACGGCGAACCTTCTCCGGAGAGTATAAATAGACTGAAGAAGGCTACAAGTAGGGCAATGAGCGTTAGAAGAATCTTGAAGGAGAAGCTGGAACTACTCTCGACGTTACGTATAGAAAATGGGATAAATGAGACATTAGAGAAACTTGAACAGATAGTTAGACAAATTACTTCGCCAGAAGAAATTTACGAAGATACAGCTTTTACCAGTGAGTTGAATAAAAATTATTTTAAGAACCTGGCGCTTGCGCCGATTGAGACTGACGGCGTGCAGAAATCGATAATCGACACAAAAAATCGACTAAAGAAGGAGTTGATGGGGATAAAAGACAAAAACATGCAAAATGCGGCACTAGAAAAATTAAAAGAAGCGGCTAATGCCGCTGGGAAAGAAGCTGCCGTAGTGATCGGAGAGGCGGACGTAGCATTGATGCAGATTGATAACAGCGCATCTCCTGTCGCGGCAGTTGCGGATACCGACCTTACGACGAGAATACAACGCCTAGAGACAGCGGACAAACTGCTGAAAGAGGCGGCAGATACGTTGGGTGCGCAAGGAACATTGTTAGAATCGATAGGGAAACTATGTAACGAAAAAGAAAATCCGGCAGAAACAGCCAGGACAGAAGCCGAAAACAAAATCCAGAAAAGACTGAGAGCAGTGCAAGAATTCTGGCGCACATTTGGCAGCGAAGACCAGAAGTAGGAAAAATTACTTTTATACGTCTTTTGGTGGGCTGTTGCAAGTGGTCGCCGCAGCCTTTTTTGCGTTTGTTTTCTAGATACGCCGCAAAAATTAGTGAACAACTTTTATCACTGGAGATATAAATTTTTCTTGCAAAAACGTATCAAATCGTATCACATTTAAAACAGTAGTAGCAGCGATGAAAATTGCTTACAGTTGTTTTGCTGTGCTTTTGTGATCTGTTAAGGGAGAAGTAAATGAAACGTGTTATGATATCAAGCTGTCTTTCAGCGATTTCTTTGTTTTTTTGTGTATATGCAGTGGAAAGCGGGAAAGTTCGATCTGATAGTCAACATAGAAGGATTTCGTCGATAGCTGAGCTACGTGAGCTGAGTCCAGTTGAAACAACAGATAGAGCGACTTTTTCAATAAAAGAATACCAACAGTTAGCATATAGATTCTACGCAGAAAACTGCCTAGAAGAAGTCGCTCCGAACGTTCAGCAAGAAATGAATGAGCAAATGGCTGAATTCGATAGTCTTGGAAAGGTTGTAGGTTTTAAGGAATATAAAAAATATGACGAGGATGAGAAAAAATCAAGAAATTGTCCTATATGTGGAACAAATCCTTAAAAATTAAAACCGTAGATCTGTCCTGGCCAACTATAAGAGAAGTGTTTATAAACAAAATCAGTGATTCTGTAACAGGTAGGGCAAAAATGTTGAAAGATATAATTGGTGTCGCAACGCACCAAGATTGTACTTGGGAAGCAATTAAGGAAAGGTACGGAAAACGAATCGTAGACATGTGCTTAAACGATGAAGATAGCCTATTTATTTTGACACCGGTGGAGTATCGTGATAGATTCGAAGAGCACTTGAGGTCAATGTTGAAGAACCACACTGGATTTCAGAGGATTATGTCACTCTTGGCCGTTAGTATATTGAACTCGACAAAAGACGCCTTTGTGCCTGGATTTAGCAGAGTGAGGGTTGCTATAAATGAAGAAACAGAGAATTCGTATTCGTATAAGGATAGAGAATTGCGAATAAAACCGAGCGCTTTAGTGGAAGTGAGAAGTAGTACTTTCCATGAGAGTACGCATCCATATAATGCGATGATTGGTATGTTTAGACATAATGATTCTTTTGTATCAACGTATTCAATATTGAATTCAAAAGATGCTGACTTTTTGGGGCTTTTTTTCCCCATGTTAAAAAAAGAAAACATGGATAAAGTTGTCGAAGAAATCGCAAAACGCATAGACATGGATAAATTCAGTAGGATAAAAAATGACTCCTGGCTTGGAAGAAGAGGAAGGCAGTTTATAATAAAAAATATGTTTAAAACAATTGTTGACAAAGGCTTTGCAAGCCTAGTGTTTTTAACTGCAAATGGATCTTTTGGCCTAAAAGATATACTTACGCCAAAAATGCTTGCAAAGGCAACCTACATATTTTGTTCCGCAATGGGGTTTACGGATGACGGCGCTGAATCTATCTGGAGTAATGGCGACGAAATGATAACTATGACCGGTTTACTGCCCATATTGGATGACAATAACACGAATATAATAGAAGACAGACAGAACGAGGAGGTTTACAAGATAAGACAGCTGGAAGAGAAACTCCCAAACGTAGGAATAGACGATTACAAAAAGCAATTTACGGTTCACGCTGCTGATTTTGTGACTAGCAAAGATATATCTCATAAAATCGCTGAATACCTCAATATGTACAACTATGGGCCGCCGTTATCGGAGGAAAATGAACAGTACGTGTTCCCAGAAATGGAGATAGATGTAAAACCAAAGCATTTTAGATTCGGCTATGGTGATACTACAGCTGCTCAAAAATAACTCAGTTTTGCTATTTTTTCCAAGAGTACTTTCGTTAATATCGCCGTTGTTAGAGGCATGTTTGCTATGGCTGTTGTTCTCATCCAACTTGCTCACCATCTTCATTCTCCGAACCTGTTTTGTCTACCGTGTATTTGTCTCAAAAATACTTCGTGTTTTCAATAAATTGCGGCGCGAACCTCTAAAATCTCCAGGTACGCGATTTTGGAGAATGGAGAGAGAATTTTAGGAGAAAAATTGTGCAATAGTCTAGACGTATATAATTTTGCCTTAATTTAAACCACGCTCAAAGCCACGAGAGCCTCTGCAACAGTGGTCGTAGCGATGTCATTGCATTTTGGTAAAAGAAAATTCTCGGATGGAACGTCGCGTTCCTGGCGGAGAGAGCGGGATTCGAACCCGCGATACAGTCTCCCGTATACACACTTTCCAGGCGTGCGCCTTAAACCGCTCGGCCATCTCTCCATTCGTGCCAGTAGTAGAACTCTTTAACGGAGATAAGTCAATTCCATTGATAAAAAAAACTTGTTGTGACAATGTTCGTTGGAGAATGTAAATGCTAAACTCAAGATGCGCATAGGCGATAATTTAGGGAAATTTGGAGGAATCAATTGGAAGAAGAATACACAGTTTCCAGGCTTTCAGCTCTGATAAAAAGATCGGTGGAGCAAAATTTCAGTAAGATACGATTGAAAGCGGAAGTCAGTGCGCTGAAGGTGCATTCTTCCGGGCATTTGTATTTTGCGCTCAAAGACTCGAACGCTGTAATAGATGCCGTCTGCTGGAAATATGTGGCCCAAAAGCAAAACATAAAGCTGGAAGATGGAATGGAAGTGAAATGCCTTGGACAAGTCACTACCTATCCAATGCGTTCGAAATATCAGTTTGTGGTTGAGCAATTTGAGCTTTCGGGAGTTGGTGAGCTCCTAAAAATCCTTGAAGAGAGAAAAAAGAAGTTGGCCGCCGAAGGCCTTTTCGATCAATCCAAGAAGAAGCCGATTCCATTTTTGCCGAAAACCATTGGCATCATAACATCTCCCACTGGAGCTGTTATTCGAGACATGCTGCACCGCATAGGCCAGAGATTTCCGCGAGACATCTTGCTGTGGCCCGTTCTGGTGCAGGGATTGGACGCATGTCGGCAAATTGTCGAGGCTATTGATGGCATGAACTCGCTGCCGGCGGACAAAAGGCCCGATCTACTGATAGTAGCGAGAGGTGGCGGAAGTTTTGAGGATCTAATGCCGTTTAACGAAGAGGATATTGTGCAAGCAGTTGTCCGCAGCGATATTCCGATTATATCTGCCATTGGTCACGAAACAGACACGACTCTGATCGATTATGCGGCGGATCTGCGGGCTCCGACTCCGACCGCTGCTGCAGAGTTTGCCGTTCCGGAGAAAATCAAACTGCAGGCGGACATTAGCCGGATATTTTCAAAACTAAACATTATCACGGCGAATAATCTGGAGAATAAACGACTTTTTCTGCGTTCCAATAAAATTCTGGACATACGAGGAATCGTTGCGGAAAAAATCCAACGGGTTGATTACGCGTTCGATAGAGTGATGTCCACCGCCAATCGACTCATTGCGAACAAAAGACTGCTGTTGGCCAGAATTATGGTTCCGAAGCCGGTTATAAGAGAAAATGTAAACGATATTTTCCAGAAATTGCAATTTTTGATTTTCGCAAAGCTAGAAAGCTCAAAAAATATTTTTACAATTCTTGCAAACGGAATTGAGTCGAACTCACATGTCAATATCTTAAGAAAGGGATTCGCATTTGTGGAGTCGCCCAAGATGTCTCCTATCACTTCCGTGGCAGAAGCCGAGAAATATTCATCTTTTAATTTGATATTTTCAGACGGTAGGTTGAAAGTAAGGAGGGAGCCAACACAAGTAGATCTTTTCTGACCAGCGTCCAGTGATTACATTACGCATGTCTACTTCTGTTTATGTGCAATGCATACGGCATACCATCAACCGAAAGCGAAGCGGAAAATGCCTGTACACCAAACTAAATTGAAAATAATGACTTTAAAAGCGGTACGATATACGACTTGAATGTGTTGGGAAAATATATGAAACCCCGGCATTTGATCTGGTTTGCAGTTGCATTGGCCTGCAATTTTAAATATATTTATACGCAATCGGTTAAGGGGGCCAATGATACTGACATATCATGAAATTTTAAAAAGCGTAACGAACGGAATGATTCACATAGATCCTTTTGATGAGTCCATGTTAAATCCAAATAGTTGCGACTACAGAATCGATTATAAATTACTGGAAATAATGGATCTTCCGGTGGATCCCAAAAAGCAAACGTCCTACAACGAAATTAATTTCACAGATGACGGCTACATTTTATCTCCGAACAAGACATATCTTGCAAACACTTTCGAGGAAATCGGCAGTGATTTTTTCGTGCCGTCTCTCATAGGGAAGACATCTCTCGGAAGATTGGGATTATTTTTACAAATCACAGCGGATCTTGGCAATCTTGGCGCGAAGCATAAATGGACGCTGGAGCTGAAGGCGGTGCAGCCAATAAAAATATATCCCATGATGCGCATTGGACAGGTGTCCTTCTGGAAAACGGACGGAGATAATTCTCGCCAATATGATGGGAAATACGCTGAGTTTTCCGAGGCGAAATCCAGTGAAATATACAAGGAATTTGGTCAGAAAAATGGAGTGGACGCATGATTCTTACCGGAAATGAAATCCTAAAAAATGTTAAAGAAAAAAAGATCGTTATTGATCCATTTGAAACGTCTCAGTTGAATCCGAATTCGTATAATTTTACTCTTGGCGATAGGCTCATGGTCTACAACAATTATGTGCTGGACGCCAAAAAAGAAAACGAAGTGCGCGAGATGATTATTCCAGAATCTGGAATTACGTTGGCCAGTGGGACCGTATATCTGGGGCACACGAGAGAGGTCATTGGGAGCGATCATTTTTGTCCGATAATAAGGGGACGATCGTCCATCGGAAGGCTGGGATTGTTCATAAACATCACGGCGGATCTCATAGACATTGGTTCCATAAATCAATTGACGCTCCAGCTGAACGCAGTGCAGCCGGTCACCATATATCCGGGAATGCAAATAGGACAGGTGACGTTCTGGGTACCATGTGGGGAAATAAGAAAATATGACGGAAAATACAAGGGAGCTCATGGACCCGTGCCATCAAAAATGTATCTGGATTTCTCTAGCAAATAAGATCAGGCATAGCGCTGTTCTGCAACATTGTCTGATGGGAGCGATTGCCGCTCTTGGATTTGCTCCATTTAACCTGTTTCCGGCGTTTATTCTATCTTTCGGATGGCTGTTCTTCACTAGCTTGAAGCTGGACCCGTTTTCTGCTTCGCGATCTTCTGAAACGTATGCGAGTGCTGTGTTCGATGTTGAAGGTGCTTGCAGCACACGCGTTACCCATGCTGATTCAGATTCGACATCGAAGATAGCGCTCTCATACCCTTCGGAAGGTGGCGAAGCCATTTATGCATGTGCGGCACGCACTTTTTTGTTGATGCATGTGTGCTGTTTATATTGGCTAGTGTATCCACTGACAATTGAGCTAGAGAAGCATTGGATGCTGATACCGTTTGCTATAGTTATTGTGCCAGCGTATTTTTCCATTCAGCTAGCGGCAGCTGCATGGATAACCGGGAAAATATCGTCAAACCTGTACGAACGTGCTCTGATATTTCCAGCTTTATGCTCGGTAGCAATGTATTTTTACGGACATTTTTCGCTGGGATTTCCGTGGATTCTTCCGGCGTATATATGGACTTGTCATGAAATATTCATGCAGACCGTGAGCATATGGGGAGTATACGGACTTAGTTTCATCACAATGTTGATTTCTTGCCTACTGGGAGCGTCTTTTGTTTTTCTCCGCAGAAATGACATAAAAAATTCCATTATTTCCGAGTTGATGGGCATATTTCTGCTGATTTTCATAGTTCTCTTTGGTGTTTTCAGGATAAATTTGCATGACACTAAATTTACTCCACATAAAATGCGCATGGTGCAATGCAATCTGACGCAGACTGAAAAAGGCAATAGAGAATTAGCCAAGCAGAATTTCTGGAAGCATCTGGGATACAGTATCAGTAAAGATAAATTGGATTTCATCGTGTGGCCGGAGGCGTCGTTGCCATATCTATATAACGAAAGGCGCGCCGATCTTCAGGAGGCTTTTCAGGCGGTTTTGAGACCGGGAGTTCATCTAATTCTGGGCGCTGTTCGTGAGGATCTGGACACACACGAGATCTACAATAGCATAGTTGTGGTCAATCATTTAGGAGAGAACGTCGGCTGTTACGACAAGATTCATTTGGTTCCATTTGGGGAATATATTCCGTTTCGAAGCTTCGTTCCAACGCCGCTTCAGGGAATAGCCGCCGACATAGGTGACTTTGCCGTTGGGAAATCGCCGCGTGTTTTGGAGATTAACGGATTGAAAATGGCCATGGCCATATGCTACGAAGCCGCCTTCTCCATGGTTGCACCATCCGCGTTTTCTGCCTTTCCGAAGTGTGTGCGAGATGTAATTGCGGTGTCGAAGCTGCTTCAGCAAGAGAAAATGCCCGTGGTGCAACCACCCACTGTTTCGCTGGTTATAAATGTAACAAACGATGCCTGGTTCGGTCCCACATCTGAGCCGTATCAACATTTGCAGATTGTACGAGCGAGGGCCGTGGAGCTGGGCGTTCCACTTGTGCGATGCACTAACTATGGCATAAGCGCTGTATTTGATCCCTGCGGACGAGAAATATGCAGAATTCCCATGAATAGCGCTGGATTCGTGGATTTTTATATTCCCGAAAAATTGCTGGGCGAAACTCCATATAAGAAGTACGGCGATATACTGTTCTGGCTAATGATTTTAGCTGTAGCCGGGATTGTTTCTTATCGCCAGACTAAACGATTATTTCATTCTCCACCTAGTAATGCTATGCGTTAAATAGCCATTTATTCGGATCGGATAATTTTTGCATCTTAGTATATCGTATATTTCCTTCAAATTTGAGATCGTATGGAGCGCGATTATTACAACAAACGTAAGATTGCGAAATTTTTTGATGTTTTTTATATAAATTAACGTTTTTTTAACACTTTGTCACTATACTATCTAGTATTAACCATTATACAGGAGGGAAAATGAAAAGGTTATTATTAGGTTCAGCTGTCGCAATTATGTTGGCAGCTGGCGGCGTCGCAGATGTGGATGCAAGGCCTTCGGTTAGCGGTAAATCGTCCAGAAAAAGTCCATTGGGATGGAATAACCCCGCTGCAAAGAAAGCGTTAACTGACTGTTACGACGGCGATCTCAAACAATGCATAGATGATGCCGCTACAGCGCATGCTATTGCAGAAAATTTTATCGCCGGGCTCAAGAACTTCAAAACAAAGAATATTCGCTACACGTCGAAAGTGGACACCTGTGTAGAAGATTGGGGGAGGATTAAAGCGGCAGCGGAATCTATTTGGCGTATCAGAAAAACGGCAGATATTATTCCAGACTGCGCTGATGCGATACCTGCTCTGAATAGTACACGCCGATTGGTTAAGGAGGTACAAAAAGCTGGGGAGATTGAAAGCTTCCCGTCAATAGAAGGATGGCCGGAGGGGCCACCAGCGAAGCCAAATCAGCTTAGCAAAGGAACGCGCGAATATTATGGGGCCGTGAACGAACTGGCAGAAGACATTGAAAAAGCGAAGGAACATTCGACACCGAAAGATGCGGCACACGATGAACTGCCCGCAAAGGTAACGGCACCGAGTCCGCGCACTGCGCAACACGATGCTGCGATAACCGAACTGAAAGCTAAGCTAGCGGCCTTAAAAGCTGATAAAACTACTATAAAGGAGGGAGAATGAGAAAGTTATTATTGGGATCCGCTGTCACAGTTATGTTGGCAGCTGGCGGCGTCGCAGATGTGGACGCCTGGTCTCTGACTGAGAACTCGAGATCGGACGTGAAATCTCCGGCTGGGTGGAATAACAGTAACTCGAAAAAAGCGCTAAGAGATTACTACGGCGACGAAAGCTACGTCGAAGACGCGAAGACGGCGCGGGCTATTGTGAAAAATTTTATCGCTGGGCTTAAGGCCTTCGAAACGAAAAATCGTGTCTATACGTCGAAAGTGGATGCCTGCGTAAAGGCTTTAGAAAAAATTGTTGATGCAGCGCTAGAATCCATTCAGCGCTGCAGGAAAACCGCTGATACTGTTCCCGACTGTGGTGACGCTGTGGCTGCTCTGAAGAGCACACAGCGACTTGTTAGAGAGGTAATTAAAGCAGGAAAAGTTGATTCATTCCCGGAGTTCATCACTGAATGGCCGAAAGCGCCGCCCCGGAGGTCGGACGAGCTCAGTAACGCAATATCTACATTTTATAACACCGCGGGAAAGATTGGGGCTGATATTGCGCAGGCGAAAGAGCGGGAGAATGATGAAGCTGCGGATCTACAAGCTCAGATAGAGGCCGTGGAGGCTCAGCAGGCAAAGGCTAAAGCGGACGAGGAAACTAAAAGAGCTAAACGAGCAGAGGAAGCTAAGAAAGAGGCTGAAGCAGCCGCGCAAGCTGAGAAAGCTAGGCAGGAAGAGGAGGCTCTGAAAGCTGAGATCGCAGCCATGGAAGCTCAACAGAAGGAGAAAGCTGAGGAAGAGGCTAGAGCTGAAGAGGAAGCACAGAGCGCGAAGAAAGCTGAAGAAGCTGAGAGAGCCAGACGGGCAGCAGAGGAAGCTGAAAAAGCTAGGCAGCAAACCGAAGCTCTGAAAGCTGAGATAGAGGCCTTACGGACTAAGCTGGCAGAGGAAGAAGCGACAGCAAAAGCTCAGAAAGCTAAACAGGAAGAGGAAGCTAGAAAGGAAGCTGAAGCGGCAGAAGAAGCCAAGAAAGCTAAACAAAAAGAAGAAGCCCTGGAGGCTGAGCTAGCAGCCTTAAAAGCTAAACAGGCTGAGAAAACTGAGAAAGAGGCTAAAGCTGCCGCGGAAGCGGAGAAAGCTAAACTGGCTGAAGAAGCTCAGAAAGCTAAACTGGCTGAAGAAGCTCAGAAAGCTAAACTGGCTGAAACGACGGCTAAGGCAACGGGAAAAAGAACAGCTGGGAGACGGTAAACGATTGCAATATGGAGCTAGAGCGAAGGGGCGAGGGGCTTCCCCCTTGCTCCGCCCCATCATAATAATCTATGGATTTTTTTTAACAATTAGTCGAATTGCTTGTTTAAAAAACAACTTGCATGCGAACCATCCGAGCTTGAAAATGCTAATAACACGTCCGCAAGAATATGAATTTTTTTTTAAGTGGATGATTGTTGTTCTGCACATATTCTCCAACCAGCACAGCAAACAATTACACCAAACACATTGAAAAATATAACTTTTTGAATCTGTCGTATTTTCTAATTTTTGTTTTCTCAATATCAAATCCGGAGCTTTTTTGGTCTTGGAAACATTTTTCTATCCCGAATCTTTTTTCATAAATTTCTGAAAAGCTTTTATCGTCAGATAGTGACGAAAACAAAAATTAGAAAATACGACAGATTCAAAAAGCTATATTTTTCAATGTGTTTGGTGTAAGGGTTGCGGAATTTGAGCTAATTCACGAGAGGGTTGCGCCGCAGTGGGCAACGGAAGTTATAGGGAAATACAGTGGTCCCGGTCGATTTTTCAAGCGCCCCCTGGAGGAGATGATTCTTCTTT
>BNWJ01000032.1 GCA_025998735.1 Alphaproteobacteria bacterium | reverse complement strand
ATAAATCAATGGAATACTGGATTTCGCATGTGTTATCTAGTGCATTAATTGATCACCATGTAGTTATGAGTGGTTTTATATCAGAGGTTGCAGAAATGCTTTCGCAAAGTAAGAAAACTGTCATTTTTATGTTTCACGTGAAACATTGAAATTTTTATTTAGATGAGAAAACATTAGAAGTGCGATTTTATCCAATCCGATATTCTTGCCTTCGATGCAGCACCAACATTTGTTGAGATTTTTTCTCCATTTTTAAAAATAACCAACGTTGGAATACTCATTATATTGTAGGTGGAAGCTATATCTGGACTTTCATCGATGTTTACTTTCACGACATCTACTGTCATTTCCGATTGAATCTCCTCCAAGAGTGGTGATATCATGCGACACGGTCCACACCAGTCTGCATAAAAATCTACTACAACCAAATCTTTTTCAAGCACATCTGACTCAAAATTTTTATCATTTGTTAATATCATAACATTTCTCCTCTTTTTTCTATTTCTTTATTCTTTCAATCGTAACACCACAAGTTTTAAATTTATGTTCAACGGCGCAGTACCCTCTGTCCAAATGATATACCCTATCTAGCACAGTTTCTCCTTCAGCAGCAAGAGCCGCCAGCACTAAACTAAAGGATGCTCTTAGATCAGTCGCGAAAACCGGCGCTCCCTGAAATTTCTCGACTCCAGTCACACATGCATGACACACACACGTCTGATCACATCTGGAAACTTTTATCTCCGCTCCCATTCTTGATAATTCAGCGACGTGCATGAGTCTGTTTTCCCATATGGTTTCATAAATATTGGAGGTCCCATCGGCAAGGCACAACATTGCCATACTCTGAGCTTGCAAATCCGTCGGAAATCCTGGAAATGGTGCGGTTTCTATATCAATTGGATGTATTGTACCAGAAGATATCACTCTTATCCCATTATCTATATCAGAAAATATCAAGCCGGCTTGAGTCATTTTATCTATAAAACACGGTAAGAGCTCTCTGAAATTACCTCCAATTAAATCCACACGACCCCCTGTAATACCGGCAGCAATGGCATATGTTCCTGCTTCTATTCTGTCTGCTATTACCAAATAATCAACCCCATGTAGACTTGTCACACCTTGTATTTCTATCGTGTCTGATCCATGCCCGGAGATAATCGCTCCCATTTTATTTAGGCAGCTCGCCAGATCGACAATTTCCGGTTCCTTAGCTGCATTTTTTAGGATAGTTTTTCCTGTGGCCAAAACAGCAGCCATCATCACGTTTTCTGTCCCAGTAACGCTCACGGTTGGGAATTCAAATTCCGCTCCTTTTAATCCACGGGGAGCCTCGGCATATATGTAACCGTCTTTCAGCGAAATTTTCGCCCCAAGTGCTTCCATTCCCCCCAGATGATAGTTCACTGGACGCAGTCCAATGGCGCATCCCCCAGGAAGTGAAACGGTGCATTCATTAAAACGCGAAAGCAGCGGCCCCAATACTAATATTGTTGCTCTCATTTTTTTCACGATATCGTAGGGAGCGACAAAATTATTGATTGAATCCGCATGAAGCTCGATGGTCGAAGAATATGGCGAATCATCGGTAACAACGTATCGAACACCCATCTCACCCAATAGCGACAGCATAGTTCCTACGTCTGCCAGAGGTGAAACATTTTTTAGTAAAATTTTTTCAGAAGACAATAATGATGCTGCAAGCAGCGGAAGCGCAGCATTTTTTGCTCCTGAAATGGGAATAACACCGTTCAGCACTTGTCTGCCACGAATTTTTATTTTTTCTGTCATCGCCTTACCTCTGTTATTGCTTAGCATTAACCTACAATGAATAGAAATGTTTTTCAATTAAAACATCGGATATATCGCGACGATGACACGACGTCCGCTTCCAACGCTTTGTTTGATTTTCGTCATTTAAGTTGCGGTTTTTTCTTCAAAGCACGGAGTCTCTGCGTGTTGTTTAAATAATTTGTTCGAGTTATTTTTTGACTGTTCATTACGCTGTCGCTCCATCACGATCCAAAATATTACTATTGCATGAATACATATCAATAGGCTAAAGTCATTCGTATATTTGTGGAGTCCATATGGAAGAATATGTAATCAAATCTAAAGCTAAAACCAAAAGAATCATGTTTATTTTTCATGGTTATGGAGCAAGCAAGGAGAACTTTCAGGCGGCTGGTGAAATTTTTGCTAAAACGTTCAACGATATCGAAGTACACATTCCGGATGGAATCGAAAAATGCGATGGAAACTATGATGGATATCAGTGGTTTCCTCTTTATGGAGATACAGACAATCACAATATCGAATACAAAAAAAATGAGCATCTTATTAAAGAATATATTGATGATGTCCTGGAAAAGAAGGGGTTCACCTACAAAGATGTGATTTTGGCTGGCTTTTCTCAGGGAGCCATGTTGTCGATTATACTGGGATTGAAGTTGGGGGTATCGCACATAGTATCTTTTGCCGGAGTTTTGATCGATCAGAATATCAAAAATATCAACGTAAAGACTAAACTGGTCATGATACATGGTAAATTAGATAGTGTTGTCCCATTGGATATGATGATATCGTCGATTGATGTATTGAGACGCAATGGTTTGGGCGTATATGTGGCTGTCAGTGAAACCGCCGCCCATTATGTTGATGGTGATATGATGCAGGCGGCTCTCAAGTTTTTACTTCCGACAAATTAGAGGAAATATCATGGAGGAAGCTTTGAAATCTGGAATTGAGCACTTGTGGAACGATAATTCAGGTGATTTATCGTGCGTACAGGAAGCCATGAGCAAGTTGGATTCCGGTGAGCTCAGAATCGCCAATAAAATCGATGGGAAATGGCAGGTAAATGATTATCTGAAAAAAGCTATCCTTCTGTTTTTTAAACACACAAGATCTGAAGTGATTTCCGCGGGGCATTGTGAATATTTCGATAAAGTTCCCATGAAAACCAAAGACTGGACCGCTGAAGATTTCGCTAAAGCTGGATTTCGCCTGGTTCCCGGTGGCGTTGTGAGATATTCCGCCCACATAGCGAAATCCGTCGTGGTAATGACCAGTTTCATAAACGTTGGAGCGTTCGTTGACGAAGGCACACTCATCGATACCAATGCACTAGTTGGAAGTTGCGCTCAAATCGGAAAGAAATGTCATATCTCGGATGCGGTTACCATCGGAGGTGTGCTGGAGCCGCTGCAGGCTACTCCAGTGATTGTGGAAGACAATTGTTTCATCGGTGTGAAATGCTCGCTGACGGAAGGAATGATCGTGCAGGAGGGAGCTGTCCTGGCGGCTGGTACCAGCATAACCTCTTCCACCAAGATAATTAATCGAGAAACCGGAGAAATAAGCTATGGAAATGTTCCGCCATACTCGGTTGTCGTTCCCGGATCCTATGAATCGAATGGTTTGAATATATGTTGCGCAATAATCGTAAAGCAGGTTACGGAACAAACGAGAGCTAAGACATCCATAAATGAATTGCTGCGCCAAGCGTAACGCTGTATCCATTTTTTTGTACTTTAGGTATTGTATGTGATAAAAATAAAGCCTATTATACGAATTGTGTTTGTGACACAAAATGTCCGAAAATCATTATAGGTAAACAAAAATGACGCCCAATGCTCTAGCTAAAACCAACATGAGAATAATGCCGTATAATGTTGAGGCGGAGCAGTCGCTATTGGGCGCAATTCTCATAAATAACGAGTGTTATGAGGATGTGTGCGAGATTGTTTTATCAGTACATTTCTACACTCCGGTAAATGGAAAGATATATGAAGCAATTTGCAGTCTGATATCGCAGGGATTAATTGCCGATCCCATAACTCTAAGAGCTTATTTCGAAAAACACAATGAATTGAAAAATATAGGTGGTGGCGGCTATTTAGTTCAGCTGGTAAACGCCGTTGTATCAATCTCTGGCGTAAAAGATTATGCGACAGTGATTCGAGACTTATATCTGCGACGGCAGCTCATACTTCTCGGAGAGGATATTTCCACTAACGCTTCCACATTCGATTTGAACGTGCGCGCAGTTGATCAGATAGAGAGAGCGGAAGCCAGATTATATGAAATGGCCATGGCCGATAAGCGCGCAGGCGTAATATCCTTTACTGGCGCGTTGGCTTCAACCATGAGCATCCTGGAGGCGGCATTTAGAAGCGACAGCAGCATTGTGGGCATAACCACAGGCTTTGTGGATCTCGATAAATTGCTTGGTGGATTAAGCAGATCTGATCTTGTGATATTGGCCGGTCGCCCATCGATGGGAAAGACCGCACTGGCTACAAATATCGCATTTAACGCCGCGCTAGCCCATTGCAAGAAAAAGGATGGAGGCGGAAAAGTGCTGTTTTTCTCGCTGGAAATGTCCAAGGAACAGCTGGTTACTAGAATTTTATCCCAGGAAGCTGGCATTCCGTCCGAAAGGATTCGCCGAGGCGAAATAAGAGAGGATGAGTTTATAAAATTAGCAGAAGCAAGCAAAAGAATTGCCGAACTTCCAATGTTTATTGATGACACTCCTGCCCTAAATATATCAGCTGTAAGATCAAGAGCGCGCAAACTACAGCGCCAACATGGGGTGGATCTCATAGTAATAGATTATCTGCAGTTGCTTCAGGGAAATCCGGAGAAGAAAAACGACAACAGAGTATTGGAAATCTCCGAAATCACGAGAACATTGAAAAGCATTGCAAAAGAGCTGAATGTTCCTGTTCTGGCGTTGTCACAATTGTCGAGAGCCGTCGAAGCCAGAGATGATAAACGTCCGCAGCTGTCTGATCTCAGGGAGTCTGGATCCATCGAACAAGACGCCGATGTTGTCGCTTTTGTCTACCGCGAAGAATACTACGAATCCAGACGAGAACCAACAGATCCGGAAGAACATAAGAAATGGTTCAGTAGATTAACACTTGTTCATAATTTGGCTGAGGTTATAGTCGCCAAGCAGCGTCACGGTCCAATTGCTACAGTAAAGTTGTTTTTCGATGGAAAATATACCAAATTCGACAACCTGTCTCCAAGCCGAACAGAAGAGTTTGAAAAGAAGGCTGTCTCATGAAGTGGCGGCATTACATAGTGGAACCGCTAAAGAATCGCATCAAAATACAAAAACAGCTCGGCATGTCATTCTTGGTGGAGTCGGGAATCCAGAAATTCACTGAAACACCGGATCCTTGCCGCGCTGCGCTTGCAAGGATGACGAACAATGTGTTAGCTGCGATTCTACGCGGTAGTCAAAAACAGAGTTAAACAAAATGATAGATAATGATGTTAGTGCAGCACTGAAAAACATTGAACCTCAAGTGATGTCTGTCCTAACGATTAATCTAAATGCCCTGGCCAAAAATTATCATACCCTGGAACATACCATAAACAACGATAATGTTGTAATAGCCGCCGTCGTTAAAGCCAACGCCTACGGTTTCGGTATGGTTCCGATCAGTAAAAAATTGCACAAGGAAGGATGTCGACATTTTTTCGTTGCCACCGTCGATGAAGGAATTGAGCTAAGAAAACACATCGGCAATGATTCGAGAATTTTCGTTCTATGTGGATTGTTTTCCGGATGTGAGCAGATGCTGCTGGATAGTAATCTAATTCCGGTTATCAACAGCATGTATCAGATAGGATTATGGACCGACTACTCCAAAAAAATCGGGAAAAAACTCGAAGCGGCCATTCATATTGATACCGGAATGTGCAGAAATGGCATTTCCATGGAAGAGTCAGACAAATACAGCAAAGAAATCTCAAGAGATATCGATCTGCAGCTGGTTGTCAGTCATTTGGCCTGCGCTGATACACCCGATCACAACTTAAATGAATTGCAATTGAAAAGATTTAAGCATGTTTTGAATGCGTTCGGAAATATAAAAGGAAGCTTTTCGGCCACCAATGGCATTTTCCTCGGAGAGGATTATCTCTTCGACATGGTTAGACCCGGGAAATCCATATATGGTTTTTCAATTCGCGAAGACAAAGTCGGAAGTCTCGAGCCGGTTATGGACATCTTCTCCCGAATCGTGCAAATAAACGAAATAGAAGTCGGCGATACAATTGGCTACGGAGCGACATTCGCTGCAACTCGGAAAATGAAGACTGCTACCTTAGGAATAGGCTATGCCGATGGATTCATGAGGAAATTCTCAGGCTTTGGTAATGGATTTATTGGCGGCAAGCAAGTCCCGATAGTTGGTAGAATGTCGATGGATTATGCGGTCATTGATGTTACGGATGTTGATAATTCGTTACTGAAGGAAGGAAATTGGGTGGCATTGACTCGTACTCCGGATTATACTCTGGAAAAGTGGGCTCTGGAGCTTGGAACGTTACCTCATGAGGTGGCGTGTCGCTTTGGAGATAGAGTGAAGCGTGTCTACATAGGTGTCTAGCCAGCGTGACGCTAGACCCTTTTTCTGCTTCTCTACCTGCTGAAAGGTACGCGACCAGCGTGACGGTGCTTGCAGTACCTGCGCTAATGAGCTTCCGATTGAAAATAGCGCTCGTATACCGTGCGGAAGGGCAGAAAATGGATCCAACGTCACGTTGGTTGAGCATTGAAAATAGCGCTCGCATACCGTGCGGAAGTGTAGAAAATGGGTCCAGCTTCAAGCTGGTGTGTTTGGAGGTTTTTATGGTTAGGTCAGTTGCAACTTTGGGAGAATATACTCTTAATGCGCTACAAGAAATAGGAAGAGTGTCTGTTTTTATAGCGCGCGGAGTGTTTAGCTGCTTTTCGCCTAAATTTTTTCCGAAAAAAATATTCAGGCAGATGATGGCCGTTGGATTCTATTCGCTGCCCATCGTCGGTCTTACGGCTATTTTTTCCGGCATGGTTCTCGCTCTGCAAATGCATCTGGGATTTACGAGATTCAATGCCGAAGGAGCGATTGCGACCGTCGTTGTAATCAGCATAACCCGTGAGCTGGGCCCCGTATTCGCCGGATTAATGGTGGCTGGTCGACTTGGATCGTCTATAGCCGCCGAGATCGGATCCATGAGGGTTTCGGAGCAGCTTGATGCTTTGCTAACCATGAGAGTAAATCCATTTAATTTTCTCGTGGCCCCCAGAGTCATTGCCGGAGTGCTAATGCTTCCGTTTCTGGTGCTAATCGCGGACATAATCGGCGTGATGGGCGGGTTTCTGGTGTCAGTCACCGTGTTGGATTTCTCGTCCGGACCGTACATAGCGCAAACCATCCAAAACCTTCAGCTAATGGATGTGGTGTCTGGGTTGGCAAAGGCTTCCGCATTTGGATTTTGCATTGCGTCTCTGGGATGCTATCATGGGTTCTACAGTGATCTCGGAGCAAGAGGAGTTGGACGCGCTACCACCGGTGCTGTAGTCTCATCTTGCATAGGAGTTCTTGTTTTAAATTATCTATTAACGGCGTTGTTTTTTTAAATATGAGTAAGATAGTTTTTAGAGACGTACATAGGTCGTTTGAGGGGCAAAACGTGTTGAACAGTGTTTCTCTGGAGATAGCTGATGGAGAGACTCACATTATACTCGGGCAATCCGGGTGCGGAAAATCGGTTCTGCTTAAGTGTTTGCTGGGAATTTTTAAAATAGATTCCGGAGATATTCTTGTGGATGGTCTAAGCGTAAAAGATAAGAAGCAGTACAAGGGCTACATCAGGAAATTCAGTGTATTATTTCAGGGAAATGCCCTCTTCGATTCCATGACCATAATAGAAAACATCGAATTCGGCATGAAACAAGTCAGAAAAGATTCAAATGGCGTCATAAGATCGATCGCCGAAGAGAAATTGCTATCGGTTGGTTTGGAAAGCCGTGTATTCGACCTGTATCCAGCTGAGTTATCCGGCGGAATGCAGAAGAGAGCCGCTCTAGCCAGAGCCATCGCCATAGAGCCGGAGGTGCTGCTGTTCGACGAACCAACATCGGGACTTGATCCGGTAACCAGCGGCATAATATGCAATCTCCTCAAGGAAACCGTAAAAAAACTTGGAATCACGTCACTCACCATTACCCACGATCTAAAAGTAGCCGAATTTCTTTCGGATCACGCTTCCATACTAAACAAAGGAAAAGTTGTCTGGACAGGACATACGGAGAAAATGAAAGACTGCGAAGACGACTTCGTCCGCGAGTTCTATCGTGCCTCCTGCATAATTTCCAAACACCAGAGTGACGTTGGATCCGTTTGATTTTAACTGTGCGATTTGAGCGTTGCCTTCACAAAAAAATATATCTGAATAAAAAATGCAAAGTTTTTAAAAAAAGCACTTGACAATTGCCTCGAAATATAGTATTATGCTTAGTAGGTTTTTAAATATGGGGGATTTTATGAATAAAACCATGTCCGCAATAAAAGGAGCTATATATGCACTGTCAATGGTGGGAGTTGTGTCGGTGAGTGCAATGGATAAGGCGGCTAGTAGCCAAAGTGAAAATCAGGTATTTAACGAGAAAAACTTTGCTTTGTGCGAAGCAGCTTGGTTAGGGGATATCGAAAAGGCGAAAGCACTTCTTGAGGCTGGGGCAAACCCGAACGTGGCAATCGAACGAATGGGTGATTGGAAGGGGTCCGGTTGTACAAAACAAACCATGGCGTTGTTTTGCGCCATCGATGGCAGTCGCCTTAAAATGGTCAAATTCCTCCTTGAAAACAACGCTCGTCTAGATATAAAAAACGGAGAAGGTCAGACACCGATAGAATTCGCGGAAGCATGCTTGCGTGGATGTGCGGGATCCATGACGACCTCCGTTATGTTTCTGCCATGTATGCAAGTAGAAGAGCCACGTGAAGATGAGTATGGGACTATCGTCGAGTATCTAAAGGAGGAAAATGCAGTTCGCGCCTGCAAAAAATAACTGCGCTAGTGCGCCTGAATACGATACCGGAGCGCGGAGATCTTAAGCATTTGTGTGACGGAAGGTGGGCCTGGTGCGGAGGTTCTTATACCTGGGCATGGGTAGGGAGAAGAAGCTTTTCGTAGGTATGCATGGCTCCGGTGATAGCGAATTTCGTTTGAGAATATCCGAATGATTGCTCACTTTCAGTAGATACGCCTGTTCTTTTGGTTAGTTTAAAACGGAACTTGGTATAATCGGCGGTAGCGTGAAATAAACAGTCCAACATGTTGGTATTCGAGGAGCAGATTGTTATTGAGGCTGCTCCTTTCGTGTCTTTGACATACATCCGGCAGAATGCAGAAGAGAGCCGCACACTAACGTGACATTGGATCCGCTTGATTTTGACTCTGCGATTTGAACGCTGTCTTCGCGAAAAAATATATCTGAATAAAAAATGCAAAGTTTTTAAAAAAACGCTTGACAATTGCCTCGAAATATAGTATTATGCTTAGTAGGTTTTTAAATATGGGGGATTTTATGAATAAAACCATGTCCGCAATAAAAGGAGCTATATGCGCACTGTCAATGGTGACAGTTGTGTCGGTGAGTGCAATGGATAAAACTAAAGATTTGTTTGATGCAATTTGGGCCGGTAAACTCGCGACTGCGGTTCAGCTTCTGGTTGATAGAGGAGCTGACCCAAATGGCGTCTGCGATACACACGGTTGCCATAAAAACATGCCGCTGTTTTTGGCAATTGAGATAAGCCGCATTGCCATGGTCAAACTTTTGTGCCTGGCGGGCGCTAGGCTGGATGCGACCAACGCAGCCAAACAAACCCCTTTGAAGTACGCAAAAGCTTGCAACTATCCTAAAGCATGGTGGGCTGACCGAAAGAACCATCAACCGCAAAAGGTCGTCGATTTTCTTGAGGGATTCAGTACTGCAGGCTACCTATCAAAGGTGAAGGATGAGTCGAAAAACACGACGAGAAAAACATACGCTTTGTGTCATGCCGCTTCTGTTGGTGATCTTGAGATGGCCATTGACCTTGCGGCTGAGGGAGTTGATCCGAATGGCGTCGGTAGCGCCCCTGGTAGCCGTCAAAACACGCCGATATTTTGTGCCATTGAAAGAGGCCAGCTGGCCATGGTCGGGCTACTATGCCTACTAGGAGCTCGAGTGAATGAGAAAAACGCGAATGGACAGACTCCTTTGGCATATGCAAGAGATCTAAATGATCAGAGGATAGCATATGCTGCCCTGGAACGACAAAATCCGCCGACTGACATCACCGCGGGCTTTTGTCTGTTCAGCACATCGTCTGGTGGAAGTAGCCTGCCAGGAATCATCCGTTTTCTTGAGTCAAAAGACGCTAAATGAGGTGTGTCTTGTGATAGGAAGACCATGAACGGCAGTGGATAAGAATGTCTCCCTTCATCCAGCCAGGACCGCCTTCTGGTGTGTCGAACGGAGCTGCTGGTATACAGTTGGAGATAGTCCGGCACGGTAAAGACTAGCGATCGGGCGTTATCGAGTCCTTGGAGCCGAAGCAGCAACGTTAGGTTTAAGCATAGGACCTTGCCACCCCAGCAGTTTGTAGAACCCCTAAAATTACCGAGTTTTTAGATTTTCCAATGTACGCAGGACATCTTCCACCAGATGCCATTTTCCAATAAAAGCGTTAGAAAATTGCAAAAATTTTCAACCATTAACGGAAATTTTACTGTTTCTCGATATTATGGCATCTGGTGGAGAGGGACTTGCGGCGCATTTTGTCTATAAATCCACTCAAAAATTAGATCATTGCAGAACTCCTGGGGTGTTAAGCCAAGCGCGTTCGAAATTATCGTTTTTTCCGACTCAAACATTTTCGGCCAGTCAGAATTATATGTAACAACTTCGATTTTCATTTTATCTTTTCCATTTCTTCATCCGATACCCAGCGTTTTTCTTTTATAAGAATCTCGAATTGTTTTCTGGCTTTTTCTAGATTCAGAGTCGGACGTTTTTTGGTTTTCGAATATGTATATTCAATTCCAACAAATTCAGCGTCGATTTCATTTGAGACTTTCTCAACGGATTTCAGATTATCTATTCTATCATCGATGAATATGATTTTTTTGAATTTATATTACGGATTTTACAAAAGTCCACTGTGCGATACGTTTCGGATCAACATTTAGTAATTTCGAAAAGGCGTCGATTCTATTTTCTACAATCGACATAGCATTTTCGTATTTCCAAATTTTATCGATGGGGTCAACAATTTTCTACTCTTTGGGAATAAAAGCGTGTGCGGCACGCACTTTTTTTGCAAGATCTGCGACAATAGAATCCAAATAGCCAAACCATTTCTCGCCGATATCTCCGTGAATGCTTGTGATGTTATCTGTGAGTATGGTCATAAATTTCCCCTACGAATTTTTCGCAGTTTTAATTGACTTTTTCAAATCTTCGAGTCCATACTTCCAACTTAAACCAATCCAGCCATTGCGCTTCCGATATTGAATATTACAAAACTTTAGAAGGTTTACCATAAAAAAGCGCCTCCTGAAATGATGAAGAGTATTGTAATAATGCTTATTTTTCGTTAATATACGTGCGTATAATCTATGTGTGGACTTAAAATGAAGAAATATGTATTTATCATAGTGTTTTTTGCCCAAAGTATTTTGGGGATGACTATGGAGCAAATTGAACAGGCAACAGCAGGCAGAATTGTATCTGTGAAAGTAACTGTTTGGACTTTTACAAACGAGACGAGAGAAATCAATATCGATGTGTTAGATGTTTGCGCTGATTCCGTGAGAAAAATTTTTTGGTGGCTTTTTAAGATTAGGTTCCCTGTATACAGAGCTTCTGGCCATGATCCAAGATTAATAGTTAGAGGTACTAAACCATCGCTGCATGCCTCTGGGTTAGCAGTTGATGTGAATGATACAATGAATCCATACTATGATGCTGTAGAGCATGTAATAATTCCGGAACGTTTAGCTGATAGAGGGGCAGATCGTAAGCGTATAGAAGGAGAGCTAAGAGATGAATTAAAGCTGCCAGAATTGGAAGTGCGAGCTGTATTAGAGCGGATAATTCAAGAAGAAGGATCGGATGATTGGTTCCTTAATAGGGGCGTTTTTAGGGATGGCATGGTTACGGACTTGGTAGTCGCTATATTTAGGTTGCATGGATTTGATATTTGGGGAGGCAAATGGAGACAACCAATGGATTATATGCATTTCCAGTGTAGTCGGTCCTTGGCTGAGCAATTGCTTCCTGTTCCTTACGATAAGTCTTCGGAAATATGGAGAAAACATGTGGCAAATTGTAGTGGGGGTATGTGGAAAACACGTTGGGGCATGTTTTTTCATCTAACTGTATCGACATTAACTCGCTGTTGGAACCGGTTTGGAGTGTCCAAGAAGTGATCTTTGTTTGCAAAAAGGAAATTATTATTTTATTTGCGACATTTTCCTTTCTTCTTGTCGACTGCTCCGCGAAAAAATCAATAATGATGCATAATGTCATCTAGATTCTGAAGTCATTTTATCCCGACATTTCCGTGAATGCTTGTGATGTTGTCTGTAAATATGGTCATACTTCCTCCAAAACATTATCCATTTTCAGCAATTTATGGCATAGCATCAGAGAAGCTACTATGGTGGCGGAGAGTGTCATGCCAATTG
>BNWJ01000031.1 GCA_025998735.1 Alphaproteobacteria bacterium | reverse complement strand
AGTTCTTTGATTCCCGCGGTTATCGTTGTTCTTGAAACACCGCTGACTCTGCTGATTGCGCTTATACCACCGTAACCATACGCAATCGCCTCATTCGCAAGGAATAATCTACGTTCACGCTCGTCCAATAACTCCAGCATTCTGATAATGTGTTCCACTGTTTGCTTTGCCTTTCATAAAAGGCTATTATACACCACAGATCCTGTGTCGCAAAAAAGAAAAATGTCCCGGTTATTTCTTAACTAATCCTTAGCATGCGTTGAAGACAGCGGTGGCGTACGTATCACAAGGTGGAGAAGGCCCACCAGCACAAGTGCAGCACATACAAAACATATTGTTGGATCGTTTGATTTGTGCTTCGATTGAGGATGGCGCCGACAAACACATTTCAGAAGAAGAATATGACTACTCTGTTTTTCTGTGTGGAAATCAACGACCAAATGTGGTATTTTCGGCCATAGTGGATTTCAGTAAGTTTCATAGCAAGGAGGGTGTAATGCGTTTTTCCGGGAGAGCAGACGATGAATTGAGAAAAATAGAGGTGGTTCCGGACTATTTAAGTCATGCTGAAGGGAGTTGCCTTATCTCGTTTGGAAATACAAAAGTGTTATGCGCAGTAACTTTGGAGGATAAAGTGCCTCCATTCATAAAAGGATCCGGCAAAGGATGGATCACCGCAGAATATGCATTGTTACCTCGCTCTACCTGTGTCCGCACCGACCGTGAATCCATAAAAGGAAAACAATCCGGAAGAACCCACGAGATACAAAGACTTATCGGCAGATCTCTGCGGGCATCTGTTGATCTGGAACTGCTCGGGGAACGTCAGATAAGAGTCGACTGCGATGTGATTCAGGCGGACGGCGGCACGAGAACGACTTCCATATGTGGTGCATGCATTGCTCTCGGATTGGCAATAAAAAAGATGAAAATAAGAAGGAATCCGTTTAAACATCTTATCGCCGGAGTTTCCTGCGGAATAGTTGATGGAAGAGTGCTGTTGGATCTCGATTTTATGGAAGATTCACAGGCTGAAGTGGATGCAAATTTCGTTATGCTCGAAACCGGAGAGCTCGTGGAAGTTCAGGCCACTGGAGAAAGAAACGTTTTCAACGATAACCAGCTAATGGAAATGCTGTCGTGCGCAAGAAATGGAATATCCTCAATTATCGCCGTTCAAAAAGAAATTTTATTGGGCACCAAGCTAAATTGAGAGTGCAGAATGTGCGAACAGAGCGTAAGTGCGGGGAGGAATCAGATTATGAACTCCAAATGAAAGAAGAGATTCAGAAGTTTGAAGCTTTTGGAATGGTGATAGTCGGAACGTAGGTTGATGAAGGGCAAAATGCTGAAATTTCAGTCAATCGTGAATTCGGAAGATCGTTGAAATTTCAGTAGTTTGTGCCACCATTTGGTTTTTGTGATACCTAATCATCCCACGTTCCGACTATCACCATCGGACTTGATGTGCAAGAAAAAGTCCTCAATCAGCTTTGGTCGAGATTTTGCTTTCAACCACAGGTTCTATGGAACCAAAAATTTTGTAGAATGGTGCCAAGCTGTTTCCTATACGACTATTTTTTATCATCCTCCTCCCAAACGTAAGTGGATGCGCCTTCTATTTTGCGATAAGATGCAAGTAGCCCGGGTAGACCATCATATCCAATAGCATCTTTCATTGGTTGTGTTTTAGACAAAACTCTAGATACAGATTTTAGATCAGCACCATCATATCCCAGAACGACTCTTAACACACATAGCAATGCCGCCTTCTCTTCTGGGGCAGTATCGGTTGCTTCTGTAGCGGCATACCACGATATTAGCAATATATCAGTTCGGTCCCTAGGAGTAAGGATTGCGTTTTTTTCAATCAAGGGCCAAGTGATACCTATCGCAAGAGGCCCAATAATGCTGTGCATCTCTTCGCATTTATCCACATCTGATCCAGCTCGTCTCAGTTCTCCCTTTGCAGTCCATAGCACTTTTCGTATCGCGTATTCTGTCAATGACACTATTTGTTCCGCCCTTTCTAGTTCCTTTTTTTTCCGTATCTGACAATGTTCGCCGTTCTCTTTTTGTTAATGACGATGGAAGCTTTTCCTTTTTTGTAAACCCCATGAAGGCTTCATAAGTGTCGCACATACCATCTGGAATCACGCGCACATAACGAAAACTAGAATGCTCTTTCATAGGATAGATCACATTTGCCATTCCAATTATGGCCCTCACACATCTTTCGCGTTTTTCGAGCGGAATAAGGCACAAAAGTCTTAGAATGACATCACGCCCAAGCCCCACCAATCCATTGACAACCTGATCCTTCTGTCGAATCAGATGTAAAGGCCTCACTCTCTGCTTTCGGACTATGTTCTGAATTTTTTGTGGTTTTTTACATTTGCTTAATTTTTCTAAACGGTCGAAGCGCGGTTTATGACAATCTGATTCTATGCCATCAATAAAGGCATCGGCATTTTTAAGCATCAATTTGCATTTTTCAACAATGCCTACATATGTTTCCTGCTTCTCTGCAACTGCTATCACCATTGAAGACAGAGTATGTTCGAATCCGAATATAGCATCATATACGGCTTTAAAAAAGCCACAACACTCACCTGCGAGGTCCATAATGGCAGTTGCCTCTGTTTCCCGTTCACTGCCGATAGGGTGTCCTGTTACATTTAGTAATCCGCGACAGAGTTTGGTCAGAATATTCACGGAACACAGCGTACTTTTGCGCGACCAATCAGTAAGAGGTGACTGCAATGGTATAACACCGTGGGCTTTCTGTACTGATTGGAGTAAACTGCCCCAATCCCTTCTAAACGTGCTGCCAACAGTAACAGCAAACGGCCCCTCATCAGTAGTAGCATCAGATGATGTCACTACCCCACACAAACAAATCACAAAAGCAATTTTTCTCATTATGTACTCCATATAAAAAATTAATCAAAAGTCAATGACACCGCAACTTAAACGTAGAGACTCCATATAACCTTAATAACCTTATACAAAAAAGAACACAAAAATGCAATATGCTTTTTTTACATCAAGTTCACATCCAAGATATTTATTTTCCACGGGCCTGTTATATACCTTAGGAAAAAGCCCTCCCCCCCCCATGTGTCAACGAGTTTTTTATTCTTGCCACCCCAGCAGTTTGTAGAAACCCTGAAATTATCGAGTTTTTAGATTCCCAGATGCACGCAGGACCTCTTCTATCAGGCACCATTTTCCCACAAAAGCGTTAAAAATCGCTAAAATTACAAAAATTTTCAACCATTAACGGAAATTTTATCTTTTCCTGATATTATGGTACCTGGTGGAGAGGGACTCGCGGCGCATTTCTCCTATAAACCAACTCAAAAATCAGAGCATTGCAAAACTCCTGGGGTGTTAAGTTTTTTATTGTTGCTTTTTGGGGAATGTAGTGATATGATGCTAGCATCAAAATGGAGTTTTTATGGACAACAATAAAGCAGCAATTATATGTCTAACGATGATGACAAGTACGCAAGCAATGGACGGTGTCGTGGATATTTCAAAAACAGCCGAAACCTCCTGGGACGGAAATCGTGTGTACGAAAATGGATGCAGATCGGATGGACATCGGAACGAAGGAAAAAAGCATGGAAAAGGAACATTGACACGGCCTAACGGAGACAAGTATGTCGGAAATTTTGTGAATGATTTAATGGAAGGATATGGAGTGTATACCTATGCAAATATAGGCGTATACACGGGAGAATGGAAGGCGGGGAAAAGGGAAGGAAGAGGAGCTCAAAGAGACAAGGACGGAAAAGTGGTATACCGTGGGCAATGGAAGGATGGTAAGCCAGACGGACAGGGCGTAATGAAATATGAAGATGGATGCACATATGAGGGAGATCGGAAAGAAGGAAAAAAGCATGGAAAAGGAACATTTACATGGCCTACCGGAGACAAGTACGTCGGAGATTTTGTGAATGATGTAAGGGAAGGAAATGGCAAGCATATCTGTGCAGATGGGCAAGTTTACCATGGGGAATGGAAAGCAGATGAAAAGCATGGAAAAGGAACATTGACATGGCCTGACGGAGGCAAGTACGTCGGAGATTTTGTGAATGATGTAATGGAAGGAAATGGCAGGCATATCTGTGCAGATGGGCAAGTTTACCATGGGGAATGGAAAAACGACAAAAGAGAAGGAATTGGAACTCAAACAGACAAGAACGGAAAAGAGCTCTATAGTGGGCAATGGAAGGATGGTAAGCCAGACGGACAGGGCGTAATGAAATATGAAGATGGATGCGTATACGATGGAAATTGGACAGCAGGAAACAAGGATGGAAGAGGAACATTTACATGGCCTACCGGAAACAAGTACGTCGGAGATTTTGTGAATGATGTAAGGGAAGGATATGGCAAGCATATCTGTGCAGATGGGCAAGTTTACGATGGGGAATGGAAAGCAGGAAAAAAGCATGGAAGAGGAACATGGACATGGCCTGACGGAGACAAGTACGTTGGAGACTTTGTGAATGATGTAATGGAAGGATATGGCAAGCATATCTGTGCAGATGGGCAAGTTTACGATGGGGAATGGAAAGCAGGAAAAAAGCATGGAAGAGGAACATTTACATGGCCTACCGGAAACAAGTACGTCGGAGATTTTGTGAATGATGTAAGGGAAGGAAATGGCAGGCATATCTGTGCAGATGGGCAAGTTTACGATGGGGAATGGAAAAACGACAAAAGAGAAGGAATTGGAACTCAAACAGACAAGAACGGAAAAGAGCTCTATAGTGGACCATGGAAGGATGGTAAGCCAGACGGACGTGGCGTAATGAAATATCAAGATGGATGCGTATACGATGGAGAATGAAAAGCAGGTAAAGAAAGTGGAAATGGAACCATGATGTACCCTAGTGGAGAAAAGTATGATGGGGATTGGGCAAACAGTGTAATGGAAGGAAATGGTGAATATACCTATGCGGATGGACGCGCATACAAAGGACAATTTAAAGCAGGTAAAAAAAATGGAATAGGACTTATGACGTGGCCTACCGGAAATGCATACGAAGGGGAATGGCATGATGACAAAAAACATGGCAAGGGGAGACTGGAGTGGTATGATAAATCGGAATTCCGTGGAACTTGGTCTGGTGGGAAGTTTTGGGCTGGACATGGAATACTTAAGTATAAAGATGGAAGAATATTCAACGGAGAGTGGCGAAACGGCAAAATTTATGAGTCTCCGAAAAGCGGTGGCGCTATAAATAAATTTCGGGAAAACGCGAAAAAAGTAGTAAGAATTATATCTGATAGTCCTCAGGCAGTCAGGGTAATGGTGGCGGCTGATGATGGCTATCTGAAAACACTGGACGATATATTTAAGCATCCGCCATCTCACGATGATTTAGGTTCGTCAGATCAATATGTCGATAAAAAAGACGATTTAACTTCGTCATTTGAATATATTGACAAAGAAGAAGCTGTTTCAAATGAAATACTCGGAAACATAGATAGTTATCATTTAATAAAAAAGACAGAATACGGTTCGTTGCAAGATAGGATGGCTTTATTACTTAAAATATGTCGCGAATGTCAAGAGCGCATCCAGACACAACCTGGTGATCAGAAGATGCTATACAAAATTCTATCTACAGCTGCTGCGAAGTGTAATTATATAGCAATTTTGATAAAGAACTTGGCTGTGTTTCAAAAGAAGGGGGATTATTCGACGTATAAAGACTCCCAAAAAGAAAATTGCCCAGCTTATTGTTCTCCTTGGACGCAATTCATCGAAAAGTATATGAAGCATAGAATGGGAGGTTTAAAAGCAAAAGGTATGTTCCGCTTAGAATATTATTTGGAAGCGCTAGATCCCTATAAAGCTCCGGTAGTAGGGATAACACGTGCGTTTCCATTTCGATCTCCAGTAGCAGGGATGTTACGGGATTTTTATCTTTGGGATAGTGAGCGCACAAAAGATATAAGTGGACGAAAAAAACATTCAACAATCCCTCCATTCCCCTCTTTTGCATCATGGATTAAGAAGAAGTATTGTCATGCAGATGAAATGTTGATAAATTTTTCCACTTGGTTTTGTGAGTGTAACGAAAATGAAAATAAACGGAAAAAAGATCAAACGATTCCTCCAACGGCCCCTTTTCTGTTGTGGCTTGAAAATAAGCCAACTCGAGAAAAGATTCGAACTGCAGAATTTTCTGAGTTTTTCCTCGAGGATTTTATTCAAAGACCTTGTGAGATGAAAGAAGGATTGTACGATTTTGCCTATATGTTGGATGGCTGCCTGCGAATTACTCCTGAAAATTCCGATTGTAAGCATATTGGATTGACCGAAGGAAAACCGGTGGCATGTGCCGGGGAGCTCAGAATATCCAGTAGTAAAAGAATAAAGGAAGTAAACAATCGTAGTGGCCATTATCGACAGCTGGCAAGAAAGTCGTTTTATGGACATGATGAGCAGAGCTTCCAAGTAGCCTATGCAACAGGGCGATTACATTTCGAAGATTTTATGAAAGAATTGATAAAAGCTGATCCGAATCTTGAAAATGAATTTGTGATATCTCGCGATAAAACATTTGAGGAAGTTATTATGTATATTAGACCAGATCCTGTATTGCCAATCAAATTTCTTGCATCAGATTTTTTCAATGTTGCGCCGGATCTCACTGACGTCGCAACAATTGTCGAAGGTAAAGGTCTCTTGCATTTCGCGATGACGGAGAGTAAGTGTTTTTATGCAATACCCTGGAAACAAGGAAATAATTCTCTATCAAACCTAGAAGGAGCAAGAGTAGTATGCTCAGGTGTGATATATATGGAAAATGGGGAAATTAAGGGACTACACAATGAAGAACAATCAACTCTTCCAGAATTGGGAAAAGCCCATGAGGAACTAAAAAAAGCAAATGTTATAAAAGATGGTATAGTTCCAACTGTAATGCCTAATTATTCCCACACGCCTTGGGAAACAGGCGATTTCATTTTAAGGGAAAGCATTTGCTCTTAAAGTAAGGCTGGATTTAAGGAGCAGGAGGAGTTGTTTGACAAAATCAAGACGCCAATACTACCGAGGAGATGAGGTTTTGCTTCCAACCACAGGTTCTATGGAACCAAAAATTTTGTGGAATGGTGCCAAGCTGTTTCCTATAGTGATACCGCTTAAAAGCGTATCGAGAAACAAAAAATTCTTCCAGCTCGTCATCCTTGGTGCGTAGCACCGAGGAATCCATGAAACATCTGCAACCACTGGATTCTCGCTGCGCTACGCTTGCAAGAATGACGGCCGTTGGTGGTGTGCTTCAAAAGCGGCTTTACTATGTCCTCCTGGATCCTTAGGAACAGTCAACAAATAGACTCCGTGCTTTAAAGAAAAAACATGCTCATGTTATTCATCAACTAATCATTAAGCCACTACGCTCCTCTGAATGCTAGAATTCTGTTAATCCTTCCACATAAAACGGCGGCAATCCGAGATCTATCCTTTTTTTGTTGGCGAACACAAGAACATGATTCATTGCACACAACCTACCCGTAAGAAAATACTTGTTTGTGGACGTGCGTTTTATTTGTACGCCGATCGAAACAAGCCACTCCAATATTTTATTTTCACTGGTCCAAATGGTGTTTTTTGTAGGCGACGGAAGCGGAAAGGCTTTATATCTCCTTGTAAGTATCTGGCTTTCTTTTTTATCCTCATTTTCATATTCATCCGCGGGTTTTATAAAATTGATTTTATTTAATTTAATTTTTTGATGTTTTAATGGATGATATGACTTTGCAAAATGATAAGATTTAGAAAATAACAGTCTTGATTTTTTCTTACCTCTCTTGACATTGTGTGTTTTGGACAATTTTTCATGCTCTACTGCCTGCAGCGTGTTGTTTTTCGAGGAGATCATGTCTTACCTATAATTATAAAATAAAAAATATCGACTATGAAAACACGCAAAAAACAACCAAAAACATATATTTTTCATGCGGATATTGCTATGTATATTATGATAATAAAAATAAAAAGTTTCAACAAATTTTTTATTCGCCGTTTCATTTGGACTCTATAAATTTCAACGTGCTAATTACATAAAATTTGTGTCGTATTTTTTTTTGAATTTTTTTTGAATTTTGCTATGGACTTCCTTTTTGTCGTTTGGTATACCGTAAATATGAGTTTGCAAAAAAAGAGGGTTTTATTATGGCAAGACAAAGTTTAAGTCCGATGAAGGATCTAACATTTCCTGAGACTTCGTCTCAGGAAATTGGAGCAGAGAGAGTTGGTAGAAAGAGAAAGGATGCGCCAATGACACATCTGAAGTATTTGCGAAAGAGGAGTGGTTATACGCTGGAGACACTGGCAGAAATAACCAGTATATCTATTTCGTATTTATCTAGATTGGAGTCGGGTTCCAGAAGATTGAATACCGATCTTATCAGAAGATTGTCGCACGCTTTTGGATGTGAACCAGCAGAACTTCTTCAGGAAGTTTCCCATGACAGTCACATCGTTACGCCACTGGAGTTCAGCAGGAAAAGGCGTCAGGAGATCTCCGTTAGAGAGTCCAGCATGCCGCTATACAGCGTCTCCAAAGATGATGAGAATTCGCCTGATTTGACGATCAAGATCTGTTCTCCGTCCGAGTGGCGCCATCGGCCAGCGGAGCTTATGGCTAAAAATGATGCTTTTGCAATAAAAGCTGAATCATATTTCAAGCCACACTTTAGCAGTTCATCGACATTGTATCTAGAGCCATCCAGCAGTTTAGCTCCGGAATCCACTGTCGTTATTCTAAATCGTGGGAAGATTTTAATTAAGAAGATATGGAGCGTTACTCCAACGTCTTTGCAATTGTGCGATATAGGTGACATGGAGCTATTGAAAAATGGCACTATATCAAGCAAGGATACCTTGATGGAAGTCGGACGTAATTCGCTAGAGGCCATTTATAGAGTTGTTGGCTACGCCGATTTTGATATCAACTAGTTAAAAAAGACATCCGCCTTAGGTGGATTTTTTTTTTGCGCCGTCGCCTATTTTAGTTGTTAGTCGATGGCGCTTTTTGTGTGTGCTGTTGGTTGTGGTAGTATCGTGTTTTTAAAGCCTCCTAAGTTTTGGTACGCGAAAGAAGCAAGTTTCTTTCAGAAAATTTTCTTATCTCCGTTCAGTGCGATCTATTCTTTTGTATCTTCTTGGAATTATAAAAGATCGTACAAATGTAAATTGGATTCCGTCAAAGTGATAGCGATTGGAGCCATAACAGTTGGAGGTTCCGGAAAAAGCATAGTTACAGCAGCAATTGCCGATATCTTCAAAGATATGAACAAGAAAGCAGCGGTGCTCAGTCGTGGATACGGTAGATCGTCCGACGAAACCATTGCCGTAGATGCTAACGTGCACACATACCAGGACATTGGTGACGAACCGCTCATGCTATCTAAAAAAGGTATGGACGTATACGTGTCCAAAGACCGATCCAAAAGCACTCAGATGGCTATGGCCAAAGAGCAATACGATGCTTTCATACTAGATGACGGCCTTTGCCAGAGATATTTGCAGCCGAATGTTCGGTTTCTGGTAATCGATGTATCCCAGGGATTTGGAAATGGAGAAATGCTGCCACTGGGTCCCAATCGTTTGGATTTCGAAGCCATAAAGGATGATATCGACGCTGTTATACTAATAAGTGGTTGCACCACGGGCGTTACTGAAAAAAATGCTGGCATATATCTCAGTAGGTGGCAAGGTCATTTATGTGAGTGCGTCACGCACCAAGATTTTTCAAATATAGATTGTAACAAGCAATACATTGCATTTTGTGGTCTTGGATATCCGAGGAAATTCTTCGATTCTCTGCGCAAAAAGTTATCTGTGGAAAAAGAAGTGGAGTTTCCCGATCATTATCCATATTCAGAAAAGGATATCGTCGATCTATTGGACGAAGCGCACACGCTAAACGCCAAAATAATTACAACAGAAAAAGATCTTGCGCGAATTCCCAAAAAGTTTCATCATCTAGTGACGACGGTTCCGGTAAAAATAATCTGGGGCAATAAAGAAGAAATAGAAGCATATTTGAGGTAAAAAATGCATCTTTTTATAGCATCTGACCATGCGGGATTCTCCCTGAAGCAGTTTCTGATCGAACATCTGGAAGATGTAAACGACATAGGTCCGTTTGATGCAAATCCGTGTGATTATCCTGTGTTTGCTGATAAATTGGTTAATGAGCTTCTGTCTTCCAAGTGCGAAAAAAGATATGGTATATTGATCTGCGGCACTGGAATAGGCATGTCCATTGCGGCCAATAGATACGACGGCATTCGAGCGGCTTTGTGTTTTAGTAGGGAAATGGCCGTAATGGCTCGCAGGCATAACGATGCGAACGTGATAGTTTTCGGCGAAAAAAACATTGGCACCGATGTTGCGCTGGAATGTGTTCGTGATTTTCTAAAAACTGAATTCGATGGCGGTCGACATGAGGCGAGACTGCGTCTAATGGATGATCTAGCAGAAGGAAGGCGAAAATGACTTTTAACGGATATTTTTCCGATGGAAACGAATTGGCAGACAAGGAAGTCTTTGATGCCATAAGAAGCGAACTAACTCGGCAGCAGGATCAGATAGAATTAATCGCGTCTGAGAATTTTGCATCCAAAGAGGTGATTGCAGCACTCGGCTGCGTCATGACTAATAAATACGCCGAAGGATATCCCAGCAGAAGATACTATAGTGGCTGCTCCTGCGTTGATGTGGCAGAAAATATCGCCATTGAGCGAGTCTGCAAACTGTTCAACTGCAAATACGCAAATGTTCAGCCGCATTCGGGCGCTCAGGCGAATTTATCAGTGTTTTACGCGCTCATGTCACCTGGCGATACTTTTCTCGGAATGGGATTGGACATGGGCGGACATCTCACTCACGGAGCGACGCCAACGATATCTGGAAAATGGTTTAAGTCTATTTCTTACGGCATAAACGAAGATGGTCTCATCGATTATGACAATGTGCAAAAGCTTGCCGAAGAACATAATCCGAAACTCATTCTTGCCGGAGCTTCCTCCTATTCGCGAAAAATCGATTTCAAGCGCTTTCGGGAAATTGCAGATTCCGTCGGAGCCTATTTATTTGTGGATATCGCCCATTACGCTGGATTGGTGGTGGCTGGACTGTATCCGTCTCCGATGGAGCATGCACACGTCGTTTCCTCCACAACTCACAAGACACTCCGTGGACCGAGGGGCGGCATTATTCTCACCAACGACGAAGTACTCGCGAAAAAAATCAATAGCGCAGTATTTCCGGGAGTTCAAGGTGGACCGCAGATGCATTCCATAGCCGCCAAAGCAGTAGCGTTTGGGGAAGCGTTGCGACCGGAATTCAAAGAATATGCCAAGAAAGTTCTGGAAAATTCCATAGCAATGGCAAAACGTCTAAAGGAAAATGGTCTCGATATCGTTTCCGGAAAAACCGAATGCCACATGTCCATCGTTGATCTAACAAAACTATCGGTAACGGGAAAAATCGCTTCGCTGGAATTGGAGGAAGCGGGAATTACCTGCAATAAAAACGCTATTCCATTTGATAAATTGCCTCCGACAAAGACGTCCGGCATTAGAATTGGTTCCGCCGCCATGTCCACCAGAAATTTCGGTGTGTCGGAATTCCAAAAAATAGCAGATATGATATATACGGTGCTTTCCAACTACGGAAAAAGCGGCTATGATGATCTGCGTCAAAGGGTTCGGGGGGAAGCGCTTGAGTTGTGCAGAGCGTATCCGCTTTACAAGTAATGGGAATATAAATGCAATCGAAAAATGAACGCAAGTCCAAGACTGGACTGCGCGGTATGTCTAGACTATGTGCCGTGCAGATGGCGTACAAGGCCGGTCTCTGTGGGCAAAAAGTATCCAGTCTAGCGAATGATTCGGCAGAGATTTTCATTAGCGAAAGCATTTCATCTTCCGAAATGGATAGACCTTTTTTAAAAAATCTTCTGAATGCGATGGAAGAAAATATCGTTTTCATAGATAGCGTAATCGAAAAACACCTGTCTGAAAGCTGGAAACTGGACCGAATCGATTCGGTTACTAAATGCATATTGAGATTTGCTATTGCAGAATTGCACTGCTTCAAAGAAATCCCCATCAACGTCATTCTGAACGAGTACATAGAAATTTCCAAGGCGTTTTTCGAAAATTCAGAGGTTTCGTTTGTTAATGGATTACTGAATGTCGCTGCCAAAGAACTCCGCGAGTCAAAATAATAGACCTGTTGCATAACCCAAACGCGGATCCAGTAATGAATTTTGACGAGGTCAGTGTAACATTATTTTATTTCTCATGCAAGTCCAAATCCATTTTTCATATTAACAATTCCGGCGATAACCCTAAACTTTTCATTAAATTTTATCCTTTTGTTGCGATGGTATAACCCTCATATTTTAATTTAAATAAGACTTTATACCACATCCCTATGTGTTTTCAATTTTCGCTAACAGGACCTAGCAGCTGCTGGGATTCTTTTGCAGAAAAAAGCCAAAATATCGTG
>BNWJ01000030.1 GCA_025998735.1 Alphaproteobacteria bacterium | reverse complement strand
AAAAATATGTGGCGTTTAATATCGAAAATTAGACGAAAACTCTGCGCTCATACAATCGCTTTCTTTATCAATGGTGACATCACTTTCGACCAGATGATTGCTTCATGAAAAACATGCTCACTGCGTTATGATTACATCGCGCTTCATTCCGCACACTCCATTCTGAATGTCGTACATAGCATCCGACGATGCTCCCCCTGCTAACAAAGCAACCGCAACAGCAATTTTCTTCATATCCATAATTTACTCCCAGTACCAGAAGCTAGCGACAAAAAAATGCCAACTCAAAAACTCCCGCCTTGGTTGTATATTATAGAAAAAAGCACGAAATAACAACAACTTTCTTGTTTTCTATAAAAAACGCAGAGAAACATCCAGCATACGGTTGGAAAATCCCCATTCGTTGTCGTACCAGGAGACCATGTGGGCCAGATTGCCGGCGACTACTTTCGTGAGTTGTGTGTTCACTATGAAACTCCGTGGCTTGTTATTGAAATTCGACGATGCAAACTTTTGTTTTTCGACATATAGCAAAGAAAGCTGCACGCACAATGGTGCACACAGCTCTCTTTTATGGCAGTTAGTACTAATGGCAACTGTCACACCAATCTAGACACCATAGTTGTTCAACAAAAACACTCAATTCATTGCCACCGGTATCTTCTCGTCGAAAACGATAGTCGCCTATTTCCTGAGCTTCTTTACAGGTGGGAAAAAGTTCTCTGAGGTGTCGTCTTACAAAAACTGGATCGACATGCTCACAGGACACGTGTGCTGCCGCATCTATTGCTAGCATCAATATTTTATACTGCGCAAGCGGTTGGGTAGTGATTGCTTGTATTTGTGGCAATATTCTCGCTATTACCAGATTGACCTTTTCACGAGAAAAGTCACTATAACAAGAACGTCCTGATGTTTTTAATGGCAAGACGGCCTTGATCGCAGACTGTACCGCTACTCGTGCTCCTTTGTATACTTCATGATCATATTTTATACTTACAGGATTAATCTCAAAATTAGATTGGCCTTTTACAGGAATGCCTTCTGCAAACATAATGGCTTTTCGATAACAAGGCAATGCTTCGCCAGGAACTTCGTGCCTTCTACGAATAATCCTAAAAAAGCTACTCCCTATCCAAGAGAGGTGTGCAGTGCTCATTCCAATCACTCCCCTAACTTTAGAGGCCTCTCCAGCCAAAACTTTAACTTCAAGATCTTCAAGATTTTCTCGACAATCCTTTTTAATGAGTATAGGAGGATTCCCAATAAGCATAAGCAGCCTTAAAATGACATCTCGATTCATGCCTGTCATTCCATTCACAATCTCATATTTGTAGAAATATGGGTGCCATTTTTCTATAAAAATTATTGACTCCAGCGAGTAGTTCTCATGGAAGCGAATATCAACCTTATTCCGCTTATATCCGTCAGCGAATGGGGTGATAAGACCCAACTGCATTTGCTCATCTGGGAGCTCTTTGATGGAGTTCGCAGCAGAAAAAAACGCATGACAATACTCTGTCTCTTTGCGAAGCGCTAGTGCCACAGAATGCGACTCTGATTCCTTATTGCGGCCGGAGAGTATTTCCAATATGTCTTCAAAGCCTCTCGCCAGTTCCTTTGTGGCCATTTCCAGCTTTTTTGTGTTCTCTTTTAGATTAAGTATACAAGGGAGCTGTTCCTTGCTAGATGTAACTTTCGCTGCGGCATCAGAAAAACCATTACACATTTTCACCATTTGATCTGCCATCATTGCATCCAACGGTGCCGTTCCTGCTAACAAACCAATTGCAACAGAAATCTTTTTTATATCCATAATTTACTCTATTTAAATAACCAATCCGAACCCATAAGCAAACCATCGCTAATGTAAAAACTTCAGATAGGAATATGTATTTATACAGAAAGAATTACAAAAACGCAATATGCTTTTTAATTGTCTACAAAAAACGCAGAGAAACATCCAGCATGCGGTTGGAAAATCCCCATTCGTTGTCATACCAGGCGACCATGTGTGCTAGATTACTGGCGATTACTTTCGTGAGTTGTGTGTCCACTATGGAACTCAGTGGATTGTTATTGAAATTCGACGATGCAAACTTTTGTTTTTCGACATATAGCAAAGAAAGCTGCGCGCACAATGGTGCACACAGCTTTCCTTTTGTAATTACAGTAGGCGACGCAATCGACTCATAAAGGCAAGTTCACCTTGTGTAATGCTTCGCAAAAACTTGAGAATTTCTTATTCCCTCTGCATTGTGGAATAATGTCTTCTACAGCTCTTTCAAGTATAAGTTCGTCCTCCGCGCCAAGAGGAACTGATTGTGCGACTACTCCTGCAGACGTTGACAGCATCAAAGCACACCCCATCATAAGTGGATTGCGTGTTGTTTCTTGTATTTTTAACAAAAAACCCGCCCTGCTACGTGGATCGCGCAGTGCGTCTCGTATGTTTGATAGAGCGCACGTCTCCAGAATTTTGCCAACCATAATTTCTTGCATTTTCGGCAAATCAGCGTCCTGTATGCTTGACAAAGCATGGTATATTACATCAGAAAACTCTTCACTATTGAACGCTGAGGTGTCGTCAGGGTTTCTTCGTGATGATATTATATATGCAATCCTCTTTATCGCTGCTACTACTCCCACTGCTGCTATCACGGAGAATTCAGGACTACCATACGCAAACGTAACATTAGGTTCTCCTGCGTTTACATATTCGCTTTCTGTTTCTACAGGGGCACCACACGCAAAGGCAATGGCCATTTGAGCACATGGTTGCCAATGGTTAAGTAGCCTAGGATTATCTGGAACTACTATACCAGACTGTTTGTGAGCACTTTTTCTCCATAAATAGGATTGATAACACATTGCAAGCATAGCCCTGGTTTTATCTAGTCCAACAATCTTGGCCAACTTTGAAATGATGTCTCGATTCATTCCTATCATTCCATTCCAAACATTCCACTGTGGCCCATATCGCCCTCGTGAAACTCGCAATATCTCATTCTCCGATTGCGCAATTTGTAAATCCATCGATTGCCCCAATTGCTCTAATCTACTAAACGTCCCATTGAATAGTTCGTTAGCCCGTTCAATCAAGAAATTAAAGATAACGAAGTCGTATTTGTCGTTAGTAGCATCCAGATTTATGTGCTCCAAAGTCACTTGGAAAAGCGTTATTGGATCTAAAAGTAGCGCTATTACAGCCCCATCATTGGGAGCAATAGTGGATATGGCCCAATTATTGAAAGCAGGGAATATTCTTCTCAAGAATTCTTCTAGTTTTACTGTCGCTTCCTTTTCGGCCACAGTCTTTCGCGGCCACTTCAAATCGACAATCGACTTACAACGTTCTGAAAAATTATTTGTGACCTCAGAAAGCTCAGTACGCATTCCCTTCATATCATTTAGCTGAGTATCCTCTGCCATCTGTAACTGCAACGACGTCGATGACAAACCACTACTTCTTGATGCTGCTCTTGACGGTGCTAACGATGGAGACGACGATGAGCTACTACTGCTGGACGCTGCTCTCCTTGGCGTTGTTGCTGACGGCGCTAATGATGAAGACGGCGATGAGCTACTGCTGTTTGACGCTGCGCACCTGGACGCCGTTGCTGACGGCACTGACGATGAAGGCATATATGCGCTGCTACTACTCCGGGACGCTGCTGCTGATAGCGCAAACAATGAAGACGACGATGCGCTACTACTGTTTGGTGATAAGCTGCTGCCGTTTGACGACAAGCTGCTACTGTTTGGCGATAAACCGCCGCTATTTGACAACAAGCTACTACTGTTTGGTGATAAGCTGCTGCCGTTTGACGACAAGCTGCTACTGTTTGGCGATAAACCGCCGCTATTTGACGACAGGCTACTACTGTTTGGTGACAAGCTACTACTGCTTGACGCTGCTCTCCTTGGCGTTGATGCTGACGGCACTAACGATGGAGACGACGATGCGCTACTACTCGATGCCGCTGCTGACGAAGGCCTCGAAGACCGTGACAACAATGATGAGATACTGCTTGACGGCATTGCACTCGCAGACGCCGATGAGAGCCCAAGCGTCGTGGCCCTATTGCGCTTTTCCTTCGCTTCCTTGTGCTTTTTCAAATCTTCTGCACTTTTCCTGCCCTTACCTTCTCCTGTCGCATCCACATCTTTCGGCGGAGTCACCAATGACGTATTCACAGCCCCCTTACTTTTCTGCTGTGTCACCAATAGCGTATTCATAGCCTCAATTTGTTCGATCTGTGTAGACAACATCACTGCCATTACACACGCTCCACATATCAGTTTTTTCATTTTTCACTCCTTGTATGTAAAAACACTATTATAAATTACAAATGCCTCCAGGAGGCTCTTGCAACATGCCTATTATATATGGCGAAAGGCATCGGATGACAATGGTTTTTTATATTTTTTTTGTTTTCTACAAAAAACGCAGAGAAACATCCAGCATGCGGTTGGAAAATCCCCATTCGTTGTCATACCAGGCGACCATGTGTGCTAGATTACTGGCGATTACTTTTGTGAGTTGTGTGTCCACTATGGAACTCAGTGGATTATGATTGAAATCCGACGACACCAGACTTTCGTTTGCGTATCCCAAAACACCGTTTAGTGGTCCGTTTGCATATTTCTCAACGGCTGCGTTTAGATCGTCTGCGGTTGTTTTTCTGGATGTATAAAATGTAAAATCGACCATCGAGACATTTGCTGTGGGGACGCGTATGGACAATCCGGACAGTTTTCCGCTCAATTCCGGAAATATCTGCTCTATGGCTTTCGTTGTTCCCGTTGACGTGGGGATCATATTCAAAGCCGCAGCTCTGGCGCGTCGTATATCAGCGTGTCCCGCATCTATGAGCCTCTGGTCTCCGGTGTAGGAATGAACCGTCGTAGCAAAACCACTCATAATGCCAACTTCTTTGTGGATTGCTTTCACAAGCGGTGCCAGGCAATTGGTTGTGCAGGAAGCGTTTGAAATAATAACATCATTTATTCTGTCTATGGAATCGTCGTTGACACCGTATACAACTGTGCGATCAACCTCATCTGACGGACACGAAAGCAACACTCTTTTCGCTCCTGCTCTAATATGTGCCTGGCATTGTTTTCTTGTTTTGAAAATTCCAGTGCATTCCAAAACCAAATCTACGTCGAGTTCGTTCCAGGGAAGATTCCCTGGGGATTTTTCCGAAATATACGTTATTCTTTTGTCGTTTACCGAGAACAAAGTATCGGATATTTTCTGAACATCATGGAGAAACATCCCATGAACGGAGTCGTATTTCAGCAAATGCAAGGCCGAATCTATGTTTAGCAAATCATTGATTGCCACAACTTTGAAATCATATTTGGTGGATTCGAAAAACGCTCTAAGAACCAAGCGTCCGATTCTTCCAAATCCGTTTATGGCTACTTTCATTTACTATCTCCATTGTTCAATCGATCCTTCTTACTATGTCATTAAAGATTTTCTGAGAAGTTAATCCGAAATATTTATATACGTCTGACGCAGGAGCGGATTTTCCGAAATCGTTCACCCCAAAGAATATTCCGTCAGATCCCAGATACTTTTCCCATCCGAATCCATTGGAAGCCTCGATGCCTATGCGCAAATCACTTCCAAGCACATGTTGTTTATATTCGGAAGACTGCTTATCGAACAGACTCCAGCAGGGGATACTAACGACATTGGTTGCTATGCTTATGTCATTCAACATTTTCTTCACATCGAGGGCAATTCCCACCTCGGATCCGGTTGCGATTATGGTAACCCTCTTGATTGCTTCCATATTGTCCTCGTACAGAAGATATCCGCCGCTTTCGCACAGATTTTCCCGACCCGAGAAGCGAGCGCTGAGCACTCCCTGCCTTGTAAGAAGAATCACTGATGTGCGCTGACTTTTTAGCGCATATTCCAAGCATTCCAGTGTCTCCAGAGCGTCAGCCGGACGAAATACGTTCAAATTCGGAATTGCACGGAGTGAGGCGATTTGCTCTACAGGCTGATGCGTTGGTCCGTCCTCCCCCACACCTATGGAATCATGGCTGAAAACAAAGATGGACGGAATCTTCATGAGAGCCGCCATTCGTATATCTGCCCTCATATAATCGCTGAAAGCAAGAAATGTCCCGCCGATGGCCTTTATTTTTCCGCCGGATGTAATGCCATTCATAATGGCTCCCATGGCGTGCTCTCGTACTCCATAGTGTATGTAATTTCCGGAAAAATCAGCTTTTTCTATGGCTTTCATGCCATTTGTTAGGCATCCGCTGGAGCTTCCAAGATCACAGGAGCCGGAGACTAGCAATTCTGTTTCGGATATCACCTGCGATAAAATTTCCGCTGCGCTTATTCTGGTGGCGGCAAATGGTCTGGATACAAAATATTCTTTTTTAAGTTTTCTAAAGACTTTTCTAAGATTTTCTGTGAATGCGAACAATTGATATCCATATTTCTTGGATTGGGTTTTCATCCACTCTTCATAGGTTTCCCGATGACGCAGTCCAATTACCTGCCATGTTTTTTCTATATATTCTGGAATTTCAAATGGACCGTAGGCCCAGCGCAAAGTTTTCCTTGCATCTTCTATTTCCTGATGACTAAGAGCTCCGGAATGCGCCTTTGGTGTGCCAGCTCTGGACGTTCCGAATCCGATTTGTGTTTGGCAGGCTATTATAGACGGGCGCGGATCAAGTCTCGCCGCAGCAATCGCTTGTGCAATTTCAATTTCGTTGTGACCATCTACAGATGATACGTGCCATCCGTAGGATTCGTAGCGCTTGAGAGTATCTTCGCTGGTGGAAACGCCAACTTTACCATCGATGGTTATGCCGTTATCGTCCCAAAGTACTATCAGATGCCCCAGCGACAGATGTCCGGCAATAGCGCTAGCCTCGTGGGTAATTCCCTCCATGAGATCTCCGTCACCAGCGCACACATAGGTGAAGTGATTTATGCATTTGTTGCCCAGTCTCGCGTTCAGCAGTCGTTCTTCAATGGCGATTCCAACGGCGTTTGCAAATCCCTGTCCCAGAAGACCGGTGCTAACTTCAATTCCGCAATCCAAATTGTATTCCGGATGACCAGATGCGAGCGATCCAAGCTTTCGGAAATTCTTTAGCTCGTCCATGGTCATTTTTTCGTAGCCAGTTAGATGGAGAAGCGCATATAAAGCCGGAGCTCCGTGCCCTCCGGAAAATATCAGGCGATCTCGATTTGGCCACCGTGGATCTTTTGGATTAAATACAAGGAAATTTCTAAATAAAACCGTAAGACAGTCCGCCATTCCCAGCGCCATTCCCAAATGACCACTATTTGCATTTCCAACTTCATGAATCGATAAAAAACGAACAGCATTGGCCAGACTTCTGAACATTATTCCATCCTTAAAAGTAAGAACAAAAACCCACAACACGAGCATCAACAATCAGTGGCTACATGTTAAAACAAATCACACTCTATTAGCAACTTGTTAAAATGCAAAACATTAACGACCGCATAAGGCTTTTTCCTGGTGGTTTATACACACTCAACATTGGAAATAGCGCTCGCATATCTTTCCGTTGGAGGCGAAGGTGGTTGCGGCCGTGTCGCAGACATCCATGCGGTTTTTCCCAACAGTGCATTTCCGAGTTGTAATGGAGGGACAGACTTTGGAGTTATGCTAAGTTTGCAGCTGAAAAATTCTCCCAGATATTTTTTTATGAGAAACTTCAAGCTGTCCATGCATTTTTTGTCCGTCAATATTTTGTATATGTACTCGTAATTGTTGTGACTAAGTTCGATTTCTAATCCAAACGAAGGAAGCGGAACTCTGGACCCAAGTATTGAGTTTTTCCCCAGTTTCAATTTGTCCTTTTCGAGAAGTGCGACATCGTGTCTTTTGTCCCAGAACGATCTGAATTGCTTCACATGGGTTTCCAATTTAAAATATGAGGTTATGATCGCTTCTAATCCGGCGGCACTTTTTTCCTTTGTCCAGAACAAATACGCAAGTCTCGATAATCTTCTATCCATCGTCGCGGGATTCTCTCCTAAAAATGTCGCGATGGTACGTATCAGCATGCAATTTTCGTCGTGATTCTGCAGTGTTAGGTATCGGCGTTTGCTGATTTGGTAGGAGATCCCCAGCAATCGGGAATTAAATGCGTTTATGAAAGATGATATGGCCACGTCATGTTCGATTGTTCTCATATAAATGAGTTCTGCGTATGGTGTTGGGAGGGGCGCGTTTAAGCCGGCTATGGTTAATCGCTCGATGAAGATCGTAGGTACACCATCGATTTCTGATATATTTTCTATTTCCGTAGCACGCAAATGAAACGAATTTATACTTTTTGTTTTAAAAGGCGATCGCAGGACATTGGTTTCCTTGCCAAATGAAACCGCAGATCCATGTTCCAGCACATAGGCAGCCATTTCGAAGGAGAACTGCTTTGGCCTCGTTTTTAGTGTATCAACTAGAGATAGTTCTTGACGCCGAAGTTCTGATCCCATCGCTTTAAGACTCCATTTTTAGACACATTCCTGACGGACACTTCCGTAAACGTATTAATCGCAGTGTAAGAGGATAGAAATTTGGCAATAATTAGACTGAGCGGCAGTCCAAGATTAGGAACGTACTCATCGAATAATATTTCCACATTGGATCCCCTGGCAAATCCTTCCCATGTGCGATCGTTTACTCTTTTGGCCACTATGCTGCTGGTAATTGATATGATTGCATCGACTTCTTCCGCTATGTTTGATTTCGAGATATCTGCGAAAACGGCGAGCACTTCTTTTAGTTTATAAATGCCTTCTGTGCTGAATGACAGGGAGTTCAGAGAGAGCGCAGAAATCAATTTCCACAGAATTTCTCCACTTTTTATGCAGGGTTTCTGAATGGTGGGACGATCCAGACAATATATTTGCTTTGCCGGAACCGATATTTCTATTTGCAATAGTCCATTTACCGGAATTTGTTCGGCCATATATCTGTTGGTGCACAACGTATGTGCGTAAAATATCTTGTTTACTGGAAATTGCGGATTGAAATCCATATCTATGAACGATACGTGCACATCCTCTCCGAGCGCGTCTTTCATGTAAGACTTTTTCCGCCGTGATTTCCAGAATATTTTTGGGCCATCATTATGATCACAGGAGAAAAATTCCTTTATTTCTATTTCGTCGTTATTCTGCGTGTCGACAGCGGCCATTTTTTCTATGGTATATATTTCGTGGCTGCTGTACCTGCGATAATCCGGCACAAGACAATACTCCACCTGCTTATGATCGAGCCTCAGTGGTTCTGATAACTTTGGAAACAGATTTATAGCCGGAACAGATGATAATGAAAAATTTTGGGCGGAAACATTGATGGAGACGTCGTGATTCATGGGAATATATAGGAAAAACTCTCCTTCCAACGTCACAGAGTCCGGAACGGTTATGTCGAATCCATAAAACTTATCTGGAAACGAGAAATATTCCTGCAGTAATCGAAATCCCTTGTGAACGGAAGTGGGGTATGGGAGTAGTGACTCGTCGTCTTCCAATCCAACCGGAGAAATTGCAGGAAAAAACTCAAATGCCTTATTTTTTTGATATGCGACACATTCTTCGCTGGCAAAAATGGAGGAAAAGATCTTGCCGCGAAGTAATGCGTCGGCATGTATGTATATTCTTAGCTTAAGAGGAGTTTGAGATCCAGCCACTCCATCGTATTTTATTGCAATTTTTAGAAAATACGTTGATCTGGCATAATAGGTGGGAATATGCTCTTTCGGAACTATGTCTGCAGATCTAATCGCCATTGGCCAGAGTTGCAAGTCGTGAGATGTGCGGAACGAACACTTCTCACCCGAATGACTCGTAGCATACAAAAGTGTGTTTTTGGGAACCGTAAGTCCAGGAGATTTCGAAGCCCTCTGGGTGTCTATATCGAAGCATACCATTGTGCATGAAGGAGTTGGCAGCATTAGAGGCTTATACAATACATCAAGCAAAGTCGATGCTATTTCTGGAAATTGGTCATCGATTTGTTTCTGCAATTTTCCCGTGAGAAATGCAAAGCTCTCGATCATGCGTTCAACGTGCGGATCCGACGATTCATTGTGCGATATGTCCAATCTTCGGGCTATCTTGGGAAATCTCGCCGAAAAATCTTGCCCGGCGCTCCTCAAATACGAGAGCTCATATTGGTAATATTCCGATAGTAAATCTATGTCATTTTTAACCATGTTAGACGTCTATTACTATGGGAAACGAGAGCAATCTTCTGCGGTTTTCAAAAATCATGGCGGCATCGATATTAACAAAAAGCGAGGCGTGATCGCTGCCGATGCTCTGGATGCTGCACTTTGCACTGAGAAGACGTGGCTCAAATTTCGCGATTACTGCCTCAATTCGTGACTCCAATTCCTGCAGTTCGAAGACACTGTCAGCTGATAGTACGCCTGTAACGCTAACGCCATATGAAAACGGTAGTAGTGCATTTTTGTCAGAGTAATTCTTCCAAAATATCGCAACTCTCGTGTTAAGCAAACGAGATAGATCTGTCATGATGGAAGTCTGAATTTCTTCCAGTGAAGAAAACATCTTCGGAGTTTTTTCAAATGGAACATCCATGTCTTCGTCGATTAATCTATCGAACAGCGGAGCCGTTGCGGCATTACTCATCATTATTTTCTCTCCATTTTAACTGCTTTCTATTTCCCAAGTTGCAAGATCTACTTTCGTCGCAGATGTGCCAAGCTTTGTGTTATCATCTTTGAAATCCGTGTAGGAATCCGAGTAGGCTGAATAGCGAAAACCAAACGCTGCCACGTCGCCTCTGCGCTCAAATGACTGCACAATGCATTTCGAGAACTCCTTTTCTTCGAGAGTCTCGAGTTTTTTAGCAATTGGCATGACTTTTTTTATGGTAATTTTCGAGATTTCCTTTCCATTGGCGAGATATCCCTGAAGCATTGCGCAGCTTCTTCCTGGAGGCATGTATATTTTCACGTCTTTGGCGCAAACAGCGCTATCTGAAGATTTTGCTCCATCAAACAGAGAGAATCTTGCTACGGCGAAATCGATATCAAAAAATCTTGCGAATTCTTTCAGGCCGTCTATTTCTGAGGAGAAAATCTTATCGGCCGATATCAGCCAGAACTGTCCGTGATTGCGGGCTTTGTCGTCATATTTCATGCTATCGTTGAAAGGATCTCTGCAAAAAAAAGGATTTACGAAACCTGCCATAGAAACCATCACCAGCATTACCCGGTCATCGTATCCACCAATTATTAATAAATAGTTAACAAAAATGCTAGCGGAGATCGTATTTCTGACTGTAAAAGAAAAACGATTTATATGAAAAGTATTTCTCGCAATATACACAAAAAAAATCTTGACATTGATTTGCGTTTTATGTATAATATGGATATTGTTTTTTTATATAGGAGGTTAATTATGAAAAAGGTTTTATACCTGCTTAGCGTATTGGTTGCGTTATCGGCAGATTGTTGTGATTTTTTTGGGGACTATATGAAGCATCATTCAGACTCTAAGCAAGCTGCGCTTCTACAGTTTCTTACCGGTGATACAGGTAATGTAAAAAACTACCATTTCTCTCTAGAAAACGAAAAAGCCGTTGTGGGATTTCTTGATAATGTTTGTGATTTGGGCATAGAAGATGGTATCAATAATCTTCCGCCAAGTTATCAAGGTGCGGCAAGAAAGTATTATGATCTAAAATACGTAAGCTCCTCGAGCAGCAGTAGCTCCTCATCTATTAGTTCCAGCGTATCAGCGCCAGCCGCAAGCATGAGTAGCACAAGTGTTCCAATGAAAGCTTGGGCTGATACCATCTGGGATGTATGTAGTGACGCCAATGTTAATACGCCGTTTCGAAATACGCTTAATGCAGTAAATGCCCAATTACCACAAGTAGGCAAATGGAGAACGCATGCGAGAATTCCACTGATACATCCATACAACTTTTTTGGGAACAATTCCTCTATTGCAAATCCTCTTCCCATCATAAGAAGCGTGTGTTTTCGCCCGGAAAGCGGGATGTGTGAAGTTATTAAAAAGGAGCTTGTTAGAATTATACCTAGCGGTGTTACGCCTAGCTGTTGCTTATTTACCATACAACCGAACGAGAGTCTAGGCGTTGAGGTAGATAATAATCTAATGCGTCCACATAGATACTTTTCGGAGCAAATCGCAGATAATCCGGGCTTGAGTTTCAGAGTTGAATCTTCAATGAAAGTGATCTCTAAAGATGGTTCAGTTGCCTACAAAGGTAAAACAATATATGCTTGCACAAATCACGCAAATACGTTATCACCAAATGATAAAAAAGGCGAAAAATCTGACATTTCTGATTTGTGTAAACCTAAGGAGTGGTATTTGGTCATTTGGTATATACATTATCAACATGGTAGTAATAGGAATGATATAGTTTCTATAAATTTGATGTATCCATCATTCAGTGATTTTGCTATATGGCCCAATGACACATTTAGATCTATTTTAAATAGGGTTCCACCGCATCTAGCAAGAGAATTAAGACGACTATTGAGGTCAGTTATATAGTTTTTTAGTATGTGTGCTTGCCACCCCAGCAGTTTGTAGAAACCCTGAAATTATCGAGTTTTTAGATTCCCAGATGCACGCAGGACCTCTTCTATCAGGCACCATTTTCCCACAAAAGCGTTAAAAATCGCTAAAATTACAA
>BNWJ01000029.1 GCA_025998735.1 Alphaproteobacteria bacterium | reverse complement strand
TAAGCTGGCACATAGGAGCAAAATCCAAAGCTAATATCAAGAGCCGTGTGCGGGAAATCCGCCAGCACGGTTCCGTGCGGGGTGGGGACGGCCGCCAAAGCCGTACCCCGTCTACCGCGATTTTTTTTAGCATCCATACGTTGCTGCACATTCCTCAGATGACAAAAAAATCTGCGTACAATGATTATCAACAACTCAAATGATGGTGAGCCCTGTCGCAGATACTGTTTGCACTACCGAAGAAAAATCTATATAGTAAATGGGATTCAGCATAGTAAACGCATGTGCTGCAAGCACTGGGAAATGGTATGAGCGCATTGAAATTTCTCCGAGAAAAATATCTTGTTATAGTTTTTTTGTTTCTTGTGGGAATAGGCGCCTATTTCAGGTTTTTCAATCAGAAATCACCTGAGCCAGAGCCTCCCAAAGTCGTGGAAACAGAAAAAGTTACCAAATCCGAAATAAATCATGAAATCGATTTGATCGGCACAGTTCGTCCGAAGCATTATTGTGTATTGACTGCCAAGGCCAGAGGCACAATTGATACGCTGATTTTGGCCGGATCCGTTCTGAAAAAAGGCGATGTCATAGCGAAAATCGAAAACCCAGACATCGAAAAAACCTACGAACTATCGATGGCAGTTGAGAAAATCGCTCGAGATCAGTACGAAAGAATGCGACTATTGACTCAAAAAGGCGTCAAATCCAAAAAAGAATCGGAAGATACACTTTGTGCTCTGATGGAAGCGGAAAAGGATCTGGCAAAGGCGAGAATCGAACAAAAAAATACCATGGTGGAAGCTCCTTTCGACGGAATTTTAGGAGCATACAAGGTCAAAGACGGAGAACAAGTCGCCGAAGGCTGTCCATTGGCAAGCTTTTATAATCCTGAGCAGCTTCAGGTAGAATTTGAAATTCCCAGCCAGTATGTCGCAAAAATCGAGCCGGGACAGTTGCTCTACGTCAACCAAGCGCCACTGAAATTAACTCATGTTCAAAAAGCCATTGACGAAGAGAGTCACATGTGTCCGGCAAGCGCCAGCATGACCAGCGTGATGCTGGCCCCGTTTACTAATTCAGCTTCTACATCGCAAGCACATCATGCACACAATTCAGAAGATAGAAAAGCATCAACGCAGGTGCTGCCAGCACTTGTGGGGGAGTTGGTCAATGTCAGGCTTGTTGTTGAGCAGAAAAAAGACGTGATTGTCATTCCCTACAGCGCGGTTTTCTTTAGAAACGGTAAAAACGTCGTTTATGTTGTTGAAAAAGGAAAAACTGTTCTGCAGGAAGTTGAGCTCGGCATTCGAAATAAGGAAAGAGTTGCCATTTTAAAGGGACTAAAGGAAAACGATGAAATTATTTGCGTTGGACAAGACCGGCTGTCCGAGGACATGGAAGTGAAAATCGCTCCAAAAGCGTCTGAAAAAATGGCGGTCAAATGAACTTCACTTTGTTTTTCATCAAAAATCCCGTTTTCGCCATTGTTTTGAACACGATGCTGGTGGTAGTCGGGATTTTGAGTCTCGATTCACTTCTGGTGCGGGAATATCCCAAAGTTGAGATTCCGATGATTACTGTTTCCACCACTTATAGGAACGCGTCGCCGGAAGTTATCGAATCGTCCGTAACAAATGTGCTGGAGGATCAATTGGCTGGAGTGGAGGGAATCGAGACTGTAACTTCCCACTCTTTTGCGGAGTACTCAAAGATTAAGTTGAGATTTCTCGAGGGGGCTTCCATGGACAAGGCAATGGCTTCTGTGCGAGACGCAATTAACATGGCAAGAGATAGATTGCCGCGCGAAGTTCGTGAACCGGCTATTTTCCGTGGCGGTCAGAATGGCGAATTTCTACCACATATTCTCGTTGCCCTTGAGTCTGCAACAATGAGTTCTCTTGAACTTGGGCATTTCGCAAACGTAACGATAAAAAACGCTTTTCGCAGCGTGGACGGTGTTTCTTCTGTGCAGGTTTGGGCGTATCAATACACCACGAAAATCAATGTGGATCCACAAAAGCTACATATGTTTGGCATCAATGTTGATGAAATATGCAAAGCAATTGGCGAAGAAAACATCTCAAGACCAGTCGGAAAAATCAGAAATATCACACCAGCAACTCTGGAATCGGAATTGAAAAGTATCGGAGATTTCGAAAATATAATCCTGAAGCATCAAAATTTCTCAGACGTCAAACACAAAAAACGAGCAGTGTTTCTGAAGGACATTGCTACTGTTGAACTATCGGACGACAGCAGAAGGGGAAAATGCATTCTTAATGGGAAAACAGGGACTTTTGTTGCTATAAATGTGGCTTCAGACGCCAATCCCGTTGATGTTTCGAATCTTGTTCAGAAGGAAATCAAAAAATTAGAAAAGGAAATGTCGAATGATTTTTCCATTTGCACGATTCTTGATCAGGCGGAATTCGTTCGCAGCGCCATAAAAAACACCGAAACAGCAACATTTGAGGCAATTTTATTGGTGCTACTGATCGTTTTCATTTTTCTGAGAAGTGTGCGGGCAACGCTCATTCCCATCATTACAATTCCGATTTCCATCATTGGAGCAATTGTGTTTCTGAAAATGTTCGGATTTTCCATCAATATTATGACGCTACTGGCGATCGTTTTGGCCGTTGGTCTTGTGGTGGACGATGCCATCGTTGTGCTGGAAAATATTTCGAGGCACATGGAAAACGGAATGTCGAGAATCGAGGCATCAGTGAAGGGAGCGCAGGAAATTGGCTGGGCCATTGTCGCTATGACGCTCACTCTCGTCAGTGTTTACGCGCCATTTGTTTTTCTTAGGGGAGCCATCGGACAATTATTCATTGAATTTGCCGTTGCTCTTGCCGGAAGCGTTTTGATTTCCGGGTTAGTGGCGCTGACGTTATCGCCGCTCATGTGTTCGGTTTTGCTGAAACAAAAGGAAGTGCGTCCATTTCCACAAATCGATGTCGTTTTTCAGAAATTTACGGAAAAATATCGCACATTCTTGGTGCGTATGTTACAGCGAAAAATGCTAGCATTTTCGGTGGCGACCGGTTCGCTTGTGATTACCGTGATATTTCTCGCAACTCTTCCGCAGGAAACGGCTCCACAAGAGGATCGCGGCATTGTTATGGCCTATTTGCCTTCGCTCTATGGGAAAGATGTGGATTACTATGAAGCTCAAGCGCTGAAGGTCAGCAGATTTCTCGATGGAATGAGCGAGATCAAATACTGCGTCAATTATATATACGAAGATTCCTCCTATCTATTTCTTCCGCTGGTTGAAAAGACAAAACGCCATCGATCGGCGGAGAACATCGCCGCTGATTTGAACAAAAAGGTCCAGGATTTTCCCTCTCAGGACGTTTACGTCTGGAGCGAAGATACCAATCTTCCTGGAATTTCGTCGAATGATAATGGCTCTTCTCGAGTGCGCCTGGCCATTTCCACCAGTGGAACGTATCAGGAACTATACAAAAACCTGGAGAAAGTGAGGGGAGAGCTCATGAAAAATCCACTCTGTGAAAATCCTGGTCACGATTTGGATCTCAACAATCTGACCTATAAAATTTGCGTTGATCATGATAAGGCGTCGAAACTTGGTATAACAAATGAGCAGATTTCCAAGACGCTGGAGGTGTTTTTCAGTGGAAATCGCAATCTTACATTTCAGAAGGACGGAATCTCCTATGACATTTTAATCGAGAGCTCCGAAAAACCGTGGGATTTGTCTGGAATTTACGTTACGAACACTGCTGGCAAAAGGATTTCGCTGGACGTGGTCGCAAAAATGATTCCATCAACGGAGCCAAGTCAGTTTTATCATCATAACCAAATGCGGGCGGCGAAATTGGCGTTCAGTGTGGCACCAAATGCGAAATTTTCCGATACACTTGATGCCGGCATGAAAATCATCAATGAAAATCTTCCGCAATACTACAAGAAAGCACCGCTTGGATCAGCGGAATCCGTTCAAAAATCTTCTAGGACAATGATGATGCTTTTTGTGCTGGCCATCATTTTTATTTTCGCGATTCTGTCGCTGCAATTTAACAATTTTCGAGATCCGCTACTGGTACTTCTGACGGCTCCGCTGGCCTGTGCGGGCGCGCTTTTCAGCATCTGGATTGCGGGAATTTCGCTGAATATTTACACGTCGGTGGGACTCATCACTCTCATTGGACTCATAACAAAGCATGGAATCCTGATCGTGGAATTCACAAATCAACTTATGGCACAGGGGAAATCCGCTGTGGAAGGGATTCGAGAAGCTGCTATCATTCGACTACGACCGATTTTGATAACGACCGGAGCCATGTTCTTCGGATCCATTCCGCTGGTGATCCCTGGTGATTACGGATTCGAGTCTCGCAGATGCATCGGAATCATACTAACCGGCGGACTATTCTGGGGAACAATCTTCGTCCTCACAATATTCCCAACACTATGCGGAATTTTCAAACAACGTGACGTTGGATCCACTTAGGAACAGTTGAGAAATAACCCGAACGAATTATTTAAACAACACGCAGAGACTCCATGCTTTGAAGAAAAAACATGCCCAGGTTATCCCTTAACTAATCTTTAACGCGCGTCGCCGGCAGCCGAGCGCCTGCAACACAGGCGATAAGAGACCGCTGCATAATTAGATATTTGTCGCAAGACACTTGTGTCGTAGAGCGAGGAAGAACGCAGCACTGGACCGCGGTGTACTAGGGCTTCGTGCGAAAATAAAATGAACTTTCAATGAGGTGTGTTGAATGGAATTACAGCATTTACGCAAGACAAAAGTTCAAGTTATTTTTACGCAGATCCTAGGTGTACTTGAGGATTCCTTAGAAAGGAATGTTGCGTGCGCTGAAAGCACCGAAGGGTGGAGGAATATCTCAGTATGCAGCGGTCTCAATAATAGACCTGTTGCGTAGGCCTATTTTTGATCCTGATAATCAGTGACTCCAAGAGGCTTTTGCAACAGGTCTAATGGCTTCGCCACGGGGCAAAAACCGCCAAGGAACTATTACCGAATAAGGTAGACAAACGAATTCGTGATCAGAACGGTGTCGCTTCATCTATACAAAAATGGTGAGCCCAGTGTATTTGGCAACAGTCCCCGAGTAGTGCAACAGAAACCCCTTAGTTTGGAATCCTCTCGCCTGCCGACGTTATAAGCTCTAGCAAATATTTATACCCTCGGCTTTCGGCTAACCTTCTCACTGTCAGCAGAAAAATCCTATGGATGTCGGGGTCCGTCATTCCGACAGTAACTGCTTCAAGCGCTCGCACTCCTGCGGTCTTAGCCTTGCTAGCCAAGCTGTTCAAAGCATCGAGCGTCATGCCGCCGAATCTACTGAGCGGGTTGCTTGCTTTACCTAGTGTGGCAGGCGTATGTTCCGGTTCGATCGGCTGGCAAGGTACCAAGGATAGCGCCAACAGAGCCCGGTTGACCAAATCAGGAGGCAGGTCTTGCATAGCTTTGTCGAAAGCAGCACAGAACCAGGAGTTATTACCAAGAGTATGAGTCGGAGGTACGGCGCCCTCCCCCTGACTTCCGCCTGCTAGTTGTCCGCCCACTATGCCTAGATGATACAAATGATATATTGCATTCGCTTCTTGCTGAGGAATGACAGGTCCTTTGCTTTTTTTTAATATATCAGCCATGTTGTTAAATGCTAAGGTCATTTCGCGATCTACATATCCGATAGCACTCTGTTTTTGGGCTTCCTTCTCTCGTGCTTGGTCTGTCTTCTCTTGCTGTTTTCGCTGTTTTGCTTCCAGTTTTTGTTGCTTCTTTCGTTGCTTTGCCTGTTCTTTCTGTCGCTTCTCCTCTTCTTTTACCAGCTCCTTTTCTAGATTTTTCCGTGCTCGCTCGACGCCCTTTGATCTTGCCGCCGGCTGGCGTGACGGTGGAGCAGCAGTTGTTCCCCCAGAAGATGCGCCAGCTCCCGCACCCGCTGGTGACTCGTCCGAGGTCTGTTCTTGGGGCTCTGAAGGCCCAGTGCCCGCTGCGCCCCCCGTACCGGCTGCCTCGTCTTCGGAATCATCGCTTGTGTCGAAATCGGTGTCATTCGAATCTTCCCGCCTCCGGTCCTGCTCAACTACGTCCCCACGGTGGGTGTAGGGCTCCTGCCATGTGTTATATGGTCGGATTTCCATAGGGTCGAAGGTGTCCCAACGTCTATCTTCGCCGTTGGAAATTCTTTTCGCCCCATTCACCACATCTACTGTATAAAGCGACAACACAGATGTGGCCGCTAACAAGAACTTATTTATGGTATAATTCATTTTTTTCTCCATTTTTATAAACCACATAATAAATATAACATAGGTGACAGAACAAGTCAAGTGTTTTGGCAAAAATATCGCGAAAAATAATTTTAGTTTTTGGGAATTTTGTTCAGCCCTGTTTCACTGTGTAAGACGGACAAGCAGGACGCATCGCTTGCGTACATATGAAATGCTGTAGCTGCACTTAAGATCTGTGTGAAAATAACTTGAACTTTTGTCTTGCGGAAATGCTGTAATTCCATGCAACACACCACGTTGAAAGTTCATTTTATTTTCGCACGAGGCCTTACAATGTCACTCGCCCATGTTATTCGGTAACAATTCCTTAGGCAGCACTTCATCATTGATCGTCATCTTCGCAAGCGCAGGTTGAAAATAATGCGAAAACTATTCACTATTGATTTTTGACTTTTTGCTTGGCTAAAGAGTGTGATTTTTCATATTTTTTTACAATTTGAGCGCGCTCTGATGCTGATAGACGATCAATGAACATTTTTCCATGAAGATGATCTATTTCATGCTGCAAACAAAAGGCAAGAAGTCCGTTCGCCTTGACGCTTTGCGTTTGGAAGTTGTGGTCCATATATTCTACAATTACGGAATTATATCTCAGAACATTTGCGTAAACGCCTGGCATGGACGCACATCCCTCTGGTGAAAAAGACATCTCCTTGGAATGGCTGGCTATTTTCGGATTTATCAATCTATAAAGATGATTGCCCCCCTCCTTGATATCTATTACGACTATTTTCTTCGACACTCCGATCTGAGGAGCAGCTAATCCCACGCAGCTTTCATCCTCATACAGTTTTTTCTCCAACTCTCGAAAAATTAATGATGCTTCAGTATCACCAATGGCGACATTTTCGCATTCTCGCAATAAAACTGGACTCGGATATTCCACAATATCAAAGCTTCGTTCCTGTTTTGTGACACATCCTCCAACAAACAACAGAATCATAATACCAAATTTAGTTTTTTTCATGTCAAGCATTATTTTTTCCTAGTATTTTATTAATAAGCTACACACCACAAGCACGCACATTTCATTACTTAAGTGAAGCTACGACATCTTCTATGTATGCGACACGTTCTTCGAGTTCTTTTCCATCAAAATCCTGCGCAAAAACATCTCGTGCCTTTTGAATATTTCCGGAAAGGGCATAGGCAAAAGCCAGATTACTTCTGAATGCGACGTTCGCTTCCGGGAATGAGCAGGCGTTCTCCAGGTAGGATATCGCTTCCTTATATTTCTTGCATACCAAAAGTGATAATCCCATATTGTTGTAGGCATCCATGTAATCTGGAGATTTTGCGATAACGCGTTTGTAGAGATTCTGCGCTTTGGAATGCTGTTCGCGGTTGTCGTAAATCGCTCCCAACGCGTTCATGGAATCAGCCGTTTCGTATTTTAGGAACTCCTTTTCGGCTGCCGCATCATCACCGGATACGAGAAGTATTTTTCCACGGATATAGGCTATTTTCTTGGGATCTCCGTCTACTTTCTCCGCTTTCTTCACATATTCGGAAGCTGCATCCAAAAGGTTCTTATCGATGTAAGACTCAGCCAATCCCAAATATCCCTCCGGATCGTTCGGATTTGTTTTTATGGTTTTGTTATACAAACTGATCGCAGCTTCTATATTTCCAGCTTTACGCGCCTTGTATGCTATTCTCACCATTGCAGCTGAATCTTTAGCGTCATCTCCCCTCTCTACTTCGGAGCATCCTGACATCAGGATCGCGAAAATAACAATGCGTGCTAAACTTTTCATCCTACATTCCCAAACCAAAGCTACCTCTTCCCAAGTTTCCTCATGGGCTTTTCTATAAGTCTGTATACGATTTCCGTAAGAACCAACAGAGAAACAGCGATTATTATAAGTTGATATTTGTGAAAATCATACAGGGAAAATGATTCCTTCGGAAAATATATTGAATCCATGTACCAAACCACAACAACACCCCAGAACAATTGTATTACATAGAAAGAATACGACCGACTTCCCAAATATTGAAAGACTCTCCTCAATATAGGTATATTCAAAAAGCCGCCCCTCACATAGGTGCAAGATACCACAAGAGTCACCGCCAGAATTGATATCGCCATTTTGGAGAAGTATACGTCCCTATTTATGACTCCGGGATAACACCAGACTGCAAGTGCAAGCAGCGCCGTAAATATCATGGTCACATTTTTATTGGCCTTCTCCCCCAATCCTTCCTCATAAATTAATGCGAAGAACGATCCGAGAAATAATTCGGCCAGATTGTTGCAGGTACTGTAGTAGTCCAATTGCCAGAGGAACGAACTCATGGGTTGTATTCCAAACAGAAACAGACATCCCAGCACCAAAGATGTTATGATGCGAGCGTTATTGTCTTTGCACATCAATAGAGCCAGCGGCCACAGAAGGTAAAATTGACCTTCGACAGCCAACGTCCAGAGAGGCCCAGAACCTACGTATAAGTGGATTTTTTCAACCCCAGCAAAAGCACCAACTGAATAATTTTGAGTGCAGCAAAAGACGTCTATTGGACATCGCAAAAGTGACTTCAGAAAACTTCGGTCTTCTTCGGTGCAAAACATAAATATGCCCATCATGAGTATCAAGAAAAATGCCATCGGGAATATTCGGAAAAATCTATTTTTGTAGAATGAAAACAAGATTGATCTCGCGGAACGTAATCTATCCACGAATTGCTCTCCGGAGACCGCATCAAATTTATTCATGAGCGATAATGTCACCACAAATCCTGAGATGGCGAAAAACACCCGCATTCCCCCTTCTCCATACCAAAGACACTCCGGAAGAATTATCTCTCTTAGAAACCTCAGTGGACAAATATTTACAAAATGCTGTACAAAAACCACAATACAGGCGAACCCTCTTAGGCGCTCTATATCATCAAAAAAATTAGTTTTATTGTTCATGTTATAACCTGTTTTCCCATCATTGACATTAACTTACCAAGGCCGCCCATTTTTTTTATTTTTTTGAACATGCCTAAAGTACCCTCATATTGCTTTATCACTTTATTGACCTCCTGGACAGTAGTTCCGGATCCGTTTGCTATGCGTTTACGGCGAGATCCGTTCAGTATTTTATAGTTGTTTTTTTCTTTTTTGGTCATGGATTTTATGATAGCCATGTGATGCCCAACCGTTTTATCGGAAATGCCATGTGTTTCCATGATACCAGACAATTGCCCGCTCTGTGGAAGCATTTTCATAATGGATTTTAATCCGCCCATTTTGGACATTTTTTCCATTTGACTGAGCAAATCATCGAACGTAAAAACGCCCTCCTGCATTTTTTTCGCCGCTTCTTCCGCATCTTTTTGGGAGAAACTTTCTTGCGCTTTTTCCACCAGAGACACAATGTCTCCCATATCAAGTAATCTTCCGGCTATTCTATTTGGATCAAAGAATTCGATGTCGTCCAGCCGCTCTCCAACGGACAAAAATCTTATGGGGCATCCGGTAATCGACCTCATAGACAAAGCCACTCCACCACGAGCGTCTCCATCGACTCTGGTGAGAATTACTCCGCTAACACCGACGGATTCTGAGAATTTCTTTGCGATATTGAAGGCATCTTGCCCGGTCATGATGTCCACCACAAGAATTGTCTCATCCGGTTCAATGATCTTATGTGTTTTCACCAACTCATCCATTCGGACATCGTCTATATTCAATCGACCGGCGGTATCAAGTATTAATATGTCTGCATTTTCCTGATCTGTGGTTTTCAGAGCCAACTTAGAGATGGCGTCGCAGGATAATTTTATGTCATCTTCCGACTGCGCAAAGATAACTCCTGGTATCTTTTTAGACAGCACTCTCAACTGCTCAATGGCCGCTGGCCGATGAATGTCCGTGGATGCCATCACAACTTTCTTTCCTTTTTTCGTGAAGAATTTCGCCAATTTACCAGATGTCGTGGTTTTTCCGGCTCCCTGTAGACCGACCAGCATTATTTTATACGGTTTTTTGTTGAGATTTATCTCTTCAGATGTCCCTAAAAGCTCCACCAGGTAATCGTAGACGATTTTGGTAACCATCTGTCCTGGAGAAATAGACTTCACTATGTCTTGGCCAATGGCTTTTTCCTTCACTCCTGCGACGAATTTCTTCGCCACCTCCAGAGAGACATCCGCTTCCAGCAGCGCTATGCGGATTTCTCGAAGAGCCGCATCCACATCTGATTCCTTCAGTGCGCCACTGCGACGCAGCCTCTCGAATATTCCGGAAATCTTCTTAGAAAACGAATCAAACATACACTATTCCTCATAAAAAGTACGATGGAGCGCATTCTATAGGCGTTTCACTGTAATAGACCTGTTGCAAAAGCCTCTTGGAGTCACTGATTATCAGGACCAAAAATAGGCCTACGCAACAGGTCTAATAATGCGCGTTGCGAAGCTTCAAATAACGAATCAGTTGTAGCATGTTTCAATGTACTTTCACAGTGAATCGCCTATAACACATTAGACCTGTTGCAAAAGCCTCTTGGAGTCACTGATTATCAGGACCAAAAATAGGCCTACGCAACAGGTCTATTAATAGCAGTTTTGTTACGCTTTTCCCTTCATGTGTTTCGTAAGCGCAAGCCGTACACGCATTCATAATAGACCTGTTGCGACTACCATCGTAAATTCCCAAGCGGCTATTAATTTACTTGTTTCCATCAGCGAACTCCTCATTGGTGAAAAGACAAATATATCATGTTTCAAAATATAAAGTCAAATAAAAACGTATGCCTTTTGCAAAAAACACCGTGTTGGATGTGCGCATGGTGACGTCTTAGGTCTTAGACAAACGAAAAATGCCTTCCCGGAAGGAATGGGGGGGGGCTGTAGGCTGGTTGGGGGGAGACAAACATCAAGGCAAGTTTATCACTATTCTACGAATGCGCCATCAGTCCACGCGGTCGCCGCGCACCCATAATTGTTCGCTAACGGTTCCATTTACGTCCGTATACCGGCCTTTGCCATGCTTTTTGCCATCTACCCAATCTCCTTCATAGCGACTTCCACGGGCGTATCTGTATGTTCCTTTGCCATGCTTTTTGCCATCTACCCAATCTCCTTCATAGCGGTTCCCATTGCCAGCTATATACATGCCCTTGCCATGCTTTTTGTTATTCTTCAAGTCCCCTTCATAGAGGTTGCCGTTGGCCCTCTGCCATTTCCCTTTTCCTTCCCATTTGTCATCTACCCAATCTCCTTCATAGCGGTTCCCACCCCCAGCTATATACATGCCCTTGCCATGCTTTTTGTCATTCTTCCAGTCCCCTTCATAGAGGTCGCCGTTGGTCCATCGATAGAATCCTTTTCCTTCCTTTACGTCATCTACCCAATCTCCTTCATAGCGGTGTCCATCGGCATATATATATGTGCCTTTGCCATGCCTTGTGCCATTCTTCCAGTCTCCTTCATAGCGGTGTCCATCGGCATATATATATGTGCCCTTGCCATGCTTTTTGTCATTCTTCCAGTCCCCTTCATAGAGGTCGCCGTTGGCCCCCTGCCATTTCCCTTTTCCTTCCCTTACGTCATCTACCCAATCTCCTTCATAGCGGTGTCCATCGGCATATATATATGTGCCTTTGCCATGCCTTGTGCCATCCTTCCAGTCTCCTTCATAGCGGTGTCCATCGGCATATATATATGTGCCCTTGCCATGCTTTTTGTCATTCTTCCAGTCCCCTTCATAGAGGTCGCCGTTGGCCCCCTGCCATTTCCCTTTTCCTTCCTTTACGCCATCTACCCAATCGCCTTCATAGCGAGTTCCATCGGCATATATATACATGCCCTTGCCATGCCTTTTGCCATTCTTCCAGTCCCCTTCATAGAGGTTGCCGTTGGCCCATCGACGGGATCCCTTTCCGTCCCTGTGGTCATCTACCCAATCTCCTTCATAGCGGTTTCCATCGGCGCACTGCAGCGTTCCTTTGCCATGCCTTGTACCATTCTTCCAGTCTCCTTCATAGAGGTGGCCGTTGGCCCCCTGCCATTTCCCTTTTCCGTCCCTTTGGTCATCTACCCAATCTCCTTCATAGCGGTTCCCATTGCCAGATATATACATGCCCTTGCCATGCCTGTTGTCATTCTTCCAGTCCCCTTCATAGAGGTCGCCGTCGGCCCATCGACAGGATCCCTTTCCGTCCCTTTGGTCATCTACCCAATCGCCTTCATAGCGGTCGCCATCGTCAGCTATATACATGCCCTTGCCATGCCTATGGCCATCCTTCCAGCCTCCGTCATAGAGGTCGCCGTTGGCCCCCTGCCATTTCCCTTTTCCTTCCCCTTTGTTATTTACCCAATCTCCTTCATAGCGGGTTCCATCGGCGCACTGCAGCGTTCCTTTGCCATGCCTTGTGCCATTCTTCCAGTCTCCTTCATAGCGAGTTCCATCGGCATATATATATGTGCCCTTGCCATGTCTTTGGCCATCTGTCCAGGCACCTTCGTATTTGTCTCCGTCGGAGTATGTGGCGGTCCCTTTTCCGTGTGGAGCCGGATTTCCGTCCGCACCTGGCGTGGTTTCACCAATATATATTCCGCCACCTTTTAATGTTAATGTTAATCGCGGTTCGGGATGAGCAGAAATTGTAATTGATGTCTGGGCTCCTTTTTTGAAAAGTTGAGGATTCTCTGTTCTATCTGTCACTTCTGGGATTTCTAAACCTGCTTCTATCGCTCCCTCTACAATTCCAAAACTTGCGACTACCATCGCAGATGCCCAAGCGGCTATTAATTTATTTA
>BNWJ01000028.1 GCA_025998735.1 Alphaproteobacteria bacterium | reverse complement strand
GGGGGGGGGGAGGGGGGGGGGGGGGGACGGCCGCCAAAGCCGTACCCCGTCTACCGCGATCAGATTCTGGAGACCTTTCTCTTTCTTTGCAACTAGAAATATATGGTCGCATGGTTTTTGAGCCATCTCATATGTGTTTGAACCTTTACACTCGGAGATATTAAGGTTTTCAGGATTATGTCGGATCGTTATCGCGACAAAAGGATAAAATTTAATGAAAAGTTTAGGATTATTGCCGGAATTGTTAATATGAAAAATGGATTTGGACTTGCATGAGAATTAAAATAATGATACACTGACCTCATCAAAATTCATTACTGGATCCGCGTTTGGGTTATGCAAGGTGTTAGCTAAGAGGAGGGTTGATTTAGATCAGATTGTTGAAATTTCAGCGGGTTAAGATTGTTGAAAATTCAGTGTTTTCACAAAAATCAACTCTTTTCTTAGCTAACACCTTATGCAACAGGTCTATTTTTTGTTTGAGTGCATTTTTTTCGCTTACAAGTTGTTTTTTCTGTTATACATTGGACCTGTTGCATAAACCTCTTGGAGCCTCTGGCTATCAGTACCAAAGACAGCATACGCAACAGGTCCAATTGATAGCCTATTTCACTGCGTCAAATTCACACCAACCTTCTTTGTACCAATGTTCAAGCCACATCCACAACGCCCACTGATTGCATCTCCACTTTTTCTTCAAAAATGGGTTATTGAGATCGTGACAATCAGGACGTCCTGCATCTTCATATTCCCGTAGGAAATTATTACTCCATGGCTTATACGGTTCGTAGTGTATTATTGTTAAATTTGAAAGCCATTGATATTTGTGCACGGCTTCTGTATCACCTTTCCAAAATTTTCTCGGAAGAAATCGGGCACACATATTGAAACGATCTGTGTCCATCTTAAAAACTCCAAAATCAGGATGTTTTTCTGTGTACTCACGTACTGGATCTTCTTCAGTATACAAATTTTTTCCACCAACTATGCGACCGCGTCCTTCCCTCTGCCCGCTTTTTGCAAGTTCTTCGCACTCGTCTGCAAATTTGTACTCACGCATCTGTTTCAAATCCATAAGTTGGACTCCGCCATTATATATGGGTATTTCGCCAGAACCATGATCACATGCTCCAATGCAGTGCGCTCCTAAGTTGACGTTCCATAGTGATCTTATGTCATTGACACACAAAATATCACCATCTAAATACAAGTATCTGTCATATGGAAAAATTCTGCTGAACAAAAGTTTTAAAAATATAGATTGCGGCCATTTATATGAATTAAACTGCGATATGCACTCCCTTTCTCTTTCGGGAATTGGCATAAACCTTATATCATACTTATAAGTATCTTCGTTGTACAGGGCATGCATCCTTTTTGAATACCTAAGCATCAAATCCTGCTGCTTTTTCGCATAGAAATTGAGCTCATTCACGATAACATCAAAATGTAAAGGCTCTTCCCTTTCTTCTGGTTTCGAGTGCTTAACTATGGACGAAAGCGCTACGAATGTATAAGAAAGATAAGGATTATTAGCAACGACTCCAATCTTGATCGCATTTTGTGGAACATTTAATGGCAACAAGTTATAGCATCCTGGCCCCGTTGATGAAGAGCTACCGGCACTGGTAGTGGCCAGTCTTTTGGCTGGCGCTATAGCTGCTGACTTCGGTTTCGGTGCAGCTTTCGAAGCTGGAGCAGGCGCTGGAGCTGCTGGCTTTGGTATGGTGATGGGAGCTAAAACCACTACTTGCTGTGATGTGACTTTAGGGGCAGCTTTCAGTTTCACTGCGTCAAAGGTTATTCTATTTCTTATAGAAGAATATACATCAAATGATGTCACTAACGTTAACACAGCTGCGTGAATAATGTAAGCAAAGTATCTCATCTCTTTCTCCTTTTTATACGGAAATTCCATAAACAAATGCATTTTCTGCAATATTCATAACAGACTATATGTTAAAAAACAGTTGACGAAATTACGATTTTCGATTCTTTTTCTGATGCTTGCGATCTGCAGGGGCATTTAATTCTATATAATGCTTGGAATATTAACAAAATATGCTCCATACAAGCCGTGGGGCAAGTTTAGAGTACAGCAACATAGGAGCCAACGCATGAATGAAATCTTGCCACCCCAGCAGTTTGTAGAAACCCTGAAATTATCGAGTTTTTAGATTCCCAGATGCACGCAGGACCTCTTCTATCAGGCACCATTTTCCCACAAAAGCGTTAAAAATCGCTAAAATTACAAAAATTTTCAACCATTAGGGGAAATTTTATCTTTTCCTGATATTATGGTACCTGGTGGAGAGGGACTCGCGGCGCATTTCTCCTATAAACCAACTCAAAAATCAGAGCATTGCAAAACTCCTAGGGTGTTAAGGAATGAAATACACCATTTTGTGCGACACACAAAAACGCTTGCTAATTGCCGTGGGATGTAGTATTACACGAAAATAGGTTTTAATAATGGAGGACATAATGAATAAAACCATGTGCGCGATAAAAGCAATCATATGCGCTCTGTCAATAGTGATGGTTGCGCCATTGTACGCCAGCACCCTCTTCATCAATACACAGGGGGGCAGCTGCTGCAATGTCACAATCAATGGCAGCCTTGATAATCCATCCAGCTGGCGCAAATTGGTATCTGAGTTTGGCTCCTGAATGGAAGTATAATACTAGTATTGAACCGCTTGGGACAGAAACGATAAGTGCGTCGGATAAATTAACTCTTCTTTGTGACTCTTGGCATGGTGACAAAATAATAATTGCAGGCTTCGAATTTATTAATCCAACAGCAGCATCACCGTATCCAGTCGCTGATGACCAGGTAATATCTCAGACAACATTTAATGTCAACGATCTGCGAGATAAATACGCTTTTGACGCGTTGGAACATCCTAATGCTAAAACATATAACGTTGAATTAGGTGGAAGGACAAGAGAAGTTAAGGCAACCGATGGCCAACAAGAATACACATACGATGTTAGTTGTAAAAAACGTGTGGTGAATGATATTGTACGCCATTACCTGATTTTTCAAAGGAAAAGAGGGCCGGTTGTCCAACCATCTTATGAATCCCAACCACTACAAGGCCGGCGGAGTAATTTTGGATGAACCACATCGCCGCCGGAGAGGAAAGACTGTGCTGCCGATAATCATAACAGTGATCGTATTACTTACTATTGATCAATGAAACCATTTCCATTTGGACGCTTTCGATGCCGATTTTCTTTTCGGCGCTGGTGGGAATAACGTATGGAAAAGCTGCTACTCGCTTCGATATGTCTTCTTCAACGCGTTTGACGATGTCGGAACTCTGTGGAATCTTATCGATTTTCGTCAGTACCAGCTGGTAGACGACTGCGGAATCGTCGAGGACGTCCATGATTTGATTGTCGCTGTCTTTTATGCCGTGTCTTGAATCGATGAGCAGAAAGATGCGGCGCAAATTCTGGCGTCCCCGGAGGTAATCCAGTATCAGATAATCCCACGACTTCCTTGTTTTCTTGGATACAGCTGCGAATCCGTATCCTGGAAGGTCCGCGATGGAGATTTTCTCCTGCATCGTGAAGAAATTTATCTGCTGCGTTCTTCCTGGAGTTTTTGATACGCGAGCACAATCTCGCTGGCCAACGATGGCGTTGATCAACGATGATTTTCCAACGTTCGATCTTCCCACAAAAGAAACCTCCGGCATAAACACATTGTTGGGGATTTGCTCGATGGAGGAGGCGCCGGCAATGAATTTACATTCCGAGCTGAATAGACCTTTAATTGTTACCATTTTTTTGCTTCTCTTTTTTTAAGTTAGCGCAGCTTTTTGTTATGTAGTACTGCTGCAGAATGGACAGAACATTGCTGAACGTCCAGTAAATGACCAATCCGGCCGGAAATTGCGCGAACATAAACGTGAACATGATTGGCAACACCATCATCATGCTCGCCTGCGCTGGATCCGTCGGTTTCGGCCCCATTTTCTGCTGTAGCATCATGGAAAGCCCCATGAGAAGCGGCCATATGCCAATCTGGAGAAACGAGGGGAGAGTGATTGGAATCAGTCCGAACAGATTGAATACGCTGAGTGGATCCGGCACAGACAGATCGTGAATCCATCCGATAAACGGAGCCTGACGCATCTCGATGGATATGTACAGCACTTTGTAGAGGGCAAACAGCACCGGCGATTGCACCAGAGATGGCAGACATCCTCCCACTGGATTAATGTTCTCCTTCTTGTACAGCTCGGACACCGCCTGACCGAGTTTCACCTTATCGTCGGCATATTTTGTCTGAATAGCCTGAATTTTCGGCTGAATTTCCTTCATGCGATTCATGGACCGATATGATTTATTAGCCAGCGGCAGCAGTAGCAACTTTATGAGCAGCGTAATCAATAGGATTCCAAGGCCCATATTGCCAAGAGCACCTTTCGCAAAAGCCAACGCATAGAGCAGCGGCTTGGTCATTATATATAGGCAACCGAAATCCAGCGCGAGGTCAAAGTGTTTTATGCCTAATTTTTCCTCATACATATCGAGGGTTTTTATTTCTTTTGCTCCAACAAACAAATTATTCGTTATTGATATTTCGGACGATGGCGCAACTTGTATGGAATCGCCGTTGTTTTCTACTTCATACACTTTTTTGTTTTCGCGGGCGAAATATCGATAGGAAACGTTGCAATTGACATTCTGTTGGGGAATAAAAGCAACCAACCAGTATTTATCTGTGATTCCGAACCAGCCGCCCTTGGTATTGTATCTCTTTTCGCCGTCTTTTTCGATGTCGCTGTAGCTGATTTCTTCGAGACCCTCGTTCAAATATCCCAGAGGACCTTCGTAGAATGTCCAAGTGCTGTTAGAGCCGTTATTCTCAAATTCCCGATGCACTTTTGTCTGTGATTGCAACGTAACTGCGCGGTCTCCGTAATTTTTCACCTTATCAACTACGGTTATGACGAAATTATCGTCGATGGAAATGTGTTTTTCAAACGACAATCCGTTTTCATTGTCCCATGTTAGCACCACTGGAGAATCCTCCGATAATTTGAGCGAATCAGTCTTCCAGTGTGTGTTTTCGTCCGGCAAAGTCAGGGATTTATCGCCCGAGCACCAGCCGGCTGTAGAGTAGTAGACGTCTTTCTTATTATCTCCGAAAATCGAGATTTTCTCTGACTTTTCTTTGTTCAGACTATTGCTATAGTTTTTGAGAGAAATGTTATCTATTTTCAGTCCGCACGATGATATTGTACCAGATATACTTTTGGTATCAATTGATATTTCGTGAATTGGCTCGTTTTCTGCAATGGTTTTTTCGGCACTTTTGTCCTGTGCCTGTGCAGGGGAATTGGCTGCGACGACATTGGTTGGCGGCGTGTTGACTATTTCAGAAATAGCCTGAGGCACCGGCGTTTTGGTATCAAAAAAATACGGATATCCAATGGTTATTAAAATCGAAATAGCGAAAAACAAAATAACATTGCGTTTCTCCTCGTTCATACAATTCTCCAACAATAGCAATGAGATTTTAAAGGAACGTCACCGGATTGCAACCATAAAGTTAGTTTTTATTAATAGCCCCACGCTTTGTGCCACATACATTTCCGCTGGGGACTTTCGCTTTCCAGTTTCGGGATGGGATGGAGCGTTTTATTCTCCGCTATATTAATCGTATCATTGCTTTGCGTTTATCGCATCAAAATGATACGATTCTTTCTATAAAATGATAGGATTGTGAAATGAACGAACGGCGCCAAGAGATTTTGAATTTTGTTTACGCCAAGAAACTGATATCAACGTCTGACATTCATGAATACATATGTAATCATTTTTCCGAAAATATCTCACGCATAACAATAATTCGGGATCTTGATTTCCTTGTAAAAAACGAGTTTATCAAAAAACAAGGGCAGGCGCGTAATACAAAATATCGTCCTATTTCCGATAATCCTCTGCTTGAGCATTTTTCCGTCAACGATTATTTTAGCAATGACTGCGATAATCGTACAATAAAAAGCAGCACGTTCTGTTTTGATATTTTCAAGAATTTACATGGTTTGTTTTCAAAAGAAGAATTGGCGGAAATTGATCACCTAAACGAAAAATTTCGGGGTAATTTCAAGAAATTATCGCCGACAATCATCAAAAAGGAATTCGAGAGGCTAACCATAGAATTTAGTTGGAAATCATCTCACATAGAAGGCAACACCTATTCACTATTGGACACTGAGCGATTAATTAGGGAAAATATTGAAGCAAAAGGCCACAGCAAAGAAGAATCCATCATGATTTTGAATCATAAACGTGCTCTGGATTACGTTTTCCAAGATCCATCATATTATAGACATATAACTCTGGCAAAAATCGAGGATCTGCACAAAATGCTTATCGACGAACTTGGAATTTATGCTGGATTAAGATCATCTCCGGTAGGAATCGTTGGAACGAACTACAAACCGCTGGATAACAAACATCAGATTAACGACGCTATGCATACGCTGATAGAAGTTGTCAATGCAACGGAAAATCCATTTGAAAAAGCGTTGATAACAGTTCTGATGATTTCCTACATACAGCCATTTGAAGATGGAAACAAAAGGACATCACGAATCTTAGCCAATGCAATCCTGCATGCCCACAATTACTGTCCGCTATCATATCGAAGCGCAGATGAAGTCGAGTACAAAAAAGCTATAATCCTGTTTTATGAGCAGAATAGCACAGTATATTTCAAAAAAATATTTACAGAACAGTTCGAACAAGTGATTGAAAAGTATTTTTGAGGTTGCACCGCAGGCATCAATGGATTTGCCTCCAATTGAAAGGTATGCGAGATGTGCTTGCATAGCTTATACACAAACTCAAATCACTCTTTGTTTTTTGTCAGATGACGGTAGTATAAGCGGTTGGCCCTACATGCAATCAACAGTCCGCATATCATATCGATCGCACGGATAACGTAATTGTTGACATCACATAGCCCTCCCATTATTCCTATAATGAAAAATGCAATTAAAATGAAATATGCAATTAAAATCAAAGAACCATACAAGTACATTTTTCTATAGAAAAACCATCCAACGCCTTCAAAAAATGATGCCCAATTTAAACATACTGCTTTAGCAAAACCACAAAAATCCACCACCAAATGCAGCCCAGTTCCAGGTGTTTTTACCAGTATCTTCGAGTTTTTTGAAAGCAGCCAGATAATAATCCTCAGACGGGTCTCTCGCCAATTCGCGCAATTTATTTTCGTCCATTTTTTTTCTCAATTATAAGGTTAAACAACATATAATGGCATCAGCATAAAAAGTCAAGAAAAAATGTAATTGCGCCAAGGGTATTTTCTGCATCAGACAGTAGACCTGTTGCATAACCCAAACGCGGATCCAGTAAGGCCTCGTGTGAAAATAAAATGAACTTTCAACGAGGTGTGTTGCATGGAATCACAGCATTTCCGCAAGACAAAAGTTCAAGTTATTTTCACACAGATCCTAATGAATTTGGACTTGCATGAGAAACAAAATAATGTTACACTGACCTCATCAAAATTCATTACTGGATCTGCGTTTGGGTTATGCAACAGGTCTAATAATTTCGCGCTCTGTTGGAAAAAAAGACCAAAAAGTCTCAAACAATCGATTTTTCGCGTAAAAACTCCGGCAGATCAAAGAATATCGTAACGACATCCTTGTCAACAGAAGTAGAGGAGCAGGCTATCTAAAGTTTATATTTTAGGTAACCAAAGAAGATGATAAAAATATTAGTTGTTTTATCTAGCATTTTGTGCTACGCTTGGTGTCATATAAAAGAATTGCGTTATTTGAAGGCAAAAACACCGTTATGGCCAAAAGACATATTGAAGAAATTCTGATTTTTATCTGTGCCATTGGGTTTTTTATCAGTTCCATGTTTGATGTCGAAAAAAAATCCAAAGATATTCCACTGGATCTTTTCCCAATTGATTCGCGAAAACTCGACGAAGATATCAATGAATCCGCTGAAATTGCAGTCCCCATCGGAGATCATGTTCTTCCATTAAAAATAAAAGAAGCCTCTTTTTTGAACAAAGAAGAAATGGAATATTATCACAAAAACACCTGGAATCCATTAAAAACGCTGGAGCAAAATAGAAGAGCATTGGTGGATAAATTCATGAAAACATGCGTAGATTGTGTGGAATACTTTTTAGCCATGAGTGATGGAGTCGTGTTAAAAATAAGCAGTCACGCCGGTGGAATACATCTCAAGTCAGCCAAGATCGAGAATTTCAGGCAATATGACATCTCCCAGATAATCTATCTGATGACGGATTCACCATTGTTCTGTCGATTGGTTCGTTCGCTAATCACAAAATACAAGATTTCACGATATATACCTTCGAAAGCGGTGTTTCTGCTCACGCACGGAGAGGCTAGCCATGTTTCATATACTGGTTTGGAGCATGTTATAAATCTTAGAATCATGAACCAAAAGATTTTGTCCGCTCTGGACTGCAAAAAATACAAAATGCTGTTTGGGGCGACTGTCTTCCATGAAATGCTTCATTGGTATCATCAGGTTTCGGATTTCCGCGAATACGAGAGGCGCGGTAGATCCATGAGCTGCATTCTCAGACGATTACACAATTACAGATCGAACATTTTTCTTGGGTGGCGTCCAGATGAAATTGCAAAATATTTCTCAAATGATGAGGAGTATTATACAATGTATGGATTGAGAGAGGAATACGGAGAGCTGGTTCTGGATAATCTTTGTGAAGCAAACTATACGTATGAACGTCATGGCTATATAAGGGCAAGTCATCTTATGTTTCGCAGGAAATTTCCAGACGAAAGGGATTTTATCGTAAACTATCGTGATTCCTCATTGCTGAAATTCTTTCAAAACAATGTTCTTCCTAGGTTTGGAGATGCAGAGTTTAAGGTCAAGGAAGAGAAAGCGACACCGAAACCTTAAGAATTGTTACCAAATAAACTGGACACATCGCTTGCGTACAGATGAAGTGCCGTAGTTTCATCCACAACATCATCTATCCATGTTATTCAGTAACAATTTCTTAGTTCAATTCTAAAATAACACTTACCACCCCAGTGGTTTGTAGTTTTCCAAAGAATCTTTTCGAAAAACCAGCGAATAGACATAAAACGCACACCATCGAGCTATACAAAAATGCCGTTTCATATCCGAAATTTTCGCATATTAATCCACAAATCTCAGAGGATAGCATGTAGGATAATCCGATGGTGCAATAGAATATCCCTATTGCCGTTCCTCGCAATCTTGGATTTATGCGTTCACTTATCATGGATAGAAAAATCGCTTGGATTGATGCATGTTGTCCGCACAACACTGCAACTGAGAAGAAATAAACAAAGCCATTATTTGAAGTTGCAATCAATGCATAAGAAATACCGGCCAAAAAAAGGCAGATCCTTATTAAAAAGAGCTTTCCGTGTCTATCTGACAGCCAACCAATCGGATAGGAGAAGATTATTTGACCGATTCCCATGAATGCAGATGTTATTCCGGCAAACGACGGAGAGACGATCCTGCTGGCTCCTATGGTCATGAGCGCCTCTCCAAAATGACCCAGTTCACAGAAAAACGCGAATATCATCAGTGTAACAAACTGCAAGTTCAATGATTTTAGATATTTCTTCTTAAATGGGTTCTCGAATTTCTTTATTAAATTGGGAATGCGGATAGCTTTGCTACCTTGCATGTTTATCTTTGCAAGGAAGAAGAATGCAATTAATGCTGGAATCGAAGCTGCAGCAAAAAGAACGGCGTAATTTCCATTGGAAAAATACATAATGGCCAGAGCAATTGGCGCTCCCACAAGAGCCCCCATGGTTTTCATTGATTTGGCGAATCCAAACGATTCTCCGAGTCTATCCTTATCACTCAGATCTGCCAGAAGTGCATCCCGCGGACTCGCCTGAATGCCGTTTCCTATGCGTTCCAATATTTCCGCTGCCAAAACTCCAGCCACGGAATTTGCAAACGAAAAAACTGGCTTTACGAGACAGGCGACGGCACATCCAATCATCAGAAAAAGCTTTCTATTGCATATGCAATCGCTGATCATTCCTGAAAATATCCGGATCATGTAGGACAGAAACTCGACGAACCCGTCAATCCATCCTATTTGAGATTCCGTAACATTAAGATCGAACTTCAGAAACAACGCTAGATGCGAATACAGCATTTGGGTGGAAATGCTCAGCAGAAACCCATAAAACGCCACCAGCAGGATTCGCTTTGGGATTTTGCGAAGAGACGGCAGATCCATCAGGCCGCCAGAGCCTTTTCTATATTTTCCATAGCTTGCTTTTCATCGATTTGTTCAACGGCAGCGTATTCTCTCATTAGCCGACAAAGAGCTTCCTGATATATTTGGCGCTCACTGTAGGAATGCTCCGGCTGCGAAGCTGATCTATGCAGATCCCTCACAACTTGCGCTATGGAAATAGGATTGCCTGAATTGATTTTCGATTCATATTCCTGAGCGCGCCGACTCCACATCATTTTTTTCGCTCTTATGGGAGTACGCAGACATTCAATTGCTTCTTCCATTTCTTTTTTGCTGCATAACTTCCTAACCTTCTTTGCCGTAGAGTTGTTAAGAGGAAGACGTACCACCATCTTATCCTTATCGAAAGAAATCACCATGACCTTCAACTCTGTGCCAGAAATGTTTTGCGTCTCTATTCCATTTATTATGCCAACACCATGAGCGGGATATACAACAAACTGTCCCTCTTCAAATTCATTGCTTTCCATCTCTTTCTCCCCAATCTATTATCTGTTATATTAACACTTTTTTATCTTTTGAAAAGGAAATACTCAATTTCATATTAAACACTCGACATTATAACAGACTGCTGCCGCTTCCAGGAACCATGTCAAATAACGCGATCTGTATTAGATCTGTTGCAAAAGCCGCCGGGAACCCTTGATTATCAGAGCCCCAAATTGGCCTATGCAACAGGTCTATTTTTATCAAAAATAATTTTTCTAATTTTAACTTTTTAGCAACTAGTTCAGAGTAATCTGATTATGGTTATAAACAAGGGGTATCCAAATGGAGCGTTCAATATTAGCATTATGTCTCACTGTTTTATGCAGTGGGATGAGCTGTGATCATCTTATTGCAGCAACGGATGTTACGCAACAGCAAATCGCCCGTAGTTTCGTAAACGCGTGGTTGCTTGAAAATTTTGATGAATTGGCTACGACTGAGACCGAACAAAGCCTGGAACTGATTGCGGACCAACTTGTCCAGCAAATTTTCAGCAAGACGGGCGTAGCTGATTCTCCGGAAGTTTGGCAACAAATTGCCGGTGGAATTGATGATTTTAAATTGTATTTTGATAGTGTAGAAGGTGGTCCGTCTGCTACCGCTGCTACCGCTGCTGCTGCTGTAGATAATGTCCCTCCTATTGATGACAAAATGCTATTGCAATGGAAAGAAACTTATGGTGCAGACAAAATCCTGGATGTGCTTGAAAAATTAGCTGTCACTGTGGGCCTGTGCGTGTCTCACACTAATGCTCTTTATTTTCTGGAGCAAATTGGAGTTATGAGTCCTAGTAGTGATGGAGGGCATTACGTTTTTGATATATCGTACGATAATTTGCTTGCTGCAATAATGCGGAAGCAGGATGATGCAAAATGGAGCACGATTAAAGCGGAAGTTAATAGAATTGCTAGCATTACAGATCCTCGAACTTTGCTGCGAGCTGTAAACGATAGTGCAATTTTTTCAGATGAGTATAATACCGGATTCTTGAACAAAATATTGGATCCGAAATATACCAATCCAGTAATTCAGAATATATTTAAAAAGTTACTCCTGACAAAGATCCTAATGCATGAGCTACTTTCTGAAAGAGTGTCCGTTGCAATACGAGGTGGCGGGGGCGATAGCGCAAAATTAAGCGCAAGTGGTTCTGCTATTTTTGTAGATATGAGGCCGATAATAGATCTTGAAAACTGGGAGAAGCTCGGAGTAGACGAACAAGTAGCCAGTCTTAAGGCTGAAAATGAAAAGGACAACCAAGAAGCGAAGACTACCTTCGAAGAAAGTATGGCTCGTCTTGAGGCGCAAATGGCAGAGTATGGCACTCTTCCCCCAGAAGACGAAAGAGGTGATAGTATAAAAGACTTGCAAGCAAAATATGATGATGCGAGAAAAGCCTTTTTTGCAGAAGAATATGGGGCAGATGCAAGAAAGGCCGCTAATGAAGTTCTTTATGCAGCGGACCAAGAACTACAAAAAGCCAAGTTTAAAGCTGGATATAAAGCACAAAAGGCTCAACTTGAAGCGGACATAGCAGAATGTTGTAATTCCGCTACTATTCCTACATCGGAAGAGTTAGCAGGGCGCACAGAACAATTGCAAAGCGATGCAAGAGCATTTGTTATCAATTATACTCACGAGCTGTGTCATGTTGCGCAGGGTAATTTAAGTATTATAATGCCTCCCAAACCATTTATCTTACGATGTAAAGGTTCTCTACCTTCGGCTGTATTTCCTTATGTGGACGAGATATATGGAGAACACTCCTCCTCACTTGGTATCGGGCTTGTTTGGGATTTTCCATCTGAAATTCTGGCAATATTAGGACAACTTCCATCTTATTATAGAGGAAAACCAGTTCTAATAAAGGATAACGACTGTGAAAATATAGCTAGATTTTTAGCACATGAACCATATAGGACAAATCATGGGGGTGGAACGGTAAGTAGTTCAAGTACAGGAAAATTTCTAATGCATTATAATAAATTAAATGAATATTATTCTAGTCAGGTTGATATGCTCTAGAATTCGGCAAAACAATGCTCTTGAATTCCTGCTTCTCATCTCGAATGTGTAATATACACATTCAATCTGAGGAGTTGGATTGGGCGAACAGAGAGGAAATGAGAGGAGTGAATCAGATCATAGACTCCAAATGAAGGAAGAGATTCTGAAGTTTGAAGCTTTTGGAATACAGTCGGAGATAGACCGGCCAGGCAGAGTCTAACCAACAGCCTGTAGTTAGCCTTGGGTACGAAGCGGTGACGCCAGTACTAAGCGTAGGCAAA
>BNWJ01000027.1 GCA_025998735.1 Alphaproteobacteria bacterium | reverse complement strand
AAACCCGATAGCTCCCTTTGTGTCCACGATTTTCCAAAGAACAGGCAGCGCTCTATTTTCAAAACGAATAGAAATCATCAAGCACTGCCTATCTTCCAGGATCTGACTTTGGTCCATTATCAAAGTTGTTGTTTCGCCTTTTTTTAGTAGAATATCAACGATTTCCCGCACAAAATTTTTCATAAAATCGTCAAGGGTGATTTTCTTGTTTTTTAAAAGTCTACGAATACGGCTTTCTTGCGCTTTTTTTGTGCAAATATATTGCAAGAATAAGTCTTTGCTCAATGTTTGGACCTTTTGTTTTAGATTGTTTTCAATGCACTTTGACAAATCCGATACGCCCCCTGTTTTTCTAAGATGCATAGATCCTCATTTGGTTAAATACATCAACAGCTTAGCACATCTTATTTTGAATGAAAAGACGAGAAGGGTGGTAAGCTACCAACCCCCAAACAGCAACTACAGGCATCTGGTGCACAAACAATGCCTGGATCGCTTCATGAGGCTTTTGTAACAGGTCAAATGAGTGCCGAAAAGCTTTTAGATTTGCCGCCAATAAGTGACGGACGGTTTGCAGATTTGTTGCCAATGAACATTAGAGGAATCGTTCCGGTGTTAATAGAAATACACTCCGAAAAACGTCGAAGTGGCAAAATGCCTTCTGCTGCGGTAGGGTATATAGCACAGTTGATGAATATAAGCGTGGAAGATGCCGTTGGGTTAGCAGAAAAGTTTTGTGCTCAGTCTTGTGCTCCTGGTAATAACTAAAAACAACGACGCTACGATCAATAAAAACAGAAACGGAGTAGCATACACTATAATTGACACGAACTCAAAGGCTGATGCAGCGCTAAAGGATATAGAAAGTGTCAAAGATGTCATTTCCGTCCGCGTAATAAGTAGATCATGATGCGTTTCGGTTGCTAACTAGAGTTTTAAATAATTATGATAGTACGCAATCAAGTTTGTAATTTGGAGTAAAACCACACGAAATTGTGTACTTCATCCATGCCAGCAATTATAACATTGACTGTGTACTAGCTTTAAACCCTAGACGATCCTATATTCCATCAAGGATTTTTTCCAGTTCCTGCATGTCGTCCGGGAGCTCAGATTCGAAGTGCATCAATTCCTGCGATCTCGGATGTGTGAATTCTAGAAGATATGCGTGCAACGCCTGGCGTGGAAAATTTCTGATGTATGATATGCGTGTTTTGTCCTGTATCGTTGGTTCCGCAAGAATTCTGTTGCAATTTTTCGAGCGATACGTGGAATCTCCGATGAGTGAATGTCCAATATATGTCATGTGCACCCTAATCTGATGAGTACGGCCTGTGTGTAATTCACATTCCACCTTGGACACCAAATTGGAGAATATCTTGAGAGTTCTGTACATGGAAATGGCTAATTTGCCATCGCTATTGGAAACAGCCATTTTCATTCTATTATTCCTGTCTCGTGATATAAAAGTCTCGATTTTTCCGCATCTTGGATTGATAACTCCGTAGCAAAAGCAAATGTACTTCCTCTTTATGGAATGTATTTTGAATTGTTCCGCTAGTTTTTCGTGGGTGTAGTCGTTTTTGGCCACCACAAGAATGCCGCTAGTGTCTTTATCTATCCGGTGGACAATTCCTGGCCTGGCAGAATCACCGCCGGAAGACAGCGATTCATAATGATAAGCCAGTCCGTTTGCCAACGTATGATGCTGGTTTCCAGCTCCCGGATGCACCACAACGCCCGCTGGTTTATTGACAACTATCAGATCATTGTCTTCGTACAGAATGGAAAAATCCACGTTCTCATCTGGGTCTAAATCATAAACCTCCGGCACGAAAACGGAAGAAATCGTGATTCCATCATGAATTTTCAGGAGATGGTTCGCATTTAATACAATCACACCGTTTACAGATACGTTGCCGGATTCTATCATCGCTTGAACCTTACTTCTAGAATAGCCATGCAACTCTGAGGTGAGAAATTTGTCCAGTCTAGCCCGAGCCACCCGCGTGATGGTGTCTGCGACACTGGCGTTTTCTGCTTCGCTACTTTCCGAAGAGTATGCCAGCGTTATCTTAGATACTGAAGCCTCCTCTACAGGAATAGATGCCTGTGGTGCAATCACACCAACAAGATCAAGCGGATCCAATGTCACGCGGGCTACGCTGGGGCTTTTTTCTGGTGGGCCTCTTTTTAGATTCTTCATGATTATCATCCGATGTTGGCATTTTTAATTTTGCTGAACTCCTTGCGATTTCTACTCTCTCCTGCTTTTGTATTTTCTCACCGCCAATTATTTTACGGATATCCTCACCAGACAGAGTCTCATGTTCCAGAAGTCCTTCCGCCAGCAGCACCAGAGCGTCTCTATGGCTTTTTAGTATGCTTTCGGCATGTTTATAAGTCCTATCCACGATGGATCTTATTTCGTCGTCGATTGTTTTTGACGTATCAATCGACAGATTTTTGCTGGCAACCGTCGAATGTCCGAGAAAAACCTCCTGCGCGCCCTCGTCCGCATAGGAAAGAAACCCTAGCTTGTCGCTCATGCCCCATTCTACAACCATTAGGCGAGCAATTCTAGTGGCTTGCTCTATATCGGACGATGCTCCAGTGGTTACTTTTTCCCTTCCGAATATCAATTCCTCGGCTATTCTTCCGCCAGCACACACCGATAAATCTGCCTCGAGTTTTATTCTAGATACTGAAATCCTATCGGTTACCGGTAACTGCATTACCATTCCAAGCGCCATTCCTCTTGGAATAATCGTCGCCTTGTGAATTGGATCAGATTCCGGGATATTAAGTGCGACAATGGCATGGCCCGCTTCATGATATGCCGTAAGTTTCTTTTCGTCGTCGGTCATGACCATGGAACGACGTTCTGCGCCCATCATGACCTTATCTTTCGCCTCTTCCAGCTCTGTCATACTGACGACTCGCTTTTCTCTTCGAGCGGCCAGCAGCGCAGCCTCATTCACAAGATTCGCCAGATCTGCACCGGAAAATCCAGGAGTACCTCTGGCCAAAACCAATGGATCCACATCTGCCGCCAGCGGCATTTTTTTCATGTGAACACGCAAAATTTTGTCGCGACCGTTTAGATCAGGAGCCGGTACTACAACCTGACGATCGAAACGTCCGGGTCTTAATAACGCCGGATCAAGGACATCTGGCCTATTGGTGGCAGATATTATGATAACACCGCTATTCTCATCAAATCCGTCCATTTCCACCAGCAGCTGATTGAGCGTTTGCTCCCTTTCGTCGTTTCCACCACCAAGACCAAAACCGCGATGACGTCCAACGGCGTCAATTTCGTCTATAAAAATTATGCAGGGAGCGCTTTTCTTGCCCTGTTCGAACATATCGCGAACTCTGCTGGCGCCGACTCCCACAAACATCTCGACGAATTCAGATCCAGATATGCTAAAAAAAGGTACGTTGGCCTCGCCGGCAATTGCTCGCGCCAATAGCGTCTTTCCTGTTCCCGGAGGGCCTACGAGTAATACGCCCCGCGGTATTTTTCCGCCCAATTTCCTGAATTTTCCCGGATCTTTGAGAAAATCGACAATTTCTTCCAACTCGAACTTAGCTTCATCTATGCCGGCGACATCGTCAAATGTAACCTTTGCGGATTTCTCGTTCAATAATTTCGCCTTGGATTTCCCAAATCCCATGGCCTTATTGCCTCCAGACTGGATCTGACGCATAAAGAAAAACCATACGCCGATCAAAAGAATCAATGGAAATAGACTACTAAATAGCAAATGCAAAAGTGTTGAGTTTTCTTCTGCAGGAGCAGATACGATTCTGACGTTTTTCGCCAAAAGCCTGTCCACGAGTCCGTGGTCGTTTGGGTTGTGCGTTGAGAAGCATTTTCCATCGTTGGTAGTGCAGTCGATGCTGGCTCCACGAATAATAACTGTATTAATTTTTCCACTATTAACATCTGATATAAAATCAGAGTATGGAACTTCGTGAACAGTTTCCTTCCCCATGTTAAACGACTGAAATAAGAGATAAAAGAAACAGCTTATCGCAATCCAGATAACAATACTTTTATGATTTTTATTCACTAATCGCACCCCAATTTATAAAAACACGTCAAACAAATTAACCTTATGCAAAAACCGACAACTAATGCCAATTTCCTTCATCTGGCTATCGCAAAAAATACCGTGCACGAACACGATTGTATTATTTTTGCTGATACAAGGCAATCCCAGCGGTGCGTGCCGCACATGCGTTTTCTTTTCTGCTTCATGGTATGCCGGCACTATCTGCAATGTGGAAGAATCGGTGTTGTTCTTATGGATCCCTACGTCGGTGCGCTCATCCTGGTGACGAGAAATGAGGAAGCGGTTATCAAATATGCAGGAATTCGACGACGATGGATCCCAGAGTACTCGCTCAAAGTTTCTGTTTTCGCGAAACACATGCATAGTATTCTTTTTGATTTTTATCAGACAGCGTCCAATCGTATTGCTTTTTTTAGCGAGAATTTTTTCGATAGTTTCTTCGGTTATATTATTAGCATATTTCTTTCCACCGATGTTCCAGACGATTCTTTTGATGATTTCCCGTTGCACCTCTGTTGTTTCGGCCAATAAAGCGTTTAAATTCAAGGTAGCGTATCCCAAATCCGAAAAAACGCAGATTTCTTGGTTTTTTAGGAGAGCAACAGCACTTTTTTCTATTTTATTTCTCATTTCCCTCAGGCGAAGCATTTCGTTTACGCAACCGAAAAATTTTTCGTCATCGTAGGACATAATTTGTTTACGATAAAAAACTCGCCGAAAAGATACATCTTCGTTCATGGGATCGTTTTTCCACTGCATATTTCGGCCAATCAAAAAGTTTTCCAGCTGTTTCTTGGTAAACCTCAAAATGGGACGCAGTAGCTTTAGTTCGTCCGATATCGATCGAATTCGGCTCATTCCAGCCAATCCGAACTCCGAACTGCCGCATTGTTTTCTCATTTCAAATGTTTCCAATTGGTCATTGAGCGTATGTCCCGTAAGTAGTAATTTTATATCAGATTTTTTGCAGAAATTCTCGATCAGACCGTAGCGTGCTTCACGTGCTAGATTTTCAAGCTCTCCGTGATCTATATCACGCCGGATGCTCGCATACGTTTCAGAAGGCAGCGAAGCATTGGATCCAACGTCACGTTGGTTCCATTCCAGAATACAGTGATCCACGCCAATGGATTGGCAGAAATCTCGCACAAAAAGAGCTTCTGAGGCAGATTCCGGACGCAGTTTATGATCGACAGTGACACAACTAATGGAGAAATTTCTTTTGCGTGCCCAGCTGTGCGCCAGCATCAGAAGCGACATACTATCGGATCCACCGGAAACCGCAACGCATATCTTTTTGGCATTGCTAATACCGTAGATTTCCGCTGTTTGGTTGATGAGAAAGTCCATCTCCATGTCGAATATGGCTGCAGTATCCGCGTTTTTTGCTTTGCTACCTCCTGAAATATATGCAATGTGTGCCTGCAATGTTAAAGAAGATTTGACATGAGCAACTGGATCCAGCGTTACGCAGGCGTTACTTCGATCTGAACAATTCTGAGAAAAAATCACTGTTTGATACTACTAACTTATCACAGACAAAGTACATGAAATAACATGTTTTAGTCAATCGCGCTGTTGATACAAATCAATAGGCCTGATAAAATATCAGTCGGACGACAAAACAATGGTCTGTTTATTAAAATATGGCGCATGTATGGCAGTTCACTATATTGGCAATATTTGTGATTTTTAAATAAGTTAACGTTTTTTTAATAATTAATGTGTTATCATTCATATATAAGTATGGAATGTATGGAGGGATATATGCTATAATTGCAATTACGTGTTCAGAAATTAATGTTTAATACAATGTTTGGAGATAGTTAAAGGAGAAGAAAATGAACTGGAACACAAGTATAATGGTTGCCTTTTGTTTTTGTGCAACGGTGGAGATGGGCTGTAGTATGCAAAAAGATACGCTGACCACAGAAAGCAATAAAGGGAGTGGTAGTAGCATCGTAAAAGAGCATAGCCACGATGAAATCAACGGTCTTTATGCAGAAGCAAATGAAATTTGGAGATCATGTTGCCTACAAGGACGACAAGGCCAAAAGGACAAAGAAAGGATTAAACTCTTGGCTGCAAGGCTACGCAATATCGTAACCTATATTAGTCCAAATTGGCGTCCTTACCCAAATTCGGGTTTTGGGGCAAATTACGCGAATTCGAGTTTCAGCAATGTTAAGGGAAAATTGACTGCTTTTGAACATTGCGCGGAAAATCCAGCACGTAGGACTGCAATAATTAATATACTCGCCGACCGTGCAGAAAGGGGGCTGCAATCTCTCGAAGTCTATTGTAAAGCAAAAGATGAATGGATTCGCAACATGTCCGATAGAAGTTCTGCATCTGATCCATTTCGTGCAGAGCCAGCTTCCTCTGCTGACGGATTGACTTCTCCGCCGGCTGATATTGTTGGTCACATAAGACCAGCTCGTGCTGGCGATCTATTGCCAACCATGTTGTTGCTTCCATTGCTGCCCTTTCAACCATCGCTGTCACAATTACCGCCGCCGCCGCCGGCTCCATCGCGGACGCAAGGACAACTACCGCCACCACCTCCGCCAATGGAACTGCCACTGCCACAATCGCAACCAGAATCACTATTGTCCCGACCTCAGCCGTTGCTGCCGCCTCCATCGTGGTTGCAACGCCGGCCGCCACCACCTCCGTCGCAATTGCGTCGTGTCCTTCATCTGCAAGAAGTCGGGAAACGTGTAAACGAAGAAATATTAAAATGGAAGAACCAGGGGTTGCCGATGGAAGTATACCCTGTAGACTACCTTGCTTGGTTTGAGAAGACCTGCGAAGATCTGGATCTAACGACAATAGATTACTCGGTTGACAATCGTTGTCCATTTTCGCGAGGCGAGTATGCGCGCATCCGTGGGACTGTGGAGGGGTTGATACAAGTATTGAGAGACCTTGCAAAAAAGTAAAGATAGACCTCACTCTATGCACATTCTCAATTTGGTAGCGCTTTGCGAGTAGGGGAGGGGGATGTTTCATGATTTTTGCATAAATTATATTCATATTTCTTGAAAAAACACGGCATATGCGTTACTTTGTTTGTGAGTTAATTTTTGTTGGTAGATCTTGATGGATGGGTAGGTGCTCTTGTCTTTTGACACGTTAAAATTACCTGAGCGCATTAGGTTGGAAACGTGCACTCTGTGCCAACTTTCCTGTCCCGGATGCGCCTTTGGAAGGGGGGAGTATTGTAATTTCGGAGCAGGCTATCTCAAATACGAAGATTTTGAAAAATTTGTTCAGATGAATCCGTTCGTGAAAATAGTCGAGCTGGTCAGTCATGGAGAGATTTTTCTCAATCCGGACCTGCAGAAGATCATAGAATTTGCGTATTCCAAGGACGTATCGCTCACTGCGTGGCATGGAGTTAATTTCAATGATGTAGAAGATGGTGCCATTGAATCTATGGTCAAGTATGATTTCAAAGGAATGTGCATAAATCTAGATGGAACAAGCCAAGAAACATACGAAAAATATAGACGCAACGGAAAATTCCCCCCCATGATCTCCAATGTCAAAAGTCTTTGTGAGTATAAAAGGAAATACTCAAGTGCATGGCCGCAGTTGATTTTATCCTACGTGATATTCGAGCATAACAGCTCAAGAGAGGAATTGCGTAGGGCAAAGCAGATCGCTGAGGAGCTGTGTATTGACTTATACTTCCGCAAGGATCTTTTGGGATACATTCCTGAAGATATTGAAATGATAAGGGAAGAAACGGGATTAGTTTACGAAAGAGTCATTCCAAAATACACCGATGCATTTTTAAGACCGCAATTTCTTCCGTGTACAATCTTATGGGAAGCTCCGGTAATTAATTATGATGGTAGATTTCTGGGGTGCCATCTCAATGACGTTGGTATTGCCGATCTCAACGTGTTCGATCTTGGATTAAAGGAATGTCTGGAAGCTCCAATCGTACAAAACATGAAAAAGATGCTCATGGGAGGTGAACTTTCCGAAGATGCTCCCTGCTGTCTTTGCTGGAATTATCGATCACTTGTATGGAATGATGCTTTTATAACCGCAGAAGAAGTGAGTTTTCAGTAATGTTAGAATCGGAAAATGATAGCTTTATCGAATATTTCGGATTCAGAGAGAAAGATATACGCCTACTTCGACTTATGTTTGCCGACAACACAACTGAGAACGATGTACTTGATATATTATCCCAATACGATATATTTGACGAATTTCTCGGCGTAAATCTCCTGCTGGCATTTTTGGTGAATAGGCATCCGGGAATAAAGCATCCGCTTGTGCCTGTGCTTCAGGGCGTAGTGAGGTATTTCCAATACAAAAACGCATTCCTTTTGGAGGGATTTTGGAAGATAGGCAAGGAACTCAATCGGAGAGGAATACCAATTCTAATAATAAAAGGGCTCGTGATGCGCCACTTGTATCCGAGATATCTGAGACACATGTATGATGTGGATTTCGTAGTACCGCGAAGGCGCATAGATGAAGCCGTGGAGATAGCAACGGAGATGGGGGCAACTATTGTTATTAAAACACTGCATTCCGTGGATATGATTTTTAGCGATAATATGAAATTTGATATACATTCCGTCGTAATAAAAGAAGACAGTTCCGTTGATGATAAAATATGGCGATCTTCCAGGAGGGACGTCGCGTTTGGCGTAAAGGTTCTTATTCCATCGACGGAGAATCTAATATTTTCGGTTCTTACGAATTTCTATTGTAATTTGATATATGACGATTTTTTCTGGGATACAAGCAAACATACAGTATCGGCGAAAAGCCTAGCGTGGATCTGCGATATCGTGAACATCTTGAAAACCAACAAATCTATAAACTGGAACATCATAATGGAGAACGGAGAGAAAACTGGCTTAACATACCAAATAAAACAGCTGCTAGATGTGTTTAAATCAATTTTACCAGGAATGCTTCCCAATACATATGATATAGAGTCCAAGAAATTTAACCCTGAAAGCGCTGAAAAGAAAATAAAAAGGGACAAAAAGATCATCAAGCTTTTTCAGTTGCGAGATAAGTTGCTTAGGGCGTCTGTAACAGAGCTTGCAGCATCTGCACAAATGACTTCGCCTACTTCTGATTCAGCGAAAATAAATGCATGTGCTGCAAGCGCTGATGTAAACGCCGACGCAAGCACTTAGGATAATCCGGTGATTTTTTCTTCGATATCGATGGATTCAGCTGCTGGATGTCTCGGTAATCCAGGCATTGTAACAATATCTCCAGCGTAGGTAACGATGAATCCTGCTCCTGCCATTATTTTTGCGTCTTTTATGGTTATGTGAAATCCAGTCGGCCTCCCGAGCAGAGTCTTGTCATCGCTGAGTGAATATTGCGTCTTTGCCATGCATATCGGATAAAATTTTGCGTCTGGATCTTTATCTGCCGCTTCCAAAACAGCGCGCGCTTTGGGTGTATACAAAACGCCGTTTGCTCCGTAGATCGTGGTCGCTAATCTATGCACCAGCGTGACGGTGCGTGCCGCACATGCATTTTCTTTTTCAGTATTGCAACTACGGTCCGCATACCTTTCAGTCGGAAGCGAAGCAGTAAACGGATCCAACGTCACGTTGGCAGAAAACGAGTCCAGCGCCACGCTAGCAGCTGACACGGCTCCGGCTGAGCCTTCTCTCCATGCGCTCGAGACGGACATATTGACTCCCAGAGCATTGCAGCGATGCTTTATGTATTCGATTTCTTCCGGAGTATCGTCCGAGAATTCGTTTAAGACGACAACCACCGGCAGATTGTAGCTCTGCATGTTTTCGATATGTTTCTGTAGATTAGCAAAGCCGGAGGGGAGGGGAGTCTCCTTATCCACGGCATGCAATTTTATGGCGCGAATTGTGGCGACAATTACGATGACGTCCGGGTATTTTCCCAGCAGAGGACATTTTATATCGAGGAATTTTTGCGCGCCGAGATCCGCTCCGAATCCTGCTTCTGTAACGACGTAATCCGCCAATTTCAGAGCGTATTTCGTGGCCAGCAGGCTATTGCATCCGTGAGCAATGTTTGCAAATGGCCCTCCATGAATTAACGCTGGCGTTCCCTCCAGTGTTTGCACCAAATTCGGCTTTATGGCGTCCTTCAGCAGAGCGGCAATGGCTCCGGTGACCTTCAGCTTTCCGCAATTTATGACTTTGCCTTTTCTGGTGTAGCCAACTATTATTCTATCAATTCGCTGTTTTAGATCAGACATGTCATGGGATAGACACAAAATGGCCATAATTTCAGACGCCACCGTGATATCAAAGCCGGATTCGCGCGTAACTCCGTCTGTTTTATTCCCGAGTCCAATGACGATGTTACGCAGAGCGCGATCGTTTAAATCAAGCACTCTTTTCCAGGTGATGCGCTTCAGATCGAAGTCCAATTCGTTGCCGTAGTGTATGTGGTTATCAATGACTGCCGCCAATAGATTGTGTGCGCTGGTTATTGCATGTATATCTCCGGTGAAATGCAGATTAATGTCCTCCATGGGAATGACCTGGGCATATCCACCTCCGGTCGCTCCTCCCTTCATGCCAAAGCACGGCCCAAGAGACGGCTCCCGCAACGCCAGACAAGTCTTATGTCCCAAGCGCCCCAGAGCGTCCGCCAAACCGATGCTGGTGGTGGTTTTTCCCTCTCCGGCGGCAGTTGGATTTATGGCGGTTACCAGAATCAGTCGGCCATCGGGATTATCCTTGATTTCTGACCATAGGGATGCGCTAATTTTCGCCTTGTAATTTCCGTAAAGTTCCAGATGGCACTCGGCAATTCCCAATTGCTCTGCTATGTCTTTTATCGGTTTAATGTCGGCGTTTTGAGAGATACTTATGTCATTTTCCATCTAAAGTTTCCTCTATACATAATTGAATTGAATCTGCTCCTATTTGCCCTCATCCTTTGCGCAGGAGATATCGTTCATACAACGAACTATGCATAGATTCATTTGCGATCTTTCCCTTCCAGCCTGTCCTCGCGAACTTTTCAAATAATCGAAGAGTTCGTCACCTAGGGCTTGCTTTGTCTAATATTCCAAGCCATGCCAGGCCATGCAGAGCGATATTCGCAAGCAATGGCGAAATGACGCCGCCTTGTGGTGCTCCTGCTCTGGATTTCTGGAATATTTCTCCTTCCAAACTTAGGATATGTGTTCAGCTTTTTCAAGAGCGCTCCATGGTCTATATTGTCGAAGCATCCTTTTCGAGCTTCTTATCTGGAATGTGTATACTTCTGCGATTGTACCACATTTTCACGAAGAAGCGGTAGTTTTTTAGTGACAAAACTTGCCATCCTTACCACCCCGTGAGTTTTTACAATAGTTAAGAATATGCTATAATTCCAATAATTTTTAGAGATAATTGGAGTTTTAGATGAGACTAAAAACAGGAGCGGTTGCAGGTTTAGCAAAAGTCATAGAAGAAGATTTGATGAAGAGGCTGCAATCTCAAGTTGATGTTAGGGCGTTAGCTAATTTGGCTGATTGCGCAGCCTGTGCCTTGACTACACGGAGCAGCAATAGCGGAGAGTGGAAGGCGGTTTTGCCACGCGATTGCACTGATAAATCAATGGAATACTGGATTTCGCATGTGTTATCTAGTGCATTAATTGATCACCATGTAATTATGAGTGGTTTTATATCAGAGGTTGCAGAAATGCTTTCGCAAAGTAAGAAAACTGTCATTTTGATGATGGACCAGAGTCAGATCAAGGACGATCTGCAATGCCTGATGATTTCCGCGCGTTTCGGAGAGCGAGCGATTCCGATTTTGTGGAAAGTTGTCAAAACCAAAGGCAACATAGGATTTGAGGAGCAGGAGGAGTTGCTCAACAAAGTCAAGGCGATGATACCGCCTGGGGTTGAGGTTTTGCTTTCAGCGGATAGGTTTTATGGAACAAAAAGTTTTGTAGAATGGTGTCAGAAAGCCGGCTGGCACTATCGAGTTCGATTGAAAGGAAACCTCATATTCCAGCACGAAGGAGGCAATATTACTGCCGCAGATGTTGGGAAAATGGATGGATCGCGTGTCATTGGAGCATGCTTCAACGGCTCAGATATTAGCACAAACATTGGTTTTTTGCATGAAGAAAGCCATCCGGAACCATGGATTATTGCAATGGACTGCAAACCCTCCAAATACAGGGTTTTAGATTACGGGATGCGTTGGGGCATAGAGTGCCTGTTCTCGGATTTTAAGAGCCGCGGATTTGCAATCACAAATACACATTTGAAGCATGAAAAACGAATCGAAAATCTTATCTTAATTTTGACAATTGCGCTCTATTGGGCCGTTTCCATCGGAACTACTCCCAAAAAACAGGAAACGTTCTCAGAGAAAAAACAATTCCGATCAAAAAAATCCCACTTCAAACACGGTCTTCGATATATAACTAACACTTTGTTTTATCTGTCTTTTTCTCATACTTTGTGGATGTTCCTAAAACTCACGGGGTGATAAGCTCGGCAAGGTCAGATGTATGCATATCCAACACAGAAGTCTATTACTCGTTTCGAAGATCAGATTCGTTCGAAGACAAAGCGAACAATTCCTCTAAATACCGAGGAAATAATCGCTGGATTAAATCCAATCATTAGGGGCTGGGGCAACTACTACAGAAAAGCCCACGTCCGCAGACTTTTTCTCCAACTCAAGGGATGGATTGTGCGTCGTATATGGTCGCATCGCCATAAGAAATGGCGGAATTGCGGCTGGAAAACGTTGCCGGAATCCAAACTTTACAGAGAGTTGGGACTCGTAAATATGATGTCACTAATACCCTCGATCGCCTCAGCGAAAGCAATCCTTGTGAAAGCTGGATGCGGGAAAACTGCACGTCCAGTTTGAGCGGCGGACGATGGCTAGCCTTTCAATAGGCGCCTCCTCCGAAGTAAGTTTGTGCGAGAACATGGCGATCTGCGCATTCAGAATTTGAGTAGCAAGATAAACGCGGAAGTACTTCTGGAAATGCATCAAACGATAGATGGAAGGAAGACAGTCGGAGTTGATGGAGTTGGCAAAGATGAATATGACAAGAATCTCATTGGAAACATTGAGGATCTTGTGAGCAGATTGAAGCGAGATTCCTATAATCCGCAACCATCGAGAAGAGTACGTATACCGAAGCCTGGAAAATCAGGAAAAACAAGGGCTCTGGGCCTTACCACCCTTCTCGTCTTTTCATTCAAAATAAGATGTGCTAAGCTGTTGATGTATTTAACCAAATGAGGAGCTATGCATCTTAGAAAAACAGGGGGCGTATCGGATTTGTCAAAGTGCATTGAA
>BNWJ01000026.1 GCA_025998735.1 Alphaproteobacteria bacterium | reverse complement strand
TGCGAAAAAAGTTTCCAACAAAACTTTTAAAGCTATAGCTTTGGAAAAAAATATCCTTCATGAATCATGGAATTATAAAATTAGTCCACAGGCACTTGGTCAGGTTGTTTGTTAACTAATCCTATGCTATGAAAAATCCAAAAACGGGACATATGTGAAAGTAATTTTATAATATTTTTTGTTAAAAATCAAGTAAAAAATCACAGAGATGCGGCCATTGCGTTTATATCTGGAACTTCAGTTGTGTTTGGCGCAGGTGTCGGGTCGTTTGTCTTATGTAGACTTGGACAGGAAGACGGGAAAACAGGCCAGCTGATGACATTCAATTTGTCGCCGGCTTTCGCCATTGGCGTGACTTTTAGTACGATTTTCGTTGTGAGAAGTGTATTGGCCTTATTCGTGTCAGTAACTGGAACATCGAATTCCAGCATGGCTCCGTTTGCATATTCCACGCCCTTGTCCATTTTATGCTTCTCAATCATTCGGAAAATCGCCCATTTGCCGTCGTAGGAAAAGGTTGCGCTTGAGCCGCTTATGGACAAATCACCCTTGGCTTCTTCTTTATACGGTTTATCGCTGGCGGATCCAACCCAATTGAATGTAACAGTTATTTTATTACCATTGAAGAATGTCGCATTGGTATTGTCGGTGATTGTGTTGCTATTTATTTCAATAATTCTCTCGAGTACAGAAGCAGTTAGCGCCTCCGCTTCCGGCGATGGGCGAAGAATCACATTAAATACAACAGATGCATTTTGCGGATCCGAAGCTTTAGAATGCTGGATCCATGTCTTTAAGAATGGTAGTAATTTGTCCATAGAATTCAAGAAATCCATCACTTTTTCGTCTATCTGCTTGACTTCTTTGTTTTTCTGGAACACCGCAAGAAGATTCGCCGAATTTTGCTCGTATAGACTCACAAAGTCTTCCAGATCTGCCAACTTCACTTCATCTTTGGAATCGGCGAACGGAAACTTATTGGCCAGGACAGCATTAAATTCTTCTGTGATTTTCCCGTACGCGGCAGCAGCCTTATTGTATTGCACAAGATCAGCCCTGGACAAAAGAGCCTTCGCAACATTGGAACGCTTTCCCATAAAGAAGTCTCCTCCGGTCTCCGAAACCACTTTTATGTCTCCCTGCGGATCAAAAGATTCCAGCGAAACTTTCTTCAGAGTTTCCGATAAGAACTCCTCCAGAGCCGCAATGGAGTTACCAGGCTTCTGCAGTTCATAATCATTGACATTGGCTATTATTTCGTTCCATTTATCAATTAGATCCTTGCGCTTTACCTTATCCAAAACATAGGGCATGGACAGCAGATCGATTATTGGAGATGCCAAATCCTTCGCCAAAAATTTTATTCTTGCAAATTGAGAAGAGAGATATCTCTTCAGTGCATCTTCTTCGCTTATATTCAGATATTTCGGATTGGAATCTCCCGTCCAGCCGTCAAACAGCGCATCTCCGGAAGAATATGGCGTCTCAAGATTGAACAGAGCGTCTATTTTCTCCAGGAGAACCGTATAATGCGAAACTATCATGTCGGAAAATCCAAAATCCCGAATACTATCTTCCTCATATATTTCCTCTAGAAATTTTATGATTTTCGTTATCATGACCGTAGCACTTTTGACGTTATCGGACTGACGTTTATAGGCATCTTCCAGCAAACTTCTTGCTTTTCCCAACGGCATATCGTCCATGAGCTCTGCGGTTCCTATAATTGACTTGAGAGTTGGAAAGAAGCATTTCCTGGATATCGTTTTATACATATCGAAATACTGGGGACGCATATCAGCCGGCATAGTTGCCGTAAACTCATAATATTTATCTATTAAATCAGATAATTCCTTTAGCTTTTTGAGATCCCAGATGAGCATTTTGTCTTCCATGACCTCGGTTATAAAAGTAGACGGTGGCACAATGCATATGAACGTTAATCCCAGCATGACTTTCAATTCTTTTTGGAAATTATTGAAACCTTCCGAAGGAGCAGTTAGATTTTCCGCCAATAAATTGCCCGTAAGATTCGTTTTATATTCTTTCAGTTTATCTTTGAATTTATGGAATTCCACTTCCGCCGCTTTCACGAGAGTTTTCATGCAATCTCGGCGAATGACATCGGAAGCTCCGAACATGTTCATCATCTCAACATATTTCTGCGTTGGAGAGAAATGATCGGCCGATATCCACAGAAAATTCTTATTTTTGAGAACATCGCCAATCAGAAGAGTCTTCTGATAAAGTTTGGCCAAATCATGCGGTGAAAAATCTATGGTGGATTCCTTGGAAACGGACATAACTCTATCTATGTCGCCGGCAATTGTCCTGAATATTTTATCGATGGTATCGCTGAAAACTTCGTCCAAAAACAAAGAAAACAGAAGCTTTAGATTATTTTCGATTGGCAATTGAAACGCATCCAAACGAAATTGTGGCGGCATGAGCTTTTTGTTCGGAAGACGTGTCTTAATTTCATCTGATATATCAAATTTATCATTAAACAGAGTCGTAGTAAGATCCATCACGCTCTTTCTGTCTTCCAGCTGTCGGATTTCGTTATATTCCTTACTTACTCTTTTCAAAGTAGATACTTTCTTGGAGAATTCCAAAAGTGCCTTGAAGCTACCAAACGAATTTATGTCAAATATGTCTTTGGTGTCATCAAGATGCTCGACCTGCGGCCTTGTTATAATTTCTTTCGTATTCATATTAAGATCGATGTACATGGCTTTTACAACGACAGAATCAAACACCAATCCAAACGTATTCATTATTTCTTCGCGTATATTCGAGAACCACGACTGGGGAACAAACACCGATACCACATCCAATTTATCTACGGCCGGCATACTTTGTAGCAGACTAACTATCTGCTTGTTTATGGCGTATTGATCTTCTGAGTCGTGAATATGTCTTTCCAAAAACATAACTTTGCTCATCATCGACTTTACGGTACACAGCGAATGATAATAATCCACGAATTTCGCTTTTATTTTATGATTTCCATAGAACCATCCGAAGGAAATAACTACAGCTCCGGAAGCGAAAATCATCTTATTCCGCATGCTAACGCTGTTTAGATCAATGGTGTCTATTTTTATTGGGGCAGCTATATTGGATTCCTTGAAGATCTTTTCTGAAAACAAATCCTGAACAAAATAGATGTCGTTATTATATGAATTACCAATATTGGCATTTGCGTTATACATCAGCTGCTGTGGACTCAGAGCCATTGGCTGCAGCAGCTCATCGGATAACGGTGCGTCCACTTGTTTCCCAACGCAATACACACCTCTCAGAAGCAGTCCATCCATAGGATTATGCGCCTGGAACATCATGTTTAAATATTTCGCCAGCGGTTTCTTTAATCTGTTGAAATGAGCCCCAAAAAGAATAGCCTTATCGATATTTTTGTGAAATACATTTCCCCGTGAAAAACTCAATGTTGCTTTTCTTATGCCGGCATTAATTGTATCGAAAATTTCATTTATCCAGGCGATGGAGAACGCGTTTCCTATGGAGTACGGATTGGACCAACCGAAAATATGCTGTTCCGCTTCCACAGTCATGAGATGCGCAAATTCCGTAAATCCCGGAATTAAATCCGACTTCGTAATGATTAAATATATGGGAAGACGTAAATTAACTTCTCGCTGAAACGCAAATATTTTATCAAACATTTCCTGAGCATGTTTTTCTATGTTAACGACGTCAGAAAGCAGCATATCAGCCGGCAAAGTCAAAATGATTCCATCCAGAGGACGTCTCGGACGAATAAACAGAAACAACTCGCTGATAAACGCCCAGAATTTGTTTTTATCCTCCGACGTTTCCATTCTCGGAAATTCGAAAACAGCCGCCTTTTTAAACAATTTCCACAGCGGATCTACGGAAGAACCATCTGCCGTTAGATATTCGAAACCCAAGCTATCCAGTATGGTGCTTTTCCCGCTATCTTCCGGCCCGACCATCATGAAAAACGGAAGTTTATATCTCCAGCGCAAATCGTAGGTGCTGTTTTTAATGACTTCCATAATCTGGAAGAACATTTTCGTTACCGGTCCAGCTTTGAGGAGTCCGTTCAGAGTCAATATCTCCCCTAGCCTTCCGGAAATAATCGGAAGATCCTCGTGGCGCATTCTCTCTTTTAGGAGATCTTTTTTTGTGTCATCTTTCTTTTTCTTCTGTATTTTCGGTGTCGGCTTGGAATTTATGTAAAAAATACATAGCGCGAAAAAAACAATGACGAGAAAAATCGCAACGATTATCATGCCCATCGTAATGGCCGGAATCACATCTTTGGGAATGGATAGTAAATTACTCCTCAGAAGATCGATTTTAGCCTGTACGATATCCATGCCTCCCTGCACGGCATCCATACCAGTTGCGACGGTGGCTTCGACAGCACTTTGGGCGGCATCCACATTATTTCCGACAATATCTGCCGTTGCGTCATCTTCCATCTCATCAATCTCCAATGGCAATGATGGAAATTTCGTGCAATATTCTCTGTAAATCTAGCGTTTCAAATATCCAGACGACCGTACTAATTACCAAGAACATAAATACGAAAAACGAAGAGATGTAGGTTATTATGGACGCATCAGGCAGCAGTTTTCTATGAATTGTCGGAATTGTGTATGTGTATTCCTTCTGAAACAGGCGTCCACCAAGATTTGCTATTGATATGTCGTGTCTTGCTATTGAATCGAACAGCTTTCGACGATACACATTGATATGCTTCTGTTCTTCATCCATTCCGCGGAATTTCCCCTTGAATCCCAGCAGAAGCACCTTGATATATATCTCGGCTTTCTCCAGAAAAAGAGTATGCTTTGCGATAACCAGATCCTCGATTCGATTGAATACAGCTTCTCCGGCGATTTGGGTTCCAAAGAACGTCTGCTCCAGCATATTTTCTTCCCAGAACTTTTTCCCAATCCATTCCATATTCAGGAAGATTTCGTCCGCAAGAGCTGCCATCATGTAAACAATTTCTCTTATATCCTTATGAAAAGACAGGTTTTTGTCGTGTTCCAGCGATGTCTTAATGATATTACACAGCGATTTATGCATTTGTCTGAAATCGAACTCGTCTTTTTTATCCTCTATCTTATCTCTATTGCTAAATATCTCCAGACAAAATGCATCGAACATTCCTATGAAATCCAGCGCATGTCCCCCACCCTCTTTCGGTTGATAACTAGCATTCTGCATAGAGAATTACCTCCTCCGGCACGATTTCCTTGGATGAATTGATAAGGCATAATTTTTCCATGTCTTTTATGTATGTGCTTCTGGTTTTTACCGCCATAATGGTCATGCCGTTCGGCTGAGTGATGTAGGCGCCCCGCTCCATTACGCTGCGCTCCGCTCCAAGGATTCTTCTGTCCTTTATCGCATGAAGCATGGATTCGCTAGCGATCTGCACTCCGGATATCCAACTAAGAATATCAGCATCCGTTGACGAAAACGCCTTTTGAACTCCTATGGCGATTTCATCCCTATCCAGCCATTCTTTTTTCATCTGCAATTTAAACAGCGATTCTTCCTTATCAAAATGAACGATTTCGTATCGCTGCTTCATGCTTTCCAGAATATTTTTTGCATACTGCGCCAGAGCATCGAACGTCCTGAATATGTCGTTGTGATCGTATTTCGGCAGCATTGGAATCAGCTGCGACGGATTTACCGAGATAATATTGGATACTGAATGCAGCAGGCACTTGTATATCTCAAACGGCTGTATTCCACTGATTTTTATGATGGCTTCCAGCGGCAGAGCGGCCTGTATCAGCAATCGCAGACATGTTAACGATTCCTCCGTCGCAGTTCTGGCATAGTTATCCTTTCTATCGGCGAAATAGGACACCTTACTCCGGATGAGACGTGCGATATCGCGGCACATCTCGGACACTTTGGAGTGCTCGTCCACCGTAATGTATGGCGGAATGAAATTCGTACTGACGACGCCGCCATCCACGTCCTTTTCTGCCTCAAAAATCGGAAAACTCGTGTAGCGTGCATCCACCTCATCCTCCGTCAGCAGACGCATCCTGGGTTTTAGCACCGGAATATTAATGAGATTATCGCCGGTATTCTCGTCATTCACGTTTATCAGCTCATCCGGATAGTAGCGCGCCATATCTCCGGTCAACTCGCTTTTCCCGATTTTTCTTACGGGAATAGCTAGGTACACCCTCACCGCAGCCGCATGACTTGTGAAATATTCGCTGAGATTCTTCTCCAGTGGACGATCGCAGATAGCGTCGAAATCGAAGGAATAGCCGTCTTGAAAGATTCCCCTCGCCTTCATGACCCGAATCACACCAGAAGACAGCGCCGACGTATCCACCTTGAGCTCGTGTACCCCATAGCAGAATGTATAGCTGGATAACCCGAACACACTGAACAAATGCTGGATATAACTGTCCGACTGCTGAAAATGCTGCGGAGATAACAACATCCCCTCATGCCACTGAATGAAATTTTGCGCACAGCTTATCATTTTACCCACCACAAAACACGACTAATTTTGTTTAGAATAAATTGATAAAGGTTAACAATTCATTTACGTCAGACTAAAAATACCAAAAACGCCGCAGATCAAGGAGACTGCGGCGCTGTTCGACTCAATGCAAACAAAGAATAGAAGGCTACATTATCATACAACCTCCGTTACGATCAATACTCCTAGACCTTCCGATATATATATCTTCCGCCATGCCACCTATCATAATATCGCCAAAGGCTTTATACAGGTAACGACAAACCAGATCGTAATCACCGTCCTTCATTCTTTTAGCCTCAAACTCTTCAAAAAATTTAAAATCGGCAGAGGAAACTGACCGCGCTAATCGCGCACACACCTCTACAACCTTATCTGGAGACAGTACCACACCTCCATCTGAGATAGCTACAAGATGTTTCCGCACACCTAAAAACTTACATGTACCACTAATAGCAACCTTACTATCAGCATCTAAACAGACAGAACGAGGCTTGCTAAATACAGACAAAAGAACCTGAAGATCTTTCAGAAGCTCCTTTCGCTCTTCTTGCAATTTCGCTTTTTGCTGCTCCTGTTTCTGCAACTGAGCCTGATAATCCTGATTCAGTCTCTGCTGTTCATGACTCAATCTCTCACGCTCCTGATCCAATCTCTGCTGTTCTAGCATTTGAGCCAGCCTTTGTTGTTCCAACTTCTGTTGGTCCAGCCTCTGTCCCAGTTTCTGTTGCTCTAGCCTCCACTGATCTCTCTCTTTCGAAACTTCGCCTCTTGCGGCTAAAGATCTTAGTTCTAAAGTACCATCTAAATCATCAGCAGGAGGAGCACTAGCTGGCCTAAAGACATTAGACCACGGCCTATCAGGAGGACACACGGCAGACGGTGAAACTACATCACCACCATCGCCTAGTGGCGGTGTATAACCATTCATACGAGAAAAATTCTGACTGGGAGAGACAGGGCGTGCTAAGGATGGACTAGAAGACGCAAAAACACCGGTATCATGATATGCATTGCTACGACACGGCGTCTCAGTCATACACGAATGACCAAAACTACCTCTTCTTCTAAGCTGCAAAGAACTTTTGGACAACAAACTCGAATTATCCCTCGGCAACGCAAACGAGCTCGAGCTACTACTCGATGAAGGCGACGGACTTAAGCTACTACTACTATACGATGAAGCCGATGGACTCAAGCTACTACTGCTACACGATGAAACTGATGGATTTAAGCTACTATAAGACGATGAAGAGCAGGACGGAGATGATGAACTACTACTGGCTGGCGAAACACCGCTACCGCTTTTGCCCCGGTTACACGATGCCGATGAAGATGCCGATGAAGCAGAAGACCGATCAGAACTTAATGAATTTGGAGAAAGCGGAGGCTGCGAAGATTTTTCATCGACATCGCCTTCTTTGCCTTCTTTTCTACTACGACCTTTTTTTTGGCCATGGCTTCGACTGAGATCACTAGAACACGACTGAAATCCACTTCCTATTCCTAAACTGACACCTAACGATGAAGTGGAGAAAGACAAGTCCGCACCAATACCCCCAGACGGAAATGAAACATTCGAAAAGCCGCCAGCATTGCGCCCATTACCTGCACCACCACCAACAGACAATGAGAGTGGCAAAGTAGTGACGGCATTATCACGCCAAACAGCATCAAGAAAAACCTCAACATCTCCCCGATACCCTTTGAGAAGGTCAACATATCTCCTATTACCTTCTCTAGCAAGATCAGCCTTAATCTGCTCAGCAAGAACTTCACGGAAAAGAGCAAGGGTTTCCTTGCGCTTTTGCTCACTAATCCGAAGATTACGCATAGTAGCCAACGTCAATTCCTCTACCGGAAGATCATAAAGCCGCTTCAGGTTTTTTATACTCGCGGTAGGCAATCCACGCTCTTCTAAAACCACAGTATGCTCTTTCCAAAACGCAGCACGCACCTCCTCAACTGCCGTAGTACCAAACACAACAGACACAAGACCACACAAATAGACCGACAACGCAGCCACAAAAACCCTATTTCTCAATTTACCTTCCTCAACATAAAATACAAAAACCCCGCACATCGAAAAAACAGACCCTCAGCTCCCCACGCAGCCCCCAAGGGCAAAACGCTACCGTTTTGCCCCCGAAGAGAACCTAAAAGACGTTGATCAAATTATTGATCATCATCATCATCATCCTCATCGCCGCCGAAACCGGCACCGACACCTGGCTGAGGAGCCGCTGCAGGGGGCAGCGCATGCAGTTGCTGCTCCAACTGACGCACCCGCTCTTCTGCCGCTAGTCGAGCATCTGTTGCTTGAGCTACCCCCTGACGCAATGTCTCTGCAAGCAGCTCTGCCTGCACCCGACTATTGCGCTCTCGATCTACAAGTCCCTCCAGTCTTTCTATTTCTTCTGCTTTCCTGTCTATTTCTTCTGCTTGCTTCTCCATACTTTCTCCCAACCTCTCCGCCTTTTCCTCGATGAGTATATCCTCTCTATCTCTGACGAACGTACCTTTAAGTTCCTGAGGTTTAGGGTGCGTCTCCACCATCTTCTGGTAAGCAATAATATCGTCAATACTGAGAACTTCTCTCACAAAAAGCAGATGAACTACTTTCTCTGCATTATTATACTTCTGATAAAGAACTGCATACAAAAGCGTTCCAATCACATCTCCCCTACCAAGCCCATTTTCAAGCTCCTCTTTTGGCAGAAGTGGCGCCCCAACCCCTTTCCTAAGAAGATCTGCCGCCTCCATAATTTCAACAGTTGCCGCAGAAGTCTCCTTACCTTCATTAACCTGTCTGAAATAGTCTGGAAGCTTCCTCTTCATGAAGTCTCTTAGCATTTCCGGGTAAGGGACCGCCTTCGACTTTTCACCACTACTACTACTGCTGACGCCGCTGCTGCTGCTGACGCCGCTGCTGCTGCTGACGCCGCCGCCAGCACCGCCGCCGCCGCCACTAGCACCATCTTTTTTCTTTAAAAATTCTACCAAATCCCTGGCAAAGCTAGAGTGCTGTAACGCCTTCCCCTGTGCAAAAAGACTTTCAAGTGCCGCAGCAAAACCCTTCATGTTCACAGATGGAGCACAAAAAAAACGTATATACAGGTCAAGCCCACCCGGAAAAGTAACAACATCTTTCTTCTTGGTAGGCGCCGAAGTCGACTGAGAAAGAACCGACTGCTGAAAAGTTTGCCCAAGACTAGGCGTAGAAGTCTGCATAAACGTGTTAAGAGGCGACGTCGAAGAAATAGACGACGACCCCAGGTCCTTCTTCGTTGACGTCGAAGAAATAAACGACGACCCCAGGTCCTTCTTCGTTGCCGACAGAAAATCGCACGAACACGCCCCCAATAAAGCCACTACAGAAGCAACTAAAACATTCTTTTTCTTCATAATATATATTCCTTCATAAAAACAAAACTAATAATTTAAACACTAACCATCAAAACCAGGGCTGTTTAATTCTCTTCGCCGAACGTTGAAACATCAACAAAATATCTGCGAACAACTGACGCGCGAGAATGCTGCAATTTGAGCATTGCTTTTCGAGAATTAAACAGCCCTGCCATCAAAACCTATCACCGTACCGTTCCTCATCTTCCTCATAATCCACTGCTCGTTCCTCTTCCTCTTCTTCTTCATCTCTAGCCTGATGAGCCTGAGCCTGAGCCTGATCTTGATTCAGACCCTGATTCTGATTCAGCCCCTGACCTTGATTCAGACCCTGATTCTGATTCAGCCCCTGATTCCGACCCTGATTCTGATTCAGCCCCTGATTCCGACCCTGATTCTGATTCAGCCCCTGATCTCGATTCAGACCCTGATCTTGATTCAGACCCTGATCTTGATTCAGACCCTGATTCTGATTCAGCCCCTGACCTTGATTCAGACCCTGATCTTGATTCAGACCCTGATTCTGATTCAGCCCCTGATCTCGATTCAGCCCCTGATTCTGATTCTGATCTCGATTCAGACCCTGATTCTGATTCTGATCTCGATTCAGCCCCTGATCTTGATTCAGACCCTGATTCTGATTCAGCCCCTGATCTCGATTCAGCCCCTGATCTTGATTCAGACCCTGATTCTGATTCAGCCCCTGACCTTGATTCAGACCCTGATTCTGATTCAGCCCCTGATCTCGATTCAGCCCCTGATTCTGATTCTGATCTTGATTCAGACCCTGATTCTGATTCAGCCCCTGATCTTGATTCCAACCCTGATCTTGATTCAGACCCTGATTCTGATTCTGATTCAGCCCCTGATCTTGATTCAGACCCTGATTCTGATTCCGACCCAGATTCGCAGTAGCGCCCTGTATTCCCCACCGCAGCCGCAGGGCTTGCGCCAATCCCTCGCGACATTGCCTTTCCTGAGGAGTCTCATTTTTCAGCGCCATCTGCAAGGATGCACAAAGAGACATATCGTGCTCCTTGCGTAGGTCATCCAACTCCTCATCAATACTCTCACGCTCTTTCACCAAACACTCAATCCGACGATCGATCTCACCTAAGCCAAGCCGCGCTCCAGATAACCGCTTCTCGAGCGCCTTTTTCTTTGCCCGAGCATTGCGTGCTCCATCAAAGTCACCACGATCCATAGCAGCATCAAGCTCTCTGTCAGCATCAGCTAACTTACCAGCAGCTTCACTATCAACAAAGGACTTATCACCAGTAACGCTTTGAGAACCAGAAGCGCCTGACAGAAGAAGCTCTTTCTGCTGATCTAGAAGGCGCCTCACCTCTTGACTGGCAAGATCAAATCTCTTCCGGGCGGCATCCTTCTTGTCCTTATTCCGCTCGTTCCTGGCAGCAACAATCTCTTGGTCAGCCTCATCTCTCCTTTCCACAGCCTCATCTATTCGCTTTTTGAGACGCTCCCTCTGCTCCTCAACAAGACTACCTACTTCACCATCACCACTATCCAACGCAGCAGCCTTCGTATTCCCGACAGAAGTACTCCCAGACTCAACAGCAGTACTTCCAGATTTCTTGTTTTTCACAAAAATCACAAGTCTGCTGACAACATAGTCCACGCTTTTCCCGTTGTCTTGCAAAAACCTCTTGCTAAACAGCTTGTAATACGCCTTCTTATGTTCTTCCTCACTGGGATATTCTTTGTAAACATCATCCAAATGATGGAGAACTTTTTTGTTGCCCTCAACAACTTGCCGCACATTAGCGGGCACCTCGGAAAGAGGAACAAGAGCTAGTCCCTTGCAAAACTCCCTATGCAACTCTTGCTTATCTTCAAGAGTAAAACCAGTAGAACAATTGGCGAAAAATGCCGCCAAAGAAAACAATAATATACTCTTTCTCATTTAAACCTCATAATTTAAAAAATAACTAACTAAACAGACAAAGAAAATACAAATCGCACAGCATAACTTTTTGTTTTCTGCTGTAAACTAATCGACCTAGAACAATTAGCATCCTCACCCTCAGGATCCCCCTTAATCACAGTATCGGACAAATCCATATGACCATCCTTCTTGCCCTCAAACCTATGCTCAAACTCTAAACGAGCCGCTAGAGAATTACTAACCGGAAAATCCATTCCAACTGCCAAAACGGGAACAACCTTCGACATTTTCAATTTATCACTTGAACCAACACACTCGACTTTCGAAGACACAAGCGCACAACCAGCTTTGATATAGAACGAAACACCATGCCAATCAGTACAATACCCCACCCTAACAGTGGCACTAGGAATCATACCAGAAGTCTTCATGGTCAAATCCACATTACCGTTTTTCAGGTGGGACTCAGGAGACTTTCCAATATCAAACATTCCTTCAACACCAATATAGTAATTGTTCTGTAAAAAAACTACATAACCAACACCAAGAACAGCAACAATGTCTCCCTTGTTGTTGCCTACATGTGGAGTACTACCAATTATTTCAAACTTGTTTACATCTGCACCATCGGAGTCAGTTATCTTAGCATCACCATAACCCTTACTAGCTAACCAAGGCTTATATCCCGACGAAAAGGTACCATCACCATCAGGGGCGTCAGACTGATATCCCTGGAGCGCAGCATCGGAAGCGGACGTATGCTTCACATCAGCCTTCAGGTCGTTGTCCGAAAACGAGCCACCGATACCAACAAGAAAGTAGACAACGCCACCGCGTCTCTTCTTACTATCCTTATCAGGCTCCCTATCGGGCTCCTTGGATGCATCAGAAACGTACACATCGTTAGCAGCACCCGCGACATAACTATCGGCAGACACCACTCCAAACGCCACCATCGACGCCAAAACAAAATACGAAGCAAACCTTTTACTTCTCATGACCCCCTCCTTACAACAAAATACAACTTCAAGGCACAGATGGAGAAACACAATCTGCAGTACATATCACGTCCACCACCTGCAGTCGAAACTATACCAACTTAACGAGGTTCGCAATAGGCCTTTCGAACTTTTTTGTGATTGTAGAAAAAATTAACTTTTGTTCGGTTCGCAATACTCACAATGCATTATGCAACGAAAAATCGTTATTTATCAAACAAATACCAAGATTTTCTTTTGGGGAGTTGTCCATTTTGGATTTACAATGTGCAAAACGCAAAAAACACCTTACATATGAGGAGATTTTGCCAACTCAACCTCTAGTTTAAAGTTTTTTCGGTGTTTCTTTGGAATGTGACTTTTTTATCACAATAATCCTTACCATCAGACGCATATCCGTGTAAGATTAGGAGAGACCGCTATTCAGAAGCCACATTGTCATATAGGCTCGCCGTGCCGTGTAATCCAGCTGAATAATCGCGGTAGACGGGGTACGGCTTTGGCGGCCGTCCCCACCCCGCACGGAACCGTGCTGGCGGATTTCCCGCACACGGCTCTTGATATTAGCTTTGGATTTTGCTCCTATGTGCCAGCTTATCGTC